>JAYZBD010000019.1:0-6545 GCA_036339395.1 Planctomycetota bacterium | reverse complement strand
ATGGCGTAGTCATGAGTGGATCCTAGGGTGAATACCCCCGGCAACACAACTACCCCCCCGGCGATGCCGGGGGGTTGGGTTTCAGGCGCAAGGTGACAGGTCCACCCAGGTGCCCTGGTCCGAGGGGCCGCGGCAGGCGTGGAAGCGTCGCTCTCCCGGCACGCCGATAGCGCAGGCAATCGTGGCCGAGGGATCGTCATCCTCCGGATGACGACTGATCGACAGCAGCCCATTACTCCGGTCGGCCAGCAACCGGCGAATCGAATCAACATCATGCTGCCCGCCTGCAAGCAGGTCCTCGGCGCGACGACACCGATGCTGGCTGCTCTCGCTCGGTGGCTCCGCGTCGACATGACCCTGCGCAAGACAGTGATTCGTCTGCACGATGGGTTGATCGTCCATTACCCGCGTGATGCACGTCGTCGAGGTCGTCTCAAGCTGCGTCCCACCATGCTCGTCAGCCAGCCAGAAGGTGTGCGCCGCCATGCGGTCGGCACCCGCAATCACGCCCGCGGCATCGGCATGCGTCCGCTCGCGAATCGCCCGGTGCAGCAGGTTCGTGTACGCGATGCCCATGCGCACATCACGCGTCTTGAGGTTCGTGGTTCCAACCCACAACCCATGTTCATTCATCCCCAGGATCGTCGGCCCGCCGGCAATCGTGATGGCCACCGTCGCCGGACCCGATGTAGGCCGACGATGCACGCAGACCACGTTGGGCAGGTCGGTGCAGTTGAGATCCCATGTCTGGGCGGCCAGTACCTGCCCACCAACGCTGAAGGCGGGGGGGATCATCAACGACGTGCACCCTTCGTCCGCACCGGTGCTACCAAAGTGCACCAGGTCACGCGTGTCCGTTACATTTATGACCGCGATCAGGAGCGACGGCTCCACGCCGGCGCCCTCCGCGGTTGCAACCAGTTCCTCGCAGCCAGCCTTGTCCCATGCGGCAAGCGCCTCGAGCATGGCACTGCCAGTGGCCTGCAGTTGGTCAACACCATTTGAAACACCACGCTCGCTGAAATACCCCTCGGCCTCCCGGAGGCGATTCTCGAGCAGTGAATGTACGTATTCGGCAACGGCCTCGCCGTATTGCCGGCCCATGTCCGCTGGTGTTCCCTGGATGTCTATCTGTGGAAGTTCATACATCAGTCGAATCCTAGCCCTCCTCCATGCCTCCCGCACGCCGGATAAACCGACTCAGCCTGCTTCTTGAATCGGTAGAATGGGGGGACTCATGCCATCTGAACCTCCCAAGACAGCTCAACACCTGAACCCACTCGTGGACTGCCCGGATGTCGAGCAGGCCATCGAAACCCTGGTAGGGGCCTTGAAACGCCACCAGGCGACGATCACCGGGGTCCGACCCGCGGATCCTGGGCGAGTACCCGTACGTGATGAGGCCATGGAACGCCTTGAAGCCATGCGGGGTCGCCCGGCCTTCTACCCATACATGGGCTCTGGATTCGGTCGTGGACCTTTGGTGCAACTGGCAGACGGCTCCGTCAAGTGGGACATGATCACCGGCATCGGGGTCCATGGCTTTGGTCATGGAGATCCCGATCTCATCGAGACCGCCCTGGGAGCAGCCCTCGGTGACACCATCATGCAGGGCAACCTCCAGTGCAATGAACAGGCGGTGCTCTTTGCCGAGGAACTGCTTGCGGCCGCCAAGCCGGGTACCAGCCTGGCGCACTGTTTCACATGTACTTCCGGGACGCTGGCCAACGAGAACGCCCTGAAGATCTGCATGCAACATCGCAATGGTGCGCCCCGTGTCCTGGCCTTCGATCACAACTTCATGGGTCGCACTGTCAGCATGTCGCAGATCAGCGAGATTCCCGGCGGCCGTGTCGGGCTCGCCTCGAATACGCTGGTTGACTACCTGCCCTTCTTCGACCAGCAGGATCCCGAGGGGTCCCTGCAGCGAACCATGGACGCGCTGGATCTCTTCCTGTGGCGCTATCCCGATCAGCACGCGTGCATCGTGATGGAACTCGTGCAGGGCGAGGGTGGGTTCAACGTTGCCACTGCCGAGTACGTCCGTCCCATCGCCGAACGATGTCGGGCCGCGGGAATCCCCGTCTGGTTCGACGAAGTCCAGTCCTTTGGCCGTACTGAACAGATGTTCCGATACCAGGCACTGGGTATCGAGGACTGCGTCGACATGCTTACGGTGGGCAAGATGACGCAGGTCTGCGCCACGCTCTACACGGATGAACTGAATCCCAATCCCGGTCTCCTCAGCGCGACGTTCCTGGGAAGCACGGTCGGCCTGGCGGTGGGGCGGCGCATCATCCAGCGATTGCTCGAAAGTGATTCGTACGGGGAAGATGGCCGACACGCTCGCCTCTTCAACGCCTTCAAGACCGGGTGCGAAGAACTCATCCAGCGACACCCCCAGCACTTCCCCGAGGTCGAAACCACCTGCCGAACCCCGCAATGTCCCTTCCCGCTTGTCGGTGGAACCGGCGGCATGATGCGCCTGACACCCTACGGGGGGAAACTCGCCGAAATGAAGCCGTTCATTCAGCGGCTCTACGATCGTGGCGTCGTCGCCTTCTACTGCGGCCATGGACCTACGCACCTTCGATTCCTCCCGCCCGTGGGCGTGCTGGAAGAGGATGACATCGCGTCCGTCCTTGCGATCGTCGAGGATGCACTGGACCCCGGGGCCTGACATGTTCGTCATTCGCAATGCCATCCACGAAGACGTCTCCCAACTGCTGGACATGGCCAGGACGGTGCACTCGAACAACCTGCCCCCGGACGCCGATGCGCTGGGAGCAATCGTCGAGCAGTCGATGAAGAGTTTCAACGGCGAAGCCTCGCTTGATGAACGTACCTTCACCTTCGTCCTCGTCGATGATGAAACTGGCAGCGTGGCCGGTACCTCCGCGATCATGGCTCGTCGCGGCACGCCTGCCCGGCCGCGGCTGTACCTGAAGGTACGCCGCTACGAGCACTATTCCGAGGATCTCCAGGATGGGCAGGTCCAGGCCACCGTCCAGCTCATGCAGGACGTCGATGGAGTGACCGAGGTCGGTGGCCTCGTGCTCCCTTCCGCCTACAGGGGCAACGGGAAACGGCTCGGGTCCATGCTGAGCAGGGTTCGTTTCAGTTTCATGGGCCTGCACCCGGACTGGTTCATGGAACGTGTCGTGGCCGAGGTCATGGGTGTGCTCACCGACGATTGCCAGACGAAACTCTGGGAACACCTTGGTCGCCGTTTCATCAATCTCTCCTACCAGGAAGCCGATGTCTTCAGTCGAACGTCCAAGGAGTTCATCACGTCGCTGTTTCCCAGGGAGGAGATCTACATCTCCCTGATGCCACCGGAAGCCAGGCAGTTGATCGGGGCGGTCAGTCCCGATGCCACACCCGCATTGCACATGCTCAGGGAACTCGGATTCGAGGAAGTGGATGAAGTTGATCCATTCGACGGCGGTCCCTACCTGAGCGTGCACCGTGATGCCATTCCCCTGGTCGCTGCAACGAAGATCGTGAAACTGGGCCCGGCGGGTACTCCCGAAGGACCGGAGGGATTCGCCAGTGTTCGAGTCGATGGCTCCTTCCGATGCGTCCGGTGTCCCTTCACCATCGAGGACGACCTCCTGACACTGCCGGCCGAGGCGATGGACGCACTCCAGGTCACCCCCGGCGATACGGTGGGATGTACGCCCGAGCATGAACATGCTGGGGTGCCGGGATGATTCGGGAACGGTTCCAGATGCGTACGTTCATTGCCTGCATGTTCCTGCTCCTGCTCCCGGGTTGTGACAGCGGGGCCTGGGATGCCAAGCAACTGGTGTCCAACATGCAGAAGATCTCCCTCGAGGAGTCGCCCTCGTCCATTCGAATCAAGTCGACCAACGCTTCTGTTGACCTTCGAGTCGATCGTGCTGCCCCAACCGGTTCGATCGAAGCCGAATACTGGATGGAACATGATTCCATGGCCGAGGCAAGCGATCTCCTGCGGGCCTCGACACTCACCCCGGACATGGATGATGGCCGGCTGTACCTCGAGCCACACCTCCAGGAAGGCGTATCCGTCCACCTCGAGATCATCCTGCCCGACATCGAGGGCGTGTTCATCGAGATCGAAAACGGTTCCGTGAACGTCAGCGGCGCCTCCGGCGAAACGGATGTGAAACTCGGCAACGGAAGCGTGACCGTCATCGACCAGCAGGGGACGGTCACCGCTCGACTCACCAACGGCAGCATCAGCGTCACGAATCCAACCGATGTCCTGGAACTGCATACCGAGAATGGAACGATCACCATTGAACATGCAGTCAGTGACATCAGGGCGCGGACCGCAAACGGATCCGTCACCCTCGACGTCCAGGCCGACATGTCACCGTCACTGCAGGTCTTCGCCACCAACGGCTCCATCGAGTGCCAGGTCGGCCCGGCCTTTACCGGTGAGATCGATCTTGTCTGCGAAAATGGATCCGTCCAGGTCACCGACCAGCCGGGGATCGTCACGGCGGAGGTGGTCGACGATGATGGCAATCGCCACCTGGTCATCGGTGGTGGCTACAACAAGAGCACACTCCGGTCGGGGAATGGTTCAGTCGAGTTCACCATCACCTCCGGACCTCCACCCGGGGATCCCGACGGATGAGCTCGGCCGTCCTTCCCATTGCAGCACGCCGTCACCACGTGGTGACCGCCCTGGCCAGGGGATTGGAAACAGCCTGTGGAACCAGGGACCTTGGACCGGTGGTCCTTGGTGTCAGTGGTGGAGTCGATTCAACGGCCATGCTGCTTGCAACCAGCGTTCTCGTTGAACGACCCGAGTGGCGGATCCAGCCCATCCCCGTCCATGTGAACCATCACCTGCGGGAGGATGCCGATCTCGATGCGACGCATGCCTCGGAGTGCTGCAGGGACCTGGGCCTTGCGTGCCAGGTGGTCGATGCCCGGCCCAAGGGCGGCGGGGAAGAAGCCCGCGTGCATCGCTACGAGGCACTGATGTCCGTGGCCGGTACGAGTGACGCATCATGGATCCTGGCTGCGCACCACGCCGAGGATCAACTTGAAACCATCATCGCGGCCCTTGGTCGCGGGGCTGGTCCAACCGGCCTCTCGGGCATGGCGCAGCGTCGACCGCTTGGTGACGGTGTTGAACTGGTGCGACCACTGCTGGATATGACCAAGTCGGACCTGCAGTCGATCTGCCAGGTGGCGGACGTCTCGTGGCGGGACGATCCAACGAACCAGGATCCCTCGACACTGCGAGGCCGGCTCCGCCGGGATGTGCTCCCGGTACTCGAGGAACTCTGGCCCGGGGCTTCCCAGCGCAGCGCGATGAATGCGCCCCTGGTCCGGGAGGCGGCGGAGGCCCTGCTCCGCGAGGCTGCGGAGGTGTTCGGTTCGGAGACGACGTGGTCGAGGCAGGCGTTGCGAGCCGTCAATGCGGCGATTCGCAGCACGGGTCTGCGACAGGCATTGCTGGCCTCGGGCCTGGGTGTGGACGAGATCGATACGACGCGGCTGGTGGAGGCATCGGAGGCGATCGGTGATCGCAGTGAACATGCCCGGAGTTTCGAGTTCAATACCAGTACGGCGATTGCCATCGATGCCAACACGGTATCCATCACAACGGGGACGAATGATGGTTGATGTCATGCTGGTGGGCCACTGCGGTCCGGATGCGATCATGTTGAAGACGGTGGTGCAGCGGGCATTGCCCGAGGCGAGCGTCGAACTGGTCAATGACCAGGCGTCGCTCGATGCTGCACTGGCTGGCGATGTCGTCCTGCTGGTCAACCGTGAACTCGACGGCGCATTCCATGTCGGAACAGGTGGCATCGACTTGATTCGCCAACTTGCCCAGTCGGACTCGCCGCCGCCGATGCTGCTGGTATCCAACTTCGAGGACGCCCAGTCGGAAGCCCAGGCGGCAGGGGCGATGCCGGGCTTCGGCAAGAGCAACCTGTACCACGAGGATACGGCGCAGCGATTGAAGGACGCCGTGTCGCACTTCGAATGATCAGCTGACGATGCTGGCCTGCCCACCCATGAAGGGCTGCAGCGCTTCGGGCACCTGGATCGACCCGTCTTCCTGCTGGTACATCTCGATGATCGGAATCAGGATCCTCGGGCTGGCGATCACCGTGTTGTTCAGGGAATGACAGAAGACGGTCTTGCCGTCTTCCCCGCGGTACCGGAGGTTCAGGCGACGACACTGGTAGTCGTAGAGCCTCGAGGCCGAGTGTGTTTCACCGAATGCACCCACGGGTCGACCATCGGGACCATCCTCACCACGGCCGGGCATCCAGCACTCGATGTCAATCATGTCCGCATTCTTGGAACCCAGGTCACCCGTACAGCACTGAAGCAGGCGGTAGGGCAGGCCGAGCAGTTGCAGCAGTTCCTCGACGATCTGGATCATCTCCTGGTGGTAGGTCCTGCTCTGCGCCTCGTCGGCCTTGCAGATGATGACCTGCTCGACCTTGTCGAACTGGTGAATGCGGAACAGGCCTGCCGTGTCCTTTCCCGCTGCGCCCGCTTCACGTCGGAAGCAGGTCGAGACAGTC
>JAYZBD010000018.1:0-28509 GCA_036339395.1 Planctomycetota bacterium | reverse complement strand
GGACATCATGTCCTATGGCGAGGGTGGCCAGCCCGGAGGCGAAGGCCCGTTCGCGGATGTCACGAACTGACTTCATGGTCCATGTCGCCCACACCCCGTCCCGCCGCGGATTCACGATGGTGGAAATCATCATGGTCTGCGTCATTCTTGCATTGCTGCTGTCAGCGATACTGGTACGACTCACCAGCCTTCAGGGACGCAACTTCGACACGGTGGTCGATCAGACCGGTGACCTCCTCATGATGTACGCGCTTCGAAGTGAACATGCCCGGCAGCCCGTGGGCCTGTTCATCGATGAATCCCGGAGCTCGATCAGGTTGATGAGGAGGGAAACCGGGGAGGATGTCGAGGATCAATCACTCTTGAAGTCTGATCCGACCGTTCGGGAAGTTCGATTGCCGGATTTCATGAGCATCTACGACCTGGAAGTCTTCATTGATGGAGATCAGGCGGACCTGACCCAGTGGCCACTGTCGACCATGCCTGGAGAAGACCGACCGTCGGTGGAACTCGTATTGCACCATGAAGATCGGGAGGTTCGCCTGAACCTGTCGCCGACATCCATGGCACCAATGAGAATCGAGGATGGAAGAGATAGTGTCCCCGCTCGCGAGTCGGAGGATCTCGACACCACTGGACGATGGCAGGAGGAATGGTGACATGAACCTGCGACGCATCAGCCGATTTCAGCGACGAGGTGTCGTTCTTCTTGACGTGATACTTGGTGCGCTCCTGCTTGCCATGGGCCTGACGATCGTGGTCTCGCTGAGCACGCAATCGCTTGCAAGACAGGTTGAAGGCGAGCATCGAATGACGGCTGCCTGGCTGGCCGACGAGATCCTGTCGATGATCCTCGTGGAAGGTCCACATGAACTTGCCGGAAGTTCTCCGGAAATCTGGATGGGCGAAGGTGGTGGGAACGGCCGCTTCGATGAACCATTCTCCGAGTACACGTACGAACTGGACATCAACTACATCGACGATTACCAGCCCTACCTCGTGACCGTGCACATTCGCTGGCCGAGTCGGAGTGGAATTGGCGAACTCTCCATCTCAACGAAGATCTCCCAGCGACGAGGAGAGGACGAGGAAGAGCCGCCGAGGGAGCCCTTGGAACCGCTTGACAGGGACAGTCGCTACTTTGACGAGGATGAAGCCTGATGAAGGCAAGACGCATTCATCCCGGCTCAAGGGCAGGCTTCACGATCGTCGAACTGATACTGGCCGGCGTCATCGCTTCCCTTGTGCTCGGTGTTCTGACGATGTCGATGTCCCAGATCATCAAGTCAAAGTCGATCAGCAAGGAACGGCTTGATGCATTCGTACGTGCTGATGTCGCCCTGAAGAACCTCAGACGGGACATGATCTCGATCCTTCGGCGAGATGACCTGTTCTACACCCGGCTTCGGATCCAGGATGACTCCATCCAGACGCCCAGGGGCGAGTTCAACAGGGATGAAATACTGCTCTTCAACCATCGCCTTCGGGCTTCCAGGGAAATCGAATACAACGGCGAAGGCGTCGAGTACGAAACGGCGTACCGGATCGATGAAGATGACTGGGGACCGGTACTCTGGCAACGACGAGATGCCCTGCCTGACCAGTACCCGACGGCCGGTGGCATCGTGACACCCATTTCAGAAGGCGTAGTCGAACTCTCCGTCGAGGCCTGGGATGGGGAGCAGTGGCTGGAAGACTGGGACTCCGACTACGACGGGCTCCCCCATGCATTGCGGATCTCGGTCCGTGCAAGTGGGCACCTGCCCGGTGATTCACCATGGGACGCACCGATCGCGACACTCCGCACGATCGTTCCACTTGATCGTGTTCCTCCCCCCGATGATGTGATGGAGGATGAGCTTCAGCAGTTGATCGCATTGATCAATGGTGAAGAAGAGGGTGGAACCGGCGGCATTGGACTCAATGCCGATGGAACCGAGGAGGACGAGGGCGCAATCAACAATGATGCTGCGGAAAGTTCTGATTCACCTCCCGACATCGACGTCATCCTGAATGAACTTGGAGCGGAGCGACCAGATTGATTCGACATCCCCGGACAATCCGGACTCATGCAGCCACTCGACGTGGATCCGTGATCATCGTGATCATCTGGGCCATCTCGATCTGTGCCCTGCTCGTTACCTCCCTGATGGTGTTCGCTGGACGCCAGTCAATGCTTGGTCATGAAACTGTCGACCGTGTCCGCGCACGCTGGGCAGCACGGGCAGGTGTGGAATCGACGATCGCTGTCATGGCACACCACACCGAGGAACCGGAGATCGATCATGCGCTTGCGATGAACCTTGACATGGAGCTGGTCGCCTCGGGCGAAACGGATCATGGCATCTGGTCCATCCTCTACGATGATCTCGATGGACAACGTTGGCCGGGGCCGATGGATGAGCACATGAAGTTGAACGTCAATGGTGATGGCCGTGGCTACATCGCCGTGATCTTCTCACCCCTGTCCTGGGGCGTTGCGCCGGCCATCGAGGACTGGATCGATGAGGATGACGACCCTCGCGATCTTGGGGTCGAGCGAGACTACTACCTCTCGCTGGATGCCCGGTATGAACCTCGCAACGACTACCTCTGGCACATTGCTGAAATGGAACTCATCGCCGGTCTCGAGCCGGAAGACATCCGTGGAGAGGATTGGAATCTCAATAATCGACTGGATGAGAACGAAGACGATGGCGATGGTTCCCTGCCCGAGGATGAACCCGATAATCGGCTCGAGGGGGGCTGGGCCGCCTACTTGACGGCATCTACGATTGCTGATGGCGCAACTGCAAGTGGACTCCCACGACTGTATTTCCCCGCAACCAGAATCGAGGATCTCCAGGAGCGAATCGGCCTTGAACCCGCCCAGGCCGAGGCCCTCATGGCAATGGCCAAGGAGGACGGGTTTGAACTCGAATCACTCATTACGACCCCACTGGGATCTGATTCTGATGAGGAGGAGGATGGCGACAACTCCAACAATGATGCCGGGTCTGGATCCGTTGCACCCCTCGAAGATTGGCAGATAACCGCCATTTTTGATGAAACTACGACGAATAAGCCACATCAGCAGGCTGTAGGCAAGCTCAATATCAATACGGTCCCCCGAACACTCCTCCTCGACATGTACACCGGACAGGAGGATCTCGTCGAAAACATACTCAGCATGCGTAGAAATCGAGTTGAGGGAATAACGAGCATCATGGACCTTCGAGAGATTCCCGACATGACCGATGACCTCCTCTGGCAGTTGGCGAGGACTTTCACGACCCGCAGCAATGTCTACACGATCACTTCACGGGGTCGGAGTGGCAGTTCCGGGGCAGAAGTTGAAATCGTGACCACTGTTGATCGTTCAACTGTGCCGGTTCGGATCCTCGAATACAGGGAGGAATGAGCCGTATCAGCTCATGAAGCCTTCCAGGGGTGCCTGGAGGGCCCAGGTACACGGATTCTTCCATTCTGGATCAGACAGTGACAAGTACACCAAGGACAACATCCGACTTCAACCAGGTACTTGTTCTTCACAATCGTGGAGGAGCATGGCATGGCCTCCTGGCTGAAATCGATCCTGTCAAAGGCACCAGGGTCCTGGATACCGTGTCATTCGAAGGGCAGCAGGACAGGGATATCCAGGCCTGGATTGATCAACGGGACGTCAAGGCTGTTCGAATCATTCTTCCCGCCTCGAATGTCATCTGTCGAACCTGCAGCCTCCCGGAAACCGACGAAGCCCAATTGGAGTCCGCACTCCAACTGCAGGTTGAAACACGCCTGCTCGGAGCCGCTCCCATGCACCGAACTGGAGCGGCACTGCTTCCAGCTGCCTCGCATGCAAGCACCCGAACCGGACTGATCCTGGCCTGGCCGGAGACCTCCATGTTCAAGGGCCCGGAGCTCGAGGAAGAGCCATGCTTCATTCCCGACATCGCCGCGCTCGCCTCCCTCGTGGATGGACTCCACCCGGTAGATCCGCTGGTGTGGTGTGATCGAACCGATGGTTCCGTCGGACTCGTCCTGGCCCAGCAGGAACGCGTCCTGGTTCGCGCAACCCAGGAAGAACTTGATCCCGGCAGCAGTACTCATGACCGCTTCCGAAGCCTGCTTCTTGAAACAGCCCTCCAGACGGGCAGTACCTCTGATTCCGCCGAGTCAATGGCTGAACGGACAACCGCCTCGGTCGCTGCGGTCCAAGGCAAGCAGGTCCTGCTCCTGCCTCCGGAGGTACTTGAGAGCATCGGTGGGCGTGTCAGTGATACGCAGATCGATGCGGCCTGGCTTCATGACTGGGGCATTTGCCTCGGCGCCGCACTGGCAATGGGTGATGACCTCGTCCTGCTCACGACGTTCAGGCGTGAACTTCCCGAAGAAGTCCCGGATTTTCTCGAGATGAGCAGGGAACGATTGAGCATGAAGAATGCTGCTGCATTGCTTGCGCTCGTAGCTGTTCTTCTGCTTGCATTCGGTCCACTCCTGGTCCATGGAATCCGACTCGGCGTACTTTCACTCCTGCATCCGAACCTGGATGCACATGTACGTTCATACGAGGAAGATACGAACCAGGCAACGATGTACAAGGCCATGATGAACGAGGCATGGCCAATGTCGAAACTGCTTGCGGACATTGCAAACAACACTCCCGAGGGCATCGACATCGAATCCGTCAAGATCGGGCATGGCGAGCCTGTGAAGATTCGAGGTATCGCCAAGCCAAGTGGGGATGATGTAGCCGCTGCACTGGCCACCTTGATGAAGGCGCAATTGCAGGGCTCCGGGGTCTTTGACGAAGTGACATTGCGGTGGGAGAACTCCGAAACGTACGGTGATCGTTCCTTCGACATCAGCGCCCAGGTGAAACGACCACACTTCCGACCCGTTTATGCAACGGAACAGGACTTCGGAGCCTGGACACTCTCCTCCAGACGAAGTGGCGATGGACCTGGCAGTGACGAAGGCATGGATGCTCCAGGCACGGGCACCCTTGTTGATGCAGGGACATCATCCGCTGCTTCACCGGTTTCTCGCCCCCCTGCAGACGATCGGACAGGGGCATCGAGTGGAAGTACCGATGGAGAACGGACGGCAAGTACGACGACACGCACCTCGAGAACCAGCCGCAGCAGCGATGATGGAATGGCGTCCCGGGGAAACTCCGACAACCAGGGAGCGGACCTGACGAACGTCCCCACTGGACGCATCCCCGAGGCGCTGACCGAGGAACAGATCAGCACGTTGTCGATGGATGAAGCCCGCATCAAGCTCAAGGAAGTTGCCGATGCCAGGAAGCATGTCCGGGATGAAGCCGTAAAAGAACGACTTCAAATTGAGTTCAGGATGATCATGAACCACATGCGGAAACTGAGGGAAAGTGGAAACTCCTCATGATCGACACGAATGCCCATGTCGAACGATTCAGGGAACTGTCCAGGGTCTGGCAGTGGATTCTCCTGGCAACCATCTTCATGGTCGCCTTCCTTGCCTGGGCCTACGTGATTGCTCCGATAGGCGACAACTGGGCTGAACAGGCGGATCGGATCGAGTTCGACCTGCATCGCACCAGCAGCGGTCTTGCAATGGACGCACACACGAAGAACTCCGTCATGATTTTCGGCCCCCTCGATCTTCCAAACAAGAAAGCCGAGGGGTCATTGACGCTCATCGAGAGTGTCCAGCAGATCCTGGCCAATCGGGGAATCACGAATGACACCTTCTACCAGTCACAGAGTGCGAACATCAAGGCGAGCGTGCTCCCGGGAGTCGCCCGTGCTGGTGAGAAGATTGAACGGATCAAGGGTGAACTCGACTTCGAGTCAAAGCCAGATGTAGCCATTGCCGTCATAGCGGACATGGAACGGAGTCCGGACATCGAGGCAATCTCCGACCTGAAGATCGACAAGCTGGGGAATGGACAGGTCAGGACCCGCCTGACGATAGAAGCATGGGTACGAACACGATGAGCATGTCCAGGGAATCAACACTTCGCGGCCCACTGGGTATCAGTCTCCTGGCCCTCGTGGTCATAGGCGTGTTTCTCGTTGTCATGATGCCCCCCCTGTACCGATCAACTTCAACCATCTTCTCTTCGGGCACGGAAGGTACGGGCTCGCTCGACAACCTCATCGTCGCGCATGCCGGGAACATGGACACCGACATTGAGCGATTCAATGGCCGCTCGTTCTTCTACCTTCCCCCTGTCAAACGACGGCCCCCTCCTCCGCCACCGCCGCCGCCCGTTGTCGCCGAACCGCCACCTCCTGCACCACCGCCGCCACCGACTTTTCCGCCGAACTATACGGGACCGAAACTCATCGCCATCCTCGGTGACGAGGCCTGGTTCCGGAAAACCAGCAACCTCAAGTACGGCGTCGAGGATCCAAAGACGCGTATCCGCATCGGGGAATTGATCCATGGCATCGAGTTGCTTGCCACCGATCCTCCTCGTGGAATCGAGGTCAAGTACAACGACGGAGGCCCATACGAGGTCTCTCTCATCGACATGGATACAAGCCCCTTCTCCTCGGCCTCACCACAGACCACCCCCAGCGGCATTCTCGAAGACATCAATGACACCGACCCCGACCCGGCGGCCGAGGAGAATGCTGATGAGCCGATGGAGGAAATCCTCCAGGACCCGACAGAGGACAGCCCGGCTGATGCCCCTCCAGAAGCAACCAGCCCCGAAACCCCTGTTGAAGTGCCTGCCGAGCAGGATCCCCCCCTGCCACCAGTCCCATCCCAGTCACCTGGTGGGCTGGATGAGCTCGAATGACCCTCGATTTCGTGGAATAGAGCCCCCCCTACATTCGTTCAACAGGCCCAGTCGATCCGATACAGGGTTCAGGGACTTGTTGATACCGGAGGGATTCCAGACGTGGCAAACAGGCATTTGATTCGATTCGTATTCCCCACGATCCTCTGTGTACTGGCACCAGCCTTGGTGGCCATGGCACAGGAGGATGACAGACCTGCACCCGAGCCACCGACCTCCACGGGGTCATCGGAAGAGACTGCAGGGGAACCTGTCAGGTTCCCGGATACGGAAGGCTCCTCTTCGAGTACATCAGGCAATTCCTACCGCCCATCGGACACGGTCGACCCCGAGGAAGAGGCCCACCTGGAACGGAGGCCGATTCCGGACGGGAAGATGAATCTTGCACTTGACGAGGTCTCCATCTCCGACCTGATTCCCTGGATCGCGGAAATCACCGGCAAGATCGTCATGCCCCTTGGCCTTGAAGGGTCGGGCATCGGACTTGGAACCGGTGGCGGAAAGATCACCCTCATCGTCGACGAACCGATCGAAAAACGCGAAGCGCTCGAAATGATCTTCAGCGCACTGCGCATGAACAAGATCGCCGTCATCGAACGTCCAGACGTCATCATCCTGACGAAGCTCGAGATCACCCAGATCACCAACGAGATGAGTGACATCCCCGTCCTCGATTCCGCAATCGATGTTCGTAATCGAATGGACAGGGGCACGATTGTCCTGAAGATCTTCAACGTCGAACGAACCGATGCGGTCGAGATCTCGGAGAAACTCGCCGACATGAAACCGGATTACGCCGAGGTCTGGGTCGACGAGATGTCGAACCAGATCATCGTGCTTGGCGACATCGGCCTCTGCCAGCAGTATGACAAGATCATCCGTGAACTCGACCAGAAATGGCTCAACAGGAAACTGCATACGTTCCGGCTGAAGTGGGCGGACGCAAACGAGGTTTCGACCAACATTCTCGACATCTTCGAAGAGGGAACCGCGACCGCCTCGGCCCGCTCCCGCTCTTCTTCGAATACCAGCAGGTCGAATACCCAGCAGCGAGGAAACACACGGACCACGTCGTCAACCACATCATCCGGAGTCGAACTCCGACTTTCCGTCAATGTGCAGCAGAATGCAGTTACCGTTCAGTGTGAACCCGAGGTCATGGAAGAGATCGCCATGCTCATCCACACCGAGTGGGATGTACCCCGTTCACCCGGCACCTCCCGGCTGTTCGTGCTCAAGTACACCGACCCACTGAAGGTCAAGACCCTGCTCGAGGAAGTACTCGGTGAGAGCACCGGCTCTGCCAGCCAGGCACGGGGTGGGCAGAATGCCCAGCGGTCAAATGCCACCCAGGCCATCTCGGGGATCTATTCCATCGATGCCTACCCCGACAAGAACGCCTTGCTCGTACTCGCCAAGACCGTCGAGTCATTCGACTTCATCCAGACGATCATCAATGAACTTGACCAACCAAGTTCCGTAGGCGTCCCACGCATCATCCCACTGAAATATGCAAGGGCCGTCGAACTGGCTGAAGAACTCAATGTCCTGCTCTCCAAGCCCGGGGCGAATGTCTCGATCCCCAGGCCCGAAGCAGGGCTCAGTGGCGAGGGCTTTGAATCACCAAGCGGATCGACCTCAGGGGGGTCCACCACGGATTCCTCCGGGAGCCAGGACCTGTCCTTTCCATGGCAACGTGGCAGTGAATCCGATGACCAGTCCCCGGAATCCTCCCTGATCGGGAAGGTACGCATCGTTCCAATCGTCAGACAAAATGCCCTGGCCATCCTCTCCCCCGCCTCCTACATCGAACCAATGGTCGAACTGATCGAGAGTTTCGACATTCCCCGGAGGCAGGTCCTGTTGTCTGCGACAATCGTGGAAGTCGATATCACGGACCAATGGAACCTTGGAGCCAAGTGGGGCAACAACCCCCAGGCCTCCACCAACGTAAACGGACAATTCTTCGGAGGCGGACTCTTTGATGCCGCTGCAGCAGGAACCGCTGGAGCTGCCGGAGGATTCGCCTTTGGCATTACAGACTTCCTCGACAACCTGCTTGATGGCACTACCAGTTCCACCCTGAATGTCAGTGCCTTCGATGTCGCGGTGATCATCGAGGCACTCGCCCAGGTCACCAACACCCGCATCATCCAGGAGCCGCGTGTCTTCACCGCGGATAATGAAGAGGCGATCTTCTTCTCAGGCAGGGAAGTGCCGATTCCCGTGAGCAACACGACCGACCTCAGTGGTGGCAACTCGCTCAACACGCAGATCGAGTACAGGGATGTGGGCGTCTTTCTCAACGTCAGGCCGAGGATCACCCAGGAAGGCACGGTCGACCTGGAAATCAGCCTGCAACTCTCCGATTCAGTTGGGAGCGTGACCGTCGGCCAGATCCATGGTGAAGTCTTCTCGAGAAAACAAGTCAACAGCCATGTCATCGTCCTCGATGGGCAGACCGTCGTTCTCGGTGGACTCCTGAAGGAAACGGAAAAGCAGATCAGGCAGAAGATTCCGCTCCTGGGCGACATTCCCATCATCGGGGAACTCTTCAAGTACAACGATGAGAGCCTTGAACGGCAGGAACTGCTGGCCTTCATTACCCCAACCGTTGTCCATCGTCCCCTGGACAACTACGAGAACTACAACCGCGAGGACCTGATTCGACTCGAAGAGGTCGCCCAGCCCCTTGCTGACCAGGTCGTTGGCCGGTCATGGTTCTCGGAAGGCGAGTTGCAGTTGAACATCTCCGATCGCATCACTGCCAGCAAGAACGCCGAGGAAGCTCGAAGACGTGTCGAGGAAGAAGATGTCCAGCTCCCTGACCAGATGGACCAACCGGAGATCGACAACATCGAATCAACGGAACCCTCCGATGTTCCAAGAGATCTTGATGACATCGATGACATCAAGCCACGGAAGCAGCCGGAATGAAACGAACACTCTTCCTCATCCTGCTTGCCGGAGCCATGGCGTTCCCAGCCTGCACCACGTCGAATCGGCGAAACCAACCGCCACCGATGCGACCGGAGGCCACCAAGCGGCTCCAGGAGATTGCGGAGAATGAACTCAGCCGCGGCAGCACATTCTCGATCAGGTTCCAGGCGCAGCTCCAGGACGTGGGTGAAGTCCCATATGACCAATCGACGCTGCCACTGGTCAGTCCCGATGGAAACTACATAGCAACTTCGGTGGGCATCGCACCGGAGATGGCTACCTTGCTCGCCGAGCCGGGCAGTCCATCACCACTGGCCACCGGGGTCGAGATCTGGAAGATCAACCAGGACACGGGAGCCTTGGCTGCCACGTGTTCCTTGAATCCCCCGCTGCTCCTGGGTCGTTCCGCCGATACCGAGGGCTTCCTCGTTGAATCTCCCACCCCACAGGGACCCAGGAAGATCGGCAAGGTCTCATGGACGACTGGTGAACTCACCTGGCTCGTGGATGACGAGAACGTGAATGCCTTTGCGACACTGGGTCCACGGGGACAACTTGCCTATTCGACCCGGCCCGTGGCCCAGGAGGGGTTCAGCCTCGTGGTACGAAACAGCCTGGGGAACGAGATTGAAGTCGGCACGCTTGAGGGCAACTGGTACTTCCCTACATGGAGTACCCGGAATGACCGCCTCTACGCCTTCTGGATCTCACCTGAGAACCACATGCGTCTCGTGAGCATGCTGACCATTTCACAAGAAGGAATGTCCGCATCGATGAACGACCTCGACCTGGGCGAAAATGCCACCCCACGTGTCGCCTACCGGGCCGTTGCCGTGCAACCCGTCGTCCAGGGACTCAGGTCTTCTCCGACCGAGGAACTGCTCTTCTGGCATCCCGGCGAGGAGCAACTCGTGGCGTGGAGCCCCGGGGAAGCTTCACCGTTCATCCTCATGCACAATGCTCTTGCCGCGGTGCATGATGTCTCTGGTCGGTACATCGTCACGACCGCTGATGAACTGCGATACGTCGACCCAACGAAGATGAATCGATCCGTTCGTCTCCACGACCAGGTCGCCATCCCGTTTCGAACTACTAGAGAAGATGGACACTATCTCCTCCTGACACCGGGAAGAGATCGGGTCAGCATTCGCGCACTGATTCCAATGCATCGCCGGGAGACCGTTATCGGCACGGTTCCCTCTTCCTGAATCAGCCAGGTTCCTGCTCTTCATGCAGGTAGGTATGCGGCTTGTAGAGGTAGGCAACGGGTACGAAGACGACTGCCGTACCGAGCATCAGCCAGGTGAAGAACCAGAAGAACGCCGCACCCTGGAACCGATTCTGACCGCCGATCTGATGGTCACGGCTCAGCACGATTTCCCCAGACGCGGTCGCCGCGGTTTCGATGCCCAGTTCGGCCTTGCGACGGGACAACCAGGTGCCCGCGTCCTCCGGGGCATCCGGATGGACGATCGTGCCATTGAGCGTGATCGAAGATGCAGTGAGCATGTCACCGGCCGGGCCGGGGCTGCCGACGGAGAAGTTGCTGCTGTTGATCAACCGGTAGACGATGGGCTGGCCCCAGGGGTCGAGGTTCCCCTTGAGCAGTTTCGCACCCTCCTCATTGGAAGGCAGATGGTCATTCTTTTTCCAGTAGGCCTCGATATGGTCGCCAGCAACGTTGAGTTCGAACATTGCAGGCCAGTCCATGCTCGCTTTGGCGCCCTCCAGATCGTAATACAGCTTGCCGCTTGCAAACGACCCGATCGAGCCTTCACCCAGAGGTTGTTCAATCATGAAACCGGATTCGGTCAGCGAGTAGATGGGTGGCTGCAGACCGGTCGGCATTTCCATGTCGGCCAGCAACTGCTGCGACTGGGCTTGATTCGGACGCTCGCCATCATGTTCATTCATCCAGTCGGTGATCCTGTCATGCGCCGACTCCACATGCACCGTGTCCGAAGGCACGACGCTGACGGCAGTGACAATGCTCGTGATCTGGTTCCCCACCGTCACCGACGCCAGGAAAAAGCCCATGACGATTGACTTCATCTTGCGTGGAGCCTGTGTATAGGAGAACTCCAGGCACGTGATGGAGACCAGCACCTCGGCCGTGGTGACGATGGCGTAGCCGATCACCTGCCAGGCGATCGACGGAGTCTGCCCGGCATCGATGAGTTGCTGGGCGATCGCGATGATCGCAAATCCCACAGCCATGATGAAGAGGCCGATGCTGATCTTACGCATCGGGGTCAACGGCCATATCTTGTCCATCGCCGGATACACCACCCAGCCGAAGATCGGCGTCAGGATCAGGATCATCGCCGGATTGATGAACTGGATCTGTGATGGCAGCCATGTGATGCCCAGCCAGTTCCGATCCATGTCCTCCGCCTGCAGAATCCAAGTGGACCCGGTCTGATCGAAGAGGGCCCAGAACACGGCGACGAAGAGATAGATGATCGACAACTTCAACAACGCCTTGATGCCCCGGCCACTGAACACCTCACGGATGAAGGCAATCCCTCCTGGCGGAACGTGGACGAACTTGTGTCGCCCCATCCAGAACGTGATGGTCGCTATCGCCATGAGAACACCGGGAACACCGAAGGCCCAGTGCGGGCCGTACCACTTCAGCAGCCACGGCGTAGCCAGATTCGAGAGCATGGCTCCGATGTTGATCGACAGGTAGAACACCATGATGATCTTGGTCAACCAGATCTTCGCACTCGACTCCCCGAACTGATCGCCGACGTGGGCCGACACGCAGGGCTTGATGCCTCCCGAGCCCAGGCAGATGAGAATGAGGCCCAGCATGAGGAATAAACTTGGATTGAGCGACGTATCCATGAAGGGCAGTTCCGTACCCATCAACGCCAGTGCGCCATGACCCAGGCAGTAGACGATCGACAGCAGCATGATCGTCCGGTACTTGCCGAGAAAGGCATCCGCGATGAATGCGCCAAGCAGCGGAGTGATGTAGACGGCGCTCACGAAGTGGTGGTACCACTTCACCGCATCAGTGTCACTCATCTGCTCATCCACCACACCACCGGGCATGAGGAAGAGAAACGAGGTCATGAAGATCGTGAGGATCCCCTTCATGCCGTAGAAGGAGAAACGCTCCGCAGCTTCATTCCCGATGATGTAGGGAATGCCACCAGGCAGTTTCGTGCTGGGAACTGGCGCAGTTGCGTACTTGCTTGCCATTGGAATCTCCTCGGTCAAGGGAGGACAGATTGTGGTCGCTTCTGGCTCCCCGTCAAGTACCCCTGATACCGGAGGCCTTGGAGCATCAGGAACCCAGTGGTGGAAGCACCTTGATGGGAACCTGTTCCGTCCTGGGCATCAGGCAGGTCTGGTCATTGCAGGACTGCCAGGTAATGTTCATCCGGCCACTTCTGCCGATCTCCCCGGTCCTGGTAAGCGTGATGGGGATCTCGATCCTGCCCTCGTAGACGTTCACCGGACCCTCCGGTCCATCGAAGGCATGCCCTGGCGGATAGGCAGCCTGTACCTGCAAACCACTGGTGAGACTCATGATCTCGAGGGGAACGATGTATTCGTCCTGCTGAACGCGGGAATTGACGTGCCAACCCTTGTCGATCGTCACGACGAGCGTAACCGTGGCCGACTCGCCCACGGCGAGGCGGACCTGGCGATCCTCGGAGGAAAGTGATACATGAACACCAGGCTTCTTCTGGACCCCACTCCCGCCTTTGCCGAGCAGGGCAGAATGGGACGTCTCAAGCCGATGCAGAGCCTGTACGGAGTGGATCGCGCTTCGCGGCGATTGAACGATGTCAGGGCTGATGGCATTCAAGGCCTGGACCCCGTCCTCGCCCCAGTTCTTGCGACCGGTCCTTTCATACAACTCGATCATGTTGTTGATCATCACTGCATTCGCACTGGGAATCGCCCCGTCATAGAAGGAACGACCACGAACGAAGAGGTCGTCCTGGTCTTCAAGAGTTTCGTACCATCCACCCTCGGATTCGTTCCAGAATCGATCACGGGCCTGTTGTGCCAGTGCTGCAGCATGGTCGAGGTACCTGGAGTCTCCAGTGGCTTCCTCGAGTCGAAGCAATCCACGGATCATGTAGGCATAGTCCTCGAGGAAGGCGTTGATCCGTGCATCATCACCTCGCCTGGTTCGCAGCAGCCCCCCCTGCCGTGTCCACATGCTTGACATGATGTCATCTGCAGCCTTGCTGGCCGCGTCAATGTAGCGCTGTTCACCGAGGATGCGACCAGTATCGGCCATTCCACCGATCATCAGCCCGTTCCATCCTGCAATGACCTTGTCATCAAGACCCGGCTGATCACGCTCATCACGTGTTGCCAGGAGCGCCGCATTGATTGCCTGCCACTTCTGGTGAAGTGCCTTGCCACTCATGCCAAGTCGCTTGGCCGTGTCGTGGGGTTTCTCGGAGAGAAACAGGACATTCTTGGGTGGATCACCGGAGTGATGTGGATCCTGGAAGTTCGTGCCCTTGTCAAGTCCATAGACTTCGAGCGTGAAGTCCACCTCGTCGCCGAGTTGTGCTGATTCGAGTGATGATCGGATCTCTTCTGGTGTCCAGAGATAGCTCTCACCCTCCCTGGCATTCGATTCAGCATCAAGTGCCGAGTAGAAAGCCCCGTTGGGACTCGTCATTTCACGAAGCACCCAGTCGACCGATTCAGCAGCGATGGCACCGTACCAGCCGTCGCCTGTCTTCTCGTATGCATCCGCATAGACCGATGCAAGCATCGCATTGTCGTACAGCATCTTCTCGAAATGCGGCACGAGCCACTTTTCGTCGGTGCTGTACCTGTGGAACCCACCACCAACCTGGTCATACATGCCGCCCATCGCCATGCGATCAAGGGTATGGGTCACGGCCTGCCGTGCAGGCGAAAGATCCCATGCAGATTCAAGCAGGAACTCATGGAAGACGGGCATCGGGAACTTCGGTCCCTTCTTGTCGAATCCTGCATTGGTTCGGTCATAGGTTGCAACAAGTTGAGAGATCGCCGTATCGACTTCATTCCGACCGATCGGCACGGCGGCCGACTTGGCGGACATGGCCTGCTTCACGGCTGAGGATATCTTGTCCGCCTGCTCGTAGGCGGCTTCGCGTTGCTGGAGCCAGAACTCATGGATGCCTTCGAGTACCCGTGGAAATCCGGGTCGTCCGACGCTGTCCGTCGGGGGGAAGTAGGTGCCCCCGAAGAATGGTTCAAGCGTGTCAGGAGTCAACCAGATGGAAAGCGGCCACCCTCCCTTTCCCGTCATGATCTGTACTGCCGTCATGTAGATGTCATCAACATCCGGACGTTCCTCCCGATCGACCTTGATGCAGACGAAATACTCGTTCATCAATGCCGCGATCTTCTCGTTTTCAAAGCACTGTCGTTCCATCACGTGGCACCAGTAGCAGGTCGAATATCCGATGCTCAGGAAGATCGGCTTGTCCTCCGTCCTCGCAATCTCGAATGCCGCTTCTCCCCACGGGTACCAGTCCACTGGGTTGTGTGCATGCTGGAGCAGGTATGGGCTTGTCTCGTTTGCCAGTTCATTGGTGAACTGGGCCTTCGACCCGGTCGAATCTTCGTTCAAGGCTGATGCTCCACTCACGGGAACCGTGAAAAGTACAAGTGCCAACATCGACGCACGAAAACAGGTTGATTTACATGTCATTTCCCCATGCTAACCCACCTGCCACTGCGAGGAGTTCCATCGAGCATCCCCAGCCCCCTGCAGGGTGCAAGGGCTGTAAACAGGTGATCCTCCGGGTACTGGATGCATCACGCCGATAGAACACGCTGGAGCATCCAGTGAATCCCGTCCTGGTCGAACAACTCATCATGTTTGGAGTCGCCCTCCTGGCCGGGCTTGTGCTCTGGGGAATGGGGGGCCGTGTTCTACGCCCCGCACTGGGGCTTGCCGGGGTTGTCATCGGATCGATCATCGGGTGGATCACCTGGGCACAGGTCCAGGACCTCGTCCCGCTCTGGGCACTCGTAACTGGAACCGCAGTCGTCATTGGCTGCGTCAGCATGCTCGTCTACCGGCTGCTTCTTGCGGGCCTTCTCTCGCTGCTGCTGGCAACAGGATTCATGGTCGGGGCATGGAGTTTCATGGATGCGGGGGATCTCCCCCCCGTTCCACTGGTCACGCTCTCGGAGGTCGTTGCCGGCAGTTCCATGCTGGAAAACGGAGGTTCGGCATTTCCAGACGCGTCGGATTCGACCTCCATTGGCCCTGCCCTTGCGCTGCATGCCGATGCCATACGAACCGAGATTGCCCAGCGGGTCGGCATCCTTCACACCGCCTGGCTGTTGCTTTCCCCCCTTGGACAGTTGATTGTCATTGGAAGCATCGTCGGCGGCCTGTTCTCAGGCCTGCTCCTGGCAACGTTCACACCGAGATTCTCATCAGTGTTCCTGACGGCATCCCTGGGAAGCCTTCTCATCCTGGGAACACTCGTGCGAGTGGTTTCGATGACAGGGGCATCATTGACAGATGCGATCCTTGTCTGGACTCCACTCCCGATCGTGCTCTGGGCGGCCCTTGCATTCGTCGGCATGTGTATTCAGTTCACGATGCAGGCCCGGCGAGGAACCGAGAACGAGTAGAACTACGAGGACACATCCGTCATCCAGTACAGGAGTCCCAGGATGACGGGAAGCACGACAAGCATGCCAGCCAGGACCAGTGCGACCAGGCGCGGCCACGGAACGTGGATCGATTCAACTGCTTCACTTCGCTCGTTCCTGTCCGCCATCAGGGGCAGTCCAACAAGTCGAAGGTAGTACCAGGCACTGATGGCGCTGTTGATGGCTGCGATCAGGACAAGTACGAGCCGACCGGATGCAATACCCGCAATGAAGAGTGCCAACTTGCCCCAGAAACCAAGCAGTGGAGGGAATCCCAACAGGGAACCTGCGGAGATCGCCATGGCCGTGGCCGACCACGGGTGCTTGTGTCGCAGTCCCGCCAGGTCCTCGACCGATTCCAGTTCCACCCCACCACGTTGAAGACTCGAGAGAACGGCAAAGGATGCCGTGTTCCCCAGCCCGTAGATCAGCAGGTACAGCATGGCCGCATTGAAGCCTGCGCCCGGCCCGGCGATGATTCCGATGAGCAGGTACCCGCTGTGTGCGATCGAGGAGCAGGCCAGCATCCGCTTGACGGACTTCTGGAGCAGTGCCGCGATGTTGCCGAGCGTCATCGTCAGTACAGAGACAACCCAGAGCATGATCAGTATCGGGGCAGGCAGACCAACACCGTCCTGCCAGCCAAGTGTCGACAGCAGGATCATGAATGCAATGACACCTGCAGCTTTCGGTACAAAGCCCAGGAACGCCGTCACGTGGACTGCTGCACCTTCATAGACATCGGCGGCGTAGATGTGCATCGGGACGGCTGCAAGCTTGAAACCGATACCAAGCAGTGCCAGGAGCATGCCGACAATTGCAAGAACGCTGAGTTCGCCCCGCGCGATCTGATCTGCGAAGGACGCCTGCATCTCGGTCAGCACGAGCGTACCGGTGGCTCCATAGAGCAGGGCAAAGCCGTAGAGGAACATGGCCGCGGACATGGCGCCCAGGAAGAAGTACTTCATGGCCGCTTCCTGGGCCCGGATCGATCCGCGACTCATCGCCACCATGACGTAGGTCGGAAGACTGGCGAGTTCCAACGCAAGGAACAACCAGATCAGGTCGTCGGCAATCGAAACAAGGAGCAGCCCGCCCAGGGACAGGAGGAAGAAGACGTGGTATTCACCCCCCGTTGCGCGAATCGGATCAAACGCGGCACGACCCTGGGCAATGGCCTGTTCATACCGTGTGTCGACACGACCGATGGAGAGCACGAGCAGGCCAAGCGCCACGATGCATGCGATCAGGCAGGCCGGGGCGGCGAGTCCGGGGACCAGCAGGCCGGAAGCCTCCATGGCCTCGTCGCAATAGACGAATGGAGCAGAAATGCCTGCCGCAAGGATGAACAATGCTGTTGTCCATGGAACCCATCCACGAAGGCGATTCGAATGCACCAGGCCGAGGATCGCTACCACCACGACACCGCCGAAGAGAATCAATTCCGGAATGAGGTACCAGAGCTTGTCGATCACCTGGCACCTCCGGGCAACGCTGTCTCCACGAAGGCAGCCGCACCAGGCATGCTCTCCTCGAAGATGCCCTGGTAGACAGCCAGGGTGTCGGCAACAGCCGTGGCCGTATTGTCGATGACCAGGTCCGGCTGGATTCCAAGGACGATGCACCCGACAGCCAATGGAACCAGGACCGTGATCTCGCGAACCGTAAGGTCCACCGGAAGCCCCGACTGCTCGTCATGCCTCAGGGTTGCCTTGGTCGGACCGAAGACCACCTTGCCGACCATGATCAACAGGTACATGGCCGCAAGGACCATGCCCAATGCGGCAATCGCTGCATACCAGGGACCCAGCACACCCGGGTAGGCACCCGAACCTCCGGCTGTGAATGCTGCGATCAGGCAGAGGAACTCGCTGACGAAACCGTTGAGTCCCGGCAATCCTATGGATGACAGGACGAAGAAGACCATGAACGTGGCCCAGATGGGCATGGTTCGAGCCAGGCCACCAAGTTCACCCATGTCCCTGGTGTGGTATCGCTCGTACATCATGCCAATCAGGAAGAAGAGCGCACCCGTCGAAAGGCCGTGATTGATCATGTACAGGATCGAACCCTCCACCCCCATCGGATTGAGTGCAAAGAGACCAAGCACGCAGAAGCCCAGGTGGCTTACCGATGAGTAGGCAACGAGTTTCTTGACATCGGTCTGGACCCAGCAGACCAGGGCTGCATACAGGATGCCGATGATCGACAGGATCGCCACGATTGGAGCCCATTCCACCACGGCTTCCGGGCACATCGGAAGTACGAAACGGTAGAGGCCATAGGTTCCAAGTTTCAACAGGATTCCTGCAAGGAGGACCGAACCTGCGGTGGGTGCCTCGGTATGGGCAAGTGGCAGCCACGTGTGCACCGGGAAGAGAGGCACCTTGACTCCGAAACCTATGAGCAGTGCCAGGAGCAGCCAGGCCTGCTCATGAAGAGACAGCGCCGAGGCCGCATGATTCGTCAGTGCGGCAATCTCGAATGACCAGACCCCTCCATTCGCCTGTGCATACGACCAGGCAAGCGTGAGAAAGCCCGCCAGCGTGATCAGCGAGCCGGTGAAGGTGTAGATGAGGAACTTGACCGAGGCGTGGGCGCGGTTCTTTGAACCCCATATGGCGATGATGAAGAACATCGGCACCAGCGTGAACTCGAAGCAGACATAGAAGAGGACAAGGTCCTGCGCGAGGAATACGCCCGTCATGGCTGCCTGGAGTCCCAGGAGCCAACCGTAGTACTCCTTGGTTCGCGACTGGATCGCGTTGAAGGAACCGAGAATTGCCAGCGGCATGAGGAACGTGGTGAGCAGAACAAGAATGAGGGAAACGGAATCCGCCCCGACCTGGAGCACCAGTCCCCACTCCTTCACCCATTCGACGCTTGAAGTCAACTCCCAGGTTCCCCTGCCCCAACCATCGAAGACCACAGCCGCTGCAACACTTACACCGAGGACGACCAGGGAGGTCACCAGGGCGAGTTGTTTCGCAAGCCGCCCCGGTGACACGATGATCACCATCGAGCCCAGGAGGGGAAGCAGAATGAGCAGCCAGCTCATCACGATACGGATCCTCCCGTGAAGAACTGGAGCATGAGCAGCATGAGCAGGGCAATCAGGACCGCTCCACCTGCCATTGTCACGGCATAGGACTGGAGCATCCCGTTCTGCAGTGGCTGGAAGCAACGAGCCAGCAACCTCGGAAGGCGTGCAGTGCCATCGACGAGGAGACCGTCAATGATGTACCGGTCGATGGCATAGAAGATGTGGCCGAACAGCCAGAGTGGAGCCCGGATGAAGGCGTGGTAGATCTCATCGACATACCACTTGTTCTCCATGGCGACCGGGAGCCAGCGGGTCCAGAAGCGTGACAGCAGCCAGCTTCTCAGTCGATCGGCATCCTGGCGTCGCCAGAGATGCAACCAGAATGCAAGCAGGAGACCCAATCCGCCAACACATGCGGAGATCGAGTACATCGCCACGTGTGGATCCATGCCGAGAATCGAACCATGATGCGCCTCGGCTCCATGCGCAGCGGTCCCCGGATGTTCAGGATGTCCAGGAACTCCAGTTGCAGCCGTCGAGTCGTTGACCATGTCGGCAACCCAGCCACCTGTTGCGTGCTCGACCTCGTTGCCCATGAAGTAGGGCACTGCGGCCAGCAGCGCTCCGGCGGCAATGAGCAGGAGAACGATATTGATTGCAAATCGGGGTGCATGGGGATGGAACTCGCGACCATGCGTCTCTGCATCATGATCATCACCATGGTGCTCGTCGCCGGGCTCATACCGGACCTCACCGGCGCAGACCCGGCACCAGACACGGAAGGTGTAGTAGGCCGTCAGGAATGCGGTAAAGATGGCGATCCAACCGAGTACTTCGAATCCCGGGCCATGAGAGACGAAGGCCTCTGCGAGGATCGCGTCCTTCGAGAAGTACCCGGACGTCAGGGGGAACCCCGCAAGACAGAGGCAACCGATGAACATGGTCCAGGAAACAATACGCCAGCCCTTCATCCTCCTGAGCCCGGATATCTTTCGAAGATCCAACTGGCCGGCGAAACCATGCATGATGGCTCCACAGGTCAGGAACAGGACTGCCTTGAAGAAGGCATGCGTGAAGACGTGGTATGCCGCGCCGTAGGTCGTCAGGACACCCAGTCCAAGGAACATGTACCCCAGTTGTGAAATGGTTGAATAGGCGAAGATGCGCTTGATGTCGTACTGGGCCATGCCGATGGTTGCAGCCAGCAGCGCCGTAAGCCCCCCCACCCAGGCGACCACGTGCAGGGACTCGGGTGCCAGCAGGAAGAATGGATACATCCGCGCAACCAGGTAGACACCGGCTGTGACCATGGTCGCGGCGTGAATGAGCGCCGAGACCGGGGTCGGGCCTTCCATGGCGTCAGGCAGCCAGACGTAGAGTGGCAACTGGGCGGACTTGCCGAAGGCGGCGAGCATGAGCAGGTATGGAATCGCCTGCACGGACCAGTTCTCGTAGACCGGCGAATAGGTGCCCGCGTCGAGAACACTGATGAGCTCGTTGTACTGGATCGTGCCGAAAGTCGACCAGATGAGATAGATCGCCAGGGCGAGTCCCAGGTCGCCGATGCGGTTGACAATGAAGGCCTTCTTGGCAGCCGCCACCGCCTGCGGCTTCTGGTAGTAGTACCCAATGAGCCAGTAGGAGGCGAAGCCCACACCCTCCCAGCCCAGGTAGAGCATGAGGAGGTTGTCGCCCATGACAAGGCAGATCATCGCGAATAGGAACACACTGATGCCAGCGAAGAACCTGGAATATCCACGACCAACGTCCGGCTCCATGTACTCGCTTGCGTAGAGTGCGATCAGTGCACCCAGGCCCGTCACGAACGACATCCAGAGGATCGTCAGGGAGTCGATGTAGAAGGCGAAATTCGCCACGAAGGAACCGCCGTCCCAGTGAACATTGATCCACTTGAAGAGTTCGACTCGTTCAGGCGGCGAATCCATGGATGCCAGCAGAAGTGTCAAGACGAAGGAGATTGCCAGCGAGAAGACCGTGATCCAGGCTGGAAGCTTGGACTTGACTCGACAGGCCGCACACAGTCCGCAGAGAACAAGTGAGATCAGCGGGCACCAGAGTATGAACCCGATCCACCACTGGCCCGTGTCGGTGACGACCTCGCTGGCAGGAACCGGTGGCATCGCCTGGATGATGCGTGCGAGTTGGAGCGTGACGTCAATCATCTCTCCCGCAACTCCTTCCAGTCATCTGCATTGAGGGAGCCCCGACGCCTGTGAAGCAGGACGACCAGTGCCAGGGCCAGGGCCGCTTCCGCTGCAGCAACCGTCAGGATGAAGATCACGAAGACCTGCCCGGAGTAGTTGAACCAATACCGGCCAAAGGCGACAAAGGCCACCAGGGCCGCCTGGAACATCAACTCGGTACAGAGGAACATCACGATGAGGTTCCGCCGAGTGAGAAAACCGGCAAGACCGACTACGAACAGCAGCGCACTGAAGATGATGAAGTGCGCAAGCGAGACCTGCGTGAACTCGGAAGCAAGCTGGAAGGTCATGACTCACCCTCCTCCGCAACCGGGTCTTCCTGTGGGTGAATCGGATCAAGTCCGATGCTGCGTCGCAGTTCATCCTCTCCATGCTCGATCTGGCGTCGTGCCAGGACGACCGCCCCGAACATGGCAAGGAGCAGGATGACACCGGCTATTTCAAGGCTTGCCGGGAAGGATGCCACCAGTGCCCAGCCTACGTGCTGCGTATTGGTCGGCATGGCATCCGGGTCGATTCGAACGATCTCGGGAGCCTCTCCTGCAGTCCGGGACTCGACGAATGGACCGCTCCTGTCCCACTGGATCATGTGTCCATCATCGTCGACAGCCGGTGGCCATGAAAAATCGGGTGATGCCGCAAGCACGGCTGCCTTGAATCGCTTGGGCAGTTGTTCGAGCAGTTCACCATGCACCCTGTCCTGCCGGGATTGCACCACTGGCGGTGGCAGGTCCTGCATGCCCAGGGTCGTGGAAGACACGAGCGTCCCCGCAAGGATCAGGCCGACGATGACCGCGGCACCCGGCTCCCGGGCCAACCTGTCATAGATGGGGACTTCACTGGTGTGGTCCGAATCCGAGGCTTGCTGAGCAAGCATCAGGACGAACATGTATGTGATCAGGATGGCACCGGCATAGACGATGATCAGTGCAAAGGCCATGAACTCCGCCTCCAGGAGCAGGAGAAGGCCGGCCGAGGAAAGAACGACAAGTACGAAATAGAGCGCGGAGTAGACGGGACGACCATGGGTGATCATGCGAACCGCCGATGAAATGGCTATGGCACCGAAGATGAGGAAGAGCACCTGCTGCCCCGTTTCGATATCGCCGGCTACGGATGCATTGACGATGACGACAAGCCAGGCAAGTGTCCCGAGGCCCAGGAGCGTCCCGATCACCTTCGAGGTGAGGTGACCTTCGCGCAGAAGCAGGTAGAGGGCGAATGCCCCGGTGACGCAGGCGATGTAGGGGTCGAGGTGATCCATCCGTCCACCGGGTGTGCCCCAATGGGGCCAAGTGCCCTCCGTGGGGGTGCCGAGGCGAGCGGCAAGAATAGGTTTACGTGGCTTGAACTGCAATCTGGTCATGGCAGATTTCATGAAGTCGGCAGTTCATTTTCATCCCTGCAAGGCTGAATTCACTCGAGACCGCGTGGGAAACGACCAGGGAACCAGTATTCCCGCGTGTGGCATAGGATGGGGCCATGCGGCAGCAGGTCCCCAACATCCTGACACTCCTTCGAGTCGTCTTTGCGGGTTGTTTCTTCGGGGCCTTGAGCTTCTACCGATTCCCTGAGACGGGTATCTTCTGGGGGAACGTGGCAATCGCCCTGTTCGTCATCGCAGCCATCACGGATGCACTCGATGGGCACCTTGCACGCCGGTGGAAGGTCGTCTCCAACTTCGGCAGGATCATGGATCCCTTCTGTGACAAGGTCCTTGTTCTTGGTGCATTCATCTACCTCTCTGGTGGCCGATTCATGGTCAAGGAATGGTTCGATGATGACCGCCTCCTGACCATGGCCAGCGGGGTCTATCCCTGGATGGTCGTTGTCATTCTTGCCCGTGAATTGTTCGTCACGAGCATTCGTGGCGTCACGGAGTCACAGGGAAGAGCCTGCGGCTCGAAACTCTCGGGCAAATTGAAGATGATCCTGCAGTCAATTGCGATCCCGATCGTGCTGCTGCTGGTCGTCAACTGGCCTTCAAGGGAACATGATGCGATCTTCTGGACCTGCAACAGCCTGATGTGGCTGACGATCTTCGTCACCATCTGGTCGGGTATTCCATACCTCATTGGAATCCGAAGCCTCATGTCGAACGAACCAACTGACAAGGACAGGTAACTCCATGCGAAAAGCCCTGTTGACTGCCTTCGGATTCGGACTCCTGCCCGGCGCACCTGGAACATGGGGCTCACTCCCCGTTCCAGTTCTTGCGGCCCTTGCAGTGCTGATTGATGACGCATGGCTGGTCAATGTTCTGCTCCTGCTCCTCTTCTTCATCGCCTCGATTGCCACCGTTCGATTCGGGGCATGGGCGGAAGCACACTGGAACAGGCACGATCCTCCCTGTGTCGTTTCAGACGAAATCGCCGGGCAATCGCTTGCCCTCCTCTTCGTCCCATGGTCCGAGGTCGTTGCAGCAGGCTCCTGGTGGCTGGCCTTCCTGCTGCTTGCAGTCGGCTTCGTAGCCTTCCGTTTCTTCGATATCACGAAGATTCCTCCAGCGAAGCAACTCCAGGACCTGCCGCGTGGCTGGGGCATTCTTGCAGATGACATGGCTGCCGGTCTCTATGCAGGAATCGCGACCTGGGCCCTGGCATTCGCCCTGCTGGCCTGAACAGCCCATCGAGTCGGTCAACCCCCCTTGCGTTCTCTCCGCCCTCTCGTTCCGATGTTGAGCAGGCGGCCATTGAACTCGGGATCTTCCCACGTCCCGGTCACCTGGTAGGTCACGAGGCGATCGGTGATCATGCCGAGGATGTCCCCGATGGCCCCGGTGTCCATCTGAATCTTCTCAAGTGGTCCCGCGTTGAACCGAAGGTTCAGAGAACCGTCGTAGTAGATCTCCCCGTTGCCACGCACTCCAAGATCCTCACCCTCGAGAGATACATCATCAAGTTCCAGCCGGTCAGGGCTGAACACGACGAGCATGGACCCCTGGTCGTTGCCACTTGGAACGGCCTCGACTCCAAGCACCGCTTCTCGAAGTCCATCGATGATCGGCACATTGAGAATGTCGCCATCGACAAGGGTAACGACGCTGTTTCCTTCAAGATGCTCAAGTACTTCATCGGCCTGGGAAGCGATCTGACCCTGGGCACCGAGGTATCCGTTGTAGCCGGGCGCATCGACATCGAGCCGCTCAAGTACCGCAGACAGGTACACATCCTCCATGTCGAAGACGACATCGAATGCCCTGGGGGACTGCAGGTCGAGGTGACCGGACATCGTCATCCGGCCACTTTCATGGAATGTCACATCCATGACCTCCAGGTCGACGGATTTCTCGACGATCTCCATGTGTGCATCCAGCCTGGATACCGGGATGAAGTACTCGCCGATCCGGAAGGCTCCACCCTCGATCAGGAGTTCGATATCCAGGTTGGCAGTTTCCGGCTCTGCAATTGGCACGATCCCGTTCGACCTGAGCGTGATGTCTCCGTGAATCTCGTGTTCCTCGATGATCTCCAGGATGTCAGGAGGCATGCCTTCCGTCCGGCCCAGTTCTATGTCCATGGTCGCGATGAAATGCTCGACCTCAAGCTTCCCGGAATCGATGTCTATGTCGCCATCGAAATCGACGACCAGTGCCGGTTTCAGATCAAGGCCGAATTCCAGGTTGTAGAGTCCGGGGCGATCCTGTTCAGGCGTCGCATCAAGGGTGAATTCGATGTCGTCGATCTGGATCGGATCGGAGTCAAAGGGTTCGAACACAAGGGTTCCCTCATCGACGTCGAGAATCCTGATCGAGAGGATGTCACTGGGCCGAGTCGAGATCGTGTCCGAATACTGCTCACCCTCTGTCGACTTGATGAAGTGCTCATTGATGCCAAGCAGTGAACCGTCCTCCTGCCATTCAAAGCGAAGCTCCGGCTCGAAGAACTTGACCTCCGCCACATGGATCGGCTTCCCTGCTGCCGGGAGTTCCTGGAGTGTCAACCTGACGTGATCGGCCGACAGGAAGGTCTCCGAGTCTTCCGAGAGCGCCGGTGACTCGAGCACGACGGTGTACGGAAACGTGTAGTAGAGGTTGGTGAAGTGCAACTGCGGGCCGAGCACATCGCCCGAGGCTGCCAGGATGAAATGGAACAGCCAGAAGCGGATGCTCACTTCAGCCCAGGCCCAGGATCGAACAGCCATGCCGGCCACGACGAGCAGGAGGAGCAGCAGTGAACCCGGGACAACGGGCACGACAGGTCGTGATACGGGCCCGGGGTCCCCTGTCATTTCACTGGACATGGATACTCGCCTCCCGTCTTCATTCCGGGCTACCATGCCCGAATCCCTGAAAGTACAGGGTACCAAGCACTCGCCGTGCTCGACGTTGAGGAAGGAACACAGCCCATGACCTCTGCACCGATCCTGCCTACCTGCCTGGCCATCTGCCTGCTCACACCAGCGACGACACGCGCAGACGAACCAGGCGGGGGTCGAATCGAGGAGACCACCACGGGCATCCACAGTTTCGCACCGGATGGAAGTTCTGGTGAAGCCGTGGATCTGCCTGCCTACATGGAACGGATCGGCCCGGTCGCCACGGAGTGGTACCAGCACGTGCAGACGCTGGCCAATCCCTGGTTCGAAGGTCGTGAACCTGGAACCCCGGGTGGACGACGAACTGCCGAATACATCGCCTGGCACCTGGACCGATCGGGCTGCCTTCCAGCGTTCGATTCCGTCGAGAATGAGACGACCGATGCCATGTGGACAACGGTCGATGCCCAGGGAAAGAGCTGGTACCAGCCCTTCGACTTCAATCCCGGTCGAGGCACGAGGCAACTGGAAGAGGGCCTGGTCAGGCTCGGTGGAACGGATCTTTCCGAGAACGATGACTTCACCGTCCTGGGCAACTCGGGTTCAGGAACCATCAATGCCCCGGTCAGTTTCGTGGGGTACGCCATCGAGGATGGACCGGATGGATACGAGAGTTTCGATGATGCCACCGATATCGAGGGCCGGGTTGTACTGATGCTTCGATACGAACCCATCGACGAGTCCGGCGCAAGTCGCTGGGGTGGAGAATCCTTCAGTGATCACGCCGGCCTGAACGACAAGTTTCGCGCCGTCATGGATCGGGGCGCCGTCGGCATCATCCTTGTCAATCCTCCAGGAGCCTCCTACGGCCGACGTGGGCTCGAATCCTTCCGCCGCTCAAGGCGATTCCGCCCAACGATGGACATGCCGGTCGTTCACATCTCCAGGGAAGCCGCCGATGCATTCCTGGCAGAGGCCGATGAGCAGGGGCGGGACATGTCGACGCTCCGCAGACTGGCCGACGACGGCAGGATTACGACGTTCGACTTCAGGGAGTCCGTGCCTGTGCAACTGACGACTCGTGTCGACAATGGACTTCGAACTGCCCAGAACGTCGCCGGGATCCATCCCGGCCGAGGGGAACTGGCCGACGAATGGCTTGTCATCGGGGGACACTTCGACCACCTGGGTCGTGGCTACCTTGGTTCCCGTGAACCTGACTCGACCGAGATCCACTACGGCGCCGATGACAATGCCTCGGGCGTCGGATCGATGCTCCTCCTGGCACGCCGCCTTGCCAAGGGCGACACGGGAGAAGGAGATCGACGTTCCATTCTCTTCATAGGGTTTGATGCCGAGGAAGCCGGGCTGCATGGTTCGGACTGGTTCCTCGACAACTGCCCCATCGAGCACGAACAGGTCATCGCCATGCTCAACATGGACATGATGGGCCGGCTCCGGGACAACCGGCTGTCCATTTCCGGGACAGGTACTGCCGAGGAGTTCGATGAAATGCTCCCAAGGGTCGTCGAGCCCACCGGCCTGGTCGTCTCCCCCAACCCGGGTGGACGTGGCCCCTCCGACCACAGCAACTTCTACGACCGGGACATTCCCGTCCTCTTCTTCTATACCGGGGATCATGACGATTACCACACCCCGCGTGACCATGCGTGGACGGTGAACCCAGAAGGAACTGCTCGAATCATCGACCTCGCCGGTCGCATCGGCGAGGAAATGCTGACTCGAAAGGACATGCTCACCTTCCAGTCAGCGACTGGCAGCGGAACTGTACGCCGGACAGGCGCACAGGTCCGCCTGGGAATCATGCCCAGTTACACAAGTGATCTCGAGACCGGCGTCCTCATCGATGGAGTAAGCGACGGAACGTCTGCAGCCGATGCAGGACTTGCCGAGGGTGACATCCTCCTCCGCTGGAACGATATCGAGGTCACGGATGGCTCGGTACTCATGCAGGAACTGTTGAAGCACGCACCGGGTGATACGGTCACGCTGCTCATTCGACGGGGCAGTGATGATCTGCAGGTGCCCGTCACGCTCAAGAGCCGCGACGGATCTTCCTGAAGCCTCCCTTGAAAAGAGGTGGCCCGGCGAAGGTTTCCCTCCGCCGGGCCATCGAGTGATCGTCTGTGGACGTAAGCCGAATTCTGTACCCCGGCAAGCCGAGGTGGCGACCATTCATCTCGGACCGCCGTTGCCGACGATCTCCTGCACGCTACCCGCCCTCATTCCGCGGACCACGGACGCGCCCCTGGGGACGCCGAGGACTGCTTGCGCTTGCACGCGGTGGGGTTTGCCGTGCCTCGACTGTCACCAGTCGAGCGGTGCGCTCTTACCGCACCCTTTCACCCTTACCGACCGAAGCCGGCGGTCTACTCTCTGTGGCACTTTCCCTGGCCCGACGATCATGGGCCGGTGGGCGTTACCCACCACCGTGTCCTTTCGTGTTCGGACTTTCCTCCCCCGGCCTTGGCCGGGAGCGGCCGCCTGTCCCACGGGTCAATCATACCCCATGTGAGTACCATCTGGCGATGGCAGACCCCCTGAAGATCATTGCCTGGGCCGATGCAAACCAGCTCCCGGTACTGCAACGCGCCATGGCGAGCGGACTG
>JAYZBD010000017.1:0-9877 GCA_036339395.1 Planctomycetota bacterium | reverse complement strand
TAGACGACCTTCGGTTGCAGGACACCCTCATCACGCAGGCTGGTCTTGAGTCGATCGAAGATCGGGTGGACTTCCTCCTCGAGGTAGTGCTGGTAGTCGCCCTTGGATCGCTGGCCCTTTCGGAACCCCCACTGTCCCCTGAACAGGGCCTTGGTATTGACGTAGGGATAGATCGTCTCAAGCGGAACATCCTCGACCAGGCGTGAACCCAGGAAGGGAGGCTCGGGAACCGGCACGTCATCGGCAACATCACTGCGTTCCGAGGTTGTGGCATCGACCTCGCCCTCGGCTTCATCACGCGAAGCCATGGCGCCCACCCTCGTCTCAACCGCGGCACGCTTGGCCAGGCGCAGATCGATTTCCGTCGCCAGGGCCTCGGAGCGGTCCTCGGCAAGCGCGTTGCAGATCCGGAGACCATCGAAGGCATCCTTGCCGTAGTACAGCGACCCCTTGTAGATCGATCGCAGGTGTGATTCGCAGTAGTGCCGCGACAGCGCCGCCCCGCCGAGCAGGATCGGTACGCCGATCCCCATCTCGTTGAGCGTCTTGAGGTTCTCTTCCATGACCATCACGCTCTTGACCAGCAGGCCGGACATGCCGATTGCATCCGCCCCGGTTTCACGCCAGGCCTGCACGATGTCCTCGATGGGCTGCTTGATGCCGATGTTGTGCACCGACCACCCGTTGTTGCTGAGAATGATGTCCACCAGGTTCTTGCCGATGTCATGCACATCGCCCTTGACCGTCGCCAGGACGACGCGACCACGGGCGTGGCCCTCGGATTTCTCCATGTGCGGCTCGAGATGGGCCACGGCCATCTTCATGACCTCGGCCGACTGCAGCACGAAGGGAAGTTGCATCTGGCCGGAACCGAAAAGCTCGCCCACCGTCTTCATTCCCGCAAGCAGGTGATCATTGATGATCTCCACCGGGGGGTACTGTTCCATGGCCTCGTCGAGATGCTCAACAAGGCCCTTTTTCTCGCCATCGACAATGTGAGCCTGCAGCCATTCCTCCAGGGAAAGGTCTCGAACAGCCTCGGCCTTCATGGCCTCCTCGTCGCCCGTGAACAAGTCGATGAATGCCTTCAGTGGATCGTGGTCCTCGCTGGTCATCCCGGCGGGAAGACCAGTTCCTCCACTGGAATGGGCTCGCCGATCGTAGATCAGGTCCAATGCAGCCTGCTTGCGATCCGCGTCGATCCTGTTCATCGGCTGGATCTTCGACGCATGCACGATGGCCGACGTGAGGCCGGCATCCATCAGTTCCCAGAGTAGAACCGAGTTGAGCACCTGCCGTGCAGCCGGTTTCAAGCCGAAGGAGCAGTTCGACAACCCACAGGTGATCTGGACATCGGGCCACTTCGTGGAAATCCGTCGCACCCCATCGACCAGTTCCAGTGCGCTGCGGCGGTCATCGTCCATGCCAGTCGAGATTGGAAGCACGAGTGGGTCGATGAAGATATCGACCAGTGGAATCCCGTGGACATCCACGGCCCGGTCGATGGCTCGCTCGGCAATGTCGTACTTCCGATCGGCTGTACGAGCCATGGCTGCCTCGGGATCCTCGTCGATGGTGCCGATGACCAGTGCCGCTCCAAATGTCCGGGCCATGCGACACATGGCATCGAACTTCTCGTCACCATCCTCGAAGTTCGCGGAGTTGATGATGCACTTGCCACCAGCGTGGCGAAGGCCTGCTTCGATGGTCGCTGGCTGCGTTGAATCGAGCATGAGGGGAACGTCGACCTGGCGAACGACTTCCTGCACGATCCTGGCCATGTCGGCGGCGTTGTCACGCCCGGTTGCATCCACATTGATGTCGAGGCAGGTAGCCCCTTCACGGGACTGCTCCCGCGCAAGTGCAATCATCTCGTCAAGATCCACTGCTTCAAGCAGGCGCTTGAACTTCCGTGACCCCGAGGCGTTCATTCGCTCCCCGACGATGAAGAAGGAGTTCTCCTGGCGATAGTCCCGTGGCGCATAGAGACTGCAGCACCCTGGAGTCCATCCCGACACGTCACGCCGAGGCCGCTGCTGCTTCCGGGACTGCTCGGCAAGCAGTTCGATGTGTCCCGGTCCGGTACCACAACATCCGCCGATGACATCGATGCCATATCTCTCGATGAACTCCCCGACCGTTTCAGCAAGTGGCTCGGGTTTCAGCGGAAAATGCGCCTGCCCATCGACGAGCACTGGCAGACCTGCATTCGGTACGCAGGAGATGCGACGTGGCCAGTTGGCCGACAGGTACTCGATGTGTGACGTCATCTCCTTGGGGCCCGTTGCGCAATTCAAACCAAGTGAGAAGATCGGGTACGAGCGGAGCGCATTGACTGCAGCTGCAATCTCGCTGCCAACGAGCATCGTTCCAGTCGTCTCGATCGTGAGGCTGACCATGATTGGAACGTCCTCGCTTGACCGTTCGGCTTCATCAAGCGCCTTGAGGCAGGCATTGATGGCGCACTTGACCTGGAGCAGGTCCTGGCTGGTCTCGATGAGAAATGCATCCGCGCCACCTTCAAGAAGACCCCTCGCCGCCTCGGCATAGCTCTCGAGCATCGTGTCCCAGTCAACCTGGCCAAGCGTAATGAGCTTGGTTCCGGGCCCCATCGACCCAAGAACGAATCTTGGGTGCTCGCTGGTTGCATGGGCATCGCATGCCGCGCGTGCGATCTCGGCTGCTTCCCGGCACAATGACCTGGCCCACGATGCAGCTTCTTCATCGAACTCCGAGAGCACGAGTGGATTTGCGCCAAAGGTGTTGGTTTCGACGGCGTCTGAACCAATGGAGAGATACCCCTCGTGGATCGACTGGATCAGGTCCGGCCTGGAACGAACCAGGATGTCGACGCAGTTCTCCCGTCCCAGGTAATCACCTTCGACCGAGAGATCCACCTCCTGGATCTTCGAGCCCATGGCCCCATCAAGGACCAGGGGTCGATGCTCAAGAATGTCCGTTAGGAATCGTGCCATACCAGTTTCAAGTCTACTCCTCAGGACCACCTGCTACACCCGTTTATGCGGATGAATGGATAAAGTTTGATAATCCCCATTTAAACAACTATAAACCTGCTCTTCGGCCAAACCAGCGCTACTCCTGCTAGGATTCCGCATCCAAGAACAGGGGTTCCCCATAAGAGGCCTCCATGGCACCTCCAGACCCAATTTCCCGTCGATTTCAAGGATGCTGGATGCTCCTGGCCGTGTACCTGGGCTTCGTTCTCACTGCCCACGCCTCGCCCCAACCTCCCCCACCAGTGAGCCCCTCTCCAGACGGGGCACGGCTCCTGACACGATGCTTCAGGGCCATGGGCGGTCCTGGAGAACTGGAACAGATCCAGTCAATGCACGTGAGGGCTGCACTCAAGTCCGAAGATGAATCACTGGGCGAAATCGAGATGTATCTCGCCCGCGGAAACAGGAGCCTCTTCCGATTTACACAGGAAGATGGCGAAACCAGCAGTTTCGGATCTGATGGAACCATTTCCTGGGAACAGGTCCCTGCCTCGGAAGGTGGCGGGTGGAAACTGCTTCCCACGGAACAGCTTGCCCGGAGAATTGCCGCAAACAACTGGCTGGGACGAGTGCTGCACATGGGCGCGGAAACAACAACAATGAAGACCGCCGGAAAGGTGACCTTCGAAGGCCGCCCCTGCTGGGCGGTCGACCTGGAATACCGCCAGGACGAACCGATGACGGCATTCTTCGATACCGAGACGAAACTCATCGTCGGCTTCCAGCGTCCTTTCCAGATGCCGGAAGATGACCTTGCCGAGTCATCCATGATCGACATCGTCTTCAGCGACTGGAAGCCGGTCGAAGACGTCACCCTGTTCCACGAAGTCAAGCTCGTGATCAGGCCCAACATGTCGAGCCTGCAGTTGAACTACGTGACGCTTGCGATCAACGACGTTCCCGATTCGACGTTCGACCTGCCCTCGCAGGTCAAGGCGTTGGCTCCACCTACACCTGCACCCCTTCCGAAGGAGTCCCCCGATGGGGGCTGAACCAACGATCAGCCTGCGGAATGTCAACAAGCAGTTCGGCGACGTGCACGCCGTTCGAGACCTGTCCCTCGATGTCCACAAGGGGAGCCTGGTCGGTTTCCTCGGACCCAACGGGGCAGGCAAGAGTACGACGATCCGGATGGTCATGTCGATCATCTACCCGGACAAGGGAACCATCGACGTCCTTGGAGATTCGGCTCTTGCAGCAAAGGACCGAATTGGATACCTCCCCGAGGAACGAGGTCTGTACCGGAAGATGCGGGTCGGTGAATACCTCCACTACATCGGCAAGCTGAAAGGCATGCTGCGATCCAATGCGATTTCAGCTGCGAAGTACTGGCTCGACCGAATGGAACTGCCCAAGGTCAATCGCAAGAGATGCGAAGAACTTTCCAAGGGAATGCAGCAGAAGGTGCAGTTCATTGCATCGATTCTCCATGAACCCGACCTGCTCATCCTCGATGAGCCCTTCTCCGGGCTTGATCCCGTCAATGCGGAACTCCTCAACGAGGTCATTCGCGATCTCAATGCGCAGGGAAGGACGATCATCTTCTCAACACACGTCCTGCACCAGGCCGAACAGCTCTGCGACAGCATCCTGCTCATCGACCAAGGCGAGAAGATCCTCGATGACACGATGGATGGCATTCGCCAGACGTTCGATCCACGGACCATCGAGGTCGAACCCACCATCGGAAATGAACTTCCTGTTGCAATAGAAGGCGTTGCACATCGCTCAAACCAGGGCGAACATGGCATCGAACTTCATCTCGAACCCGACAGGGACCCGCAGGATGTCATGAAGCGGATCCTGGCTTCGTGCCCGGTTCGATCCATCCGCCTTCGTCGACCGACCCTGGATGAAATCTTCGTCATGCTTGTCCGCGATCGGATGCATGAGACCCATACCGACCTGGTTCCAGGGGGGATCGAATCATGAAGAAGATCCCCATAGTCGCCTGGAGGGAGTTCAAGCACACGGCGCTCACGAAGGCGTTCATCATCGGATCGATCATCGTCCCAGTCCTGATCATCCCGCTGCTGATCGTCCTTCCCGCACTGTTCAGCCAGGACGTTGAACCCCTGAAGGGTACGGTCGTCCTGATCGGACCCGATGTACTTGAAGCTGCTGAAGAACTGGCTGCAGCGGACAGAACCAACTCGGGCCAGGAGGCACTTGAGCAGACCCTTGAGCAACTGCCCGAGGGAGCGGTCGATCCCGTATCAAAGCACATGGCTTCGTCGATGATGGGCTCGGATACCGAACTGGACCTGGCTTTTGAACGTGGGGAATACGACGCACTTGAAGACATGAAGGAACTGGTCCGTTCACACGAACTGACCGCGGTCGTCGTACTCCAGGACGGGATCCTCCAACCCAGTCCCGGGAACGAAGCAAATCGGTTCGAGGTCTTCGTTCGACCAGGACTTTCAGCCAGGCACCTTGAGATCATTGATGACCTCATCTCGGATGCGGTCGTTGAAACCCGCGTTGTTGCGACGGGAATGAAATTCGAGGAGCTCCGCACGATGATGCGAGCCCCGCGATCAGACACGATGCGCCTCCAGGAAGGAGGAGGAGAAGCCATCGAGTACGAGTGGGCGAAACGCCTCATTCCGATGGCCTTCATGTTCCTCGTCTGGATCGCGACATTCTCAAGCGGCAACTACCTGCTTACCTCGACCATCGAGGAGAAATCAAACAAGGTCATGGAAGTCCTGCTCAGCGCCGTAAGCCCCTTCCAGCTCATGGCAGGCAAGATTCTCGGGCAGGCCTTCGTAAGTCTCGTCACACTTGTCATGTACGGCGGCCTGGGCCTGGCCGCACTCTTCGCCCTGTCCCAGGCAGATCTCGTACCGATCTCCATGATCATCTTGCTGCTGCTCTACTTCGGGATGGCCTACTTCATGATTGCCTCGATCATGGCCAGTGTCGGGAGCGCCGTCAGTGATCTCCACGATGCCCAATCACTCATCGGTCCGGCCATGATGATCCTGATTCTTCCACTGATACTCTGGATGCCCATTTCGGAAGCTCCAAACGGCATGCTTGCCATGGTGACAAGCTGGGTCCCTCCCCTGATCCCCTTCATCATGATCCTGCGAGTCACGGCATCGGGAGATCCGGTTCCCATCTGGCAGATCCTCGGAACGCTCATCGTGGGATACGGCGCCGTCATTGTCATGGTCTGGTTCTGCTCGCGCATCTTCCGTGTCGGCGTGCTCATGCAGGGCAAGCCACCAAGTCCGTTGCAGATGATCAAGTGGATCCGGTACAAGTAGCTACGTACTTCACGCAGCCATTCGAAGAGTCAACGCAGGATCAATCGCCTTGCGAGTGAAGACCCTCTGAAAGACCTCGGAGGACATGCCCGACGTGTTCAAACGTGCTGCAGGCAGTATCGACAATGCGGTCCTGTTCTTCCGAGCAGGTGATGCTCGAGTTCATCCTTGCCTTGAACAGCATCCAGTTGGGCATGACTTCCTTCCCATGAGCCGAGTAGTAGGCAAGACCCTCGTCTCCCTCGATGCCATACATTCCAGCGATGGACTTCCGGAGAATCATTCCCCCGAGGGTCGATCCCTCGAGTACGTAGAGCACACCGAGCAATCGGACAGGGTCCGATGAGGCGAAGGATTCGATCCACGTGATCATCGAGGATGTGGCCTGTTGGGCTTCACCAGGAACATCCGCATCGGGATGCCACTGGAGATCAAGCGCAAGCAGGGGTACCCGGGGGGTCGTGTCCTGCCAGACCGCCTGGACGCGAGCATTCGTACTTGCCGCAAGTGCATCTTCAAGTGCAACGTGAAGACGATGCCAGCACGACAGTTGCCCTGCATAGCGTGCCTGCGGCATCGATCCAGACATGATGCAGGCATTGAAGGGAATGGCCTCGGTGTCGGCATGAGCCTTGCCTGTCTCGCTCTTGAGACGATCCATCAAGGTCATGTCCTCGATTGTCACAGGCGGTTTCATCCCGGGCACATCCTCTGCTTGTTTCTGGAGCGTCCTGCAGGCTTGCAAGCACGCGTAGGATTGGTCATCATCACACATATGGCATCCAAAGTCCAGACTGACGCGGCATATGCGCTTGAGGGTATTGTCCAGGACGGCATGACCATCGCGGTAGGTGGCTTCGGACTCTGCGGCATCCCTGAGCAACTGATCATTGCGCTCAGGGATACGGGAGCGAGTAACCTCACGGTCGTCTCGAACAACGCTGGTGTTGATGATTGGGGGCTTGGCCTTCTTCTGCAGACTCGACAGATCCGGAAGATGGTCAGTTCCTACGTGGGCGAGAATGCCGAGTTCGAACGCCAGTTCATGGCTGATGAACTCGAACTGGAGTTCACGCCACAGGGGACACTTGCCGAACGGCTCCGCGCCGGCGGAGCCGGCATTCCCGGCTTCTATACCCGCACCGGCGTGGGCACGATCGTTGCAGACGGGAAGGAAACCCGTGAGTTCGATGGGGACACGTATGTTCTTGAACGGGGCATCAAGGCGGACCTGGCCCTCGTGAAGGCCTCGAAGGGTGATGAAGCCGGCAACCTCATCTACAGGATGACCGCCCGGAATTTCAACCCAATGGTGGCCATGTGTGGTGCCATCACCATCGCGGAGGTCGATGAACTGGTTCCAACGGGACGCCTCGACCCGGACTCCATACATACACCGGGCATCTTCGTCGACCGGATCGTCCAGACCACCTCCGAGAAGCGAATCGAGCAGAAGACCGTCCAAACGGCCTGATGAGCGATTTACCGGCCCCATTGGTGCACTTGGAAGCCACTTTTTCACGATGACATGCGATATTGTGGCCTACATGGGCGTTCAACCCCATGCTTGGGGAAACCGCTCCTGCAGAGAGGTGTATCGGCGCGTTGCCGTTGCCTGCAGTCCACCCCGTCCAGAGAGGGACCCGTGGCCGCCAGTGCCTGGCAGAACGGGCAGATGAACATGCGAATTACAACCTACAACCCCACCCGTACCCTCAAGCAGTCCCTCGTGGCAATTCCTTTGCTGATCTGCGCCTTGGCCATGCCGGCACTTGGTCAGATCTCTGGCATCGGGAAGGCCATGAAACCAGAGTTCTTCACACGGGATCTCATCATCTTCATCGAGGGTCTTGATCTCGATGAAACACAGCAGATCATCGTCGAAGCACTCTTCGATGATTACGAACAGTCCTTCGAAGAAGGTATCGATCGAATGGAAGTCCGGATCGAGGACATCCAGGATGACATCGAGGAACTCAAGGACAACCCACAGGAAGTCCTGCGACTGGTCATCGGTCCCATCGAGGTGTGGATGAAGGAACGCGATGTGCTCGGTGACCAGCTCATCGAGAATGTCCGGGTCATTCTCGTCCCTGCACAGGAAACGCTGTGGATCGAGTTCACCCGCAAGCTCTACATCGAACAGTACCTCTCCGACGGTGTCATGAGCGGAGAGAGCGTCAATATCTTTCACGTCCTCCGTGACATGAGTCTCGACCAGTCGACTGCAGACCACATCAAACCCACGGTCGACGGCTATGCGATCGAACTGCATGAATCACTCCGGAACCGGACTCGACTGATGCAGGGGCCCCATGCAACGCTGCTGGAAACGATCAATGCAGCCGACACGCCAGCCGACCAGTCCCGGAAACTCGACATCATCAATGCACGCATCGCCATCCGCGACATCAACGATCGTGGCATCGATGAAATCGCCCACGCTCTCCCCGAGAACAAGGGCATCGAATTCTGGAACCAGGCCATGCAGCGTGGGTATCCTCGCATCTTCAGGCGTACAGCTGCACAACGGGTCCTGGAATCCGCCGCTGCCATCACATCCTATCCAGAGGACATTCAAGTCGCGATCGATCAACTCCTTGCCGAGTACTACGTCGAACTTGACGACTACAACACCCGGCTTCTTGACAAGCAACGGAGATTCGATCCCGAACGACTGCGTGAGAGCATCCGAAATCGACAGCGAAAACGAGACGGTGAAGACACCATCCGGCCAGAGGATCCCACCAGGGAACTGATTGCCCAACGCAAGGCGATGGGAACCAGGTACATCGATCGACTGAGGGAGCTGCTCTCGCCGGAAGAATTCGACGAACTCGAAGGAGCCCGTCGATACGCTCCTTCTCCAGCCTCGCTCACTCCCAAGGGCGAAGAGCAGCTTCAGTTGAACTTCAATCGAGACATCAACTCGACGCCTGCAGGCAAGGGCAATGATCCGCGTACAAGTCCCACCGCGCCTGGGGGCAAGAAGCCCCCTGCAAAGGGGGAACGGGGACGTGGTGGTGATCGAGATCGTGATTGACCTGAGGATCCAAGCAGGAGTTGGCGCATGACGCCCGACCAGAAACCAACTGAAACCGAGCAGTTGCTTGCAACTCAAGGATCGACAACTGCAAGGGGGACGGAGGATGAACTCCGTGAACGTTGCCGGATGCTCGGACTGACCTGGCACGAACGACAAGCTGCAGCCGACTCCGACGCCACGGTTCTGATTGAAGCTGATGTGGCTGTCCGGCTCCGCGTCGTCCCACTCCGACTCGAGGGATCACGGCTCATACTGGCCATGCTCGATCCGCTCGATACCGATGCTGCAGACGAGATCGCCACCCTCACCGGGAAACCCGTCACGCGGGAGGGCATGGAGAAGAAGCACTTCTCCGAGTTGATGCGCGAACATTACGGTACGACCGCCTCGAAGATGGCCGACGCCCTCGCAGGCAGTTCTGATGACATGGATGATGATCTGGAGCACAACCTCGAGGCCATCGAGGCGGATGACATCCACAGGATGGCCGAGGAACCGACCCTCATCAACCTGGTCAACCTTATTCTTCTCGAAGCGAT
>JAYZBD010000016.1:0-6783 GCA_036339395.1 Planctomycetota bacterium | reverse complement strand
TTGAAGGTCGATCTCCAGGAAGGCGATCTCCAGGTTCTCTTCGATCAGCTCGAGATGCCGCTCGTGCCCGTCCTGGCTGACATGGAATGGAACGGTATCCGTGTTGATCCCGGGGAACTTGATCGACAGCAGGGCAAGCTCTCGGATCGTGCCGAGTCGCTTCGTGCAGCAGCCATCGATGCATCACCGCATTCATTCAACCCGGATTCACCCAAGCAACTCGCTGCGGTGCTGTTCAACGAACCTGGCGCCGAACCACCGGGCCTGGGACTGTCGCCGATCAAGCGGGGCAAGACGGGGCCATCCACCGACCAGGAGGTCCTGGAGAAACTTGATGCCGACCCGGACATCGATACGCCTATTCCAGGGATTCTCCTGGAGTACAGGCAACTTGCGAAACTCGTTGGAACCTACCTGGTCTCCCTGAAGGAAGCCATCAGCCCGGTGACTGGTCGTGTGCATGCTTCCTTTCACCAGACGGGTGCAGCGACTGGTCGACTCAGTTCCTCGGATCCAAACATGCAGAACATTCCCATCCGTACCGCGGAGGGTCGCGCCATTCGAAAGGCATTCAAGGCCGAGGAAGGGCACCTCCTGATCGCAGCCGACTACTCGCAGGTTGAACTCAGGATCCTGGCTCACCTCAGTGAGGATGAGGCGATGATCGCCGCCTTCAAGCGGGGCGATGACATTCACAGCGCAGTTGCCTCAGAAGTGTTCGAGGTTGATCCCGGTGCAGTCAGTGGTGAACAGCGGGATGCCGCGAAGATGATCAACTTCGGAATCGTCTACGGCATCACGGCCTGGGGACTTGCCAGGAACCTCGGTGAGTCGGTCAGTGTCGAGGAGGCAGCGGAGTTCATCAACGACTACAAGGATCGCTTCAAGGGAATAGATCGCTTCATGGATGCCTGTGTGAAGCAGGCGGTTGACGAAGGTTGGGTCGAGACGATCTGCGGTCGACGTCGCATGATCACCCAGCTCAAGTCGGACAATCCCCAGACACGCGACCTGGGCAAGCGACTTGCGATCAACTCGGTTGTGCAGGGCAGCGCTGCGGACCTCATCAAGGAAGCCATGATCCGCTTGCATCCGAAACTGGAGGGCATTCCCGGGGCGAAGCTTCTCCTTCAGATTCATGATGAACTGGTGGTGGAAGTTCCGGACGCAGAAGCAGCCATGGCCCAGTCCGTCCTGGTCGAGACCATGGAGTCGGCCATGGACCTGTGCGTTCCCCTGGTCGTGGATGTCGCTTCAGGAGCTTCCTGGTACGAGACGAAGTAGTCTTGACCTCCCAAGCGGCCTTCTTGACCCTCTCAAGGGCGTTGTTACACTGTTCAATCCCGGTTCCCCAGTGAGCCGGTGAGCACCAAGGGGCGGTAGCTCAATTGGTTAGAGTCCCGGCCTGTCGAGCCGGTGGTTGCGGGTTCGAGTCCCGTCCGCCTCGTTTCCATCTGGAGCCTCCTTTCCGAAGGAGGCGTTCTTCGTTTTCAAGGCATCTCGATGTACCTTGATGGGGATCCAATCTTCCAGGAGTATTCCATGCAGGGGAACAATGAACACCGGGCTCGCAACTTCTTCCAGAAGGGGTTTCATTCCCTCAGTGCGTTCGAGAAGAATGCTGTGGATGTCATTCTCAACCGCCTCAAGCACCACGACAAGCGGGAGCAGGAACTGACCGTCGGCCAGCGGCTGGCGGACAAGGTCGCCTCCTTCGGTGGATCCTGGACATTCATTCTCCTGTTTGCCGGGTTCCTTGCCTGCTGGGTCATCCTGAACACGATCATCCTGAAGAACCTGTCGACGGATGAGCAGTTCGACCCGTACCCCTACATCCTCCTGAACCTCTTCCTCTCGATGCTCGCGGCGATCCAGGCGCCGATCATCATGATGTCGCAGAATCGCCAGGCGGCCAACGATCGGAAGATGTCACAGCAAGACTTCGAACTCAACCTCAAGGCGGAGATGGAAATCCTGTCCCTGCACGAGAAGATGGACGATCTTCGAGTCGAGAAATGGGAACACCTGCTTGGAATCCAGCAGAAGCAGATCGACATGCTCACGACCATGTTCAAGAAGCATCTCGAGGAAGATCACGACCAGCAGGCTGACGCCTGATGGTGTCCTTGGTGCTTGCAACCCTGCTGCTGGCAGCAGCACCTGTTCCTCCAAGCGCAGCACCATCACTTCCCAACATCGTCATCATCCTGGCCGATGACCTCGGCTACGGTGATCCACGCGTCCAGAACGCAGAGTCGAGAATTCCCACGCCGAACATCGACCGGCTCGCACGGGAAGGGATGCGCTTCACCGACGCGCACTCGCCATCGGCCGTCTGCTCACCGACGAGGTACGGGTTGTTGACCGGTCGCTATGCATGGCGGACCAGTTTGAAGCAGGGCGTCCTCTGGGGACACAGTCCATGCCTCCTGCAGCCGGACCGCCAGACGATTGCCTCCATGCTCAAGGACCGGGGATATGCCACGGCCTGTGTCGGCAAATGGCATCTTGGATTCGGTGATGCCGAGCGAACCGACTACGCCGTACCGCTTCGACCGGGCCCGAGGACCGTTGGCTTCGACTCCTTCGAGGGAATCCCCGCCTCCCTGGACATACCCCCCTACGTCTGGGTGATTGATGACCGGGTGGAAGAACTTCCATCAGCGACGGTGAAAGGCAGTGCGCATCGACGCAAGGAAGGTGGAGGGTTCTGGCGAGAGGGTGATGCCGGTCCATCCTTCCGCCACGATGCGATCCTGCCCCGGATCGGGCAGGTTTCGGCCCGCTTCATTCGCCAGCAGCATCCTGGGACTGGACCACCTTTCTTTCTCTACGTCCCCCTGACGGCCCCTCATACCCCCTGGCTGCCAGGGGAGGAATACCGTGGTTCCAGCGAGGCAGGGCACTATGGCGACTTCGTGGCACACGTGGACGCCGTCCTGGGAGAGATCCTGGCGGCCATCGAGGACACGGGGCAGTCAGAGAACACACTGGTCGTCTTTACAAGCGACAACGGGTCCCACTGGCCCACTTCCGACACCGAGCGATGGAACCATGCGGCCAACGGAGACCTTCGAGGGCAGAAGGCCGACATCCACGAGGGTGGCCATCGTGTGCCCATGCTCGTGCGATGGCCAGGCCGGGTGCAGCCTGGCACGGTGAGCGATGAGACCGTCTGCCTGGTCGACTGGTTCGCGACGTGTCGGTCGATTGCAGGTGCTGACGAGGCAGCGGAAGCCGGGGAGGACAGCTTTGACCTTCTGCCGATTCTCCAGGGCGATGTACTGGACGCTCCGCTTCGAGCGTCGACCATCCACCATGCAGTGGACGGCATGTTCGCCATTCGAAGTGGTCGCTGGAAGTACATCGAGGGCCGGGGGAGTGGGGGCTTCACGCCGCCAAGACGCATCGAACCGGTAGATGGCGAACCGGCAGGCCAACTCTATGACCTGGTCGCTGATCCTTCCGAATCAACGAATGTCTACCTGGACCATCCCGATGTTGTCGCTCGCCTCCAGTCGCAACTGGATCTCTCACGAACGATGGGCCGAACGGCTCCTGTCCTTGACGTGTCAGGGGACTGAGGGAAACGCTTCCTTCAACGACTTCATGCTCCATGGACCTCGATGTCCACTGGTTGCCTTTCGCACCGATGCAACCAGGTCGGCATGGACCACGCCGGCATCATTCGTCCATGCGGTGCGGACATAGGAAGCGATGGCGGCGATGTCCTCATCAGCAGGAAATGGCGACGGTGGCATCTGCTGGTTGTAGTGGACCCCCCGGATGGTCATGAGTCCCTCGATGCCATGGATGAGGATGGCAAGCAGCGGCTCGGGCTCGCCCAGGACAAGATCCGAGTCGACCAGTGGTGGATAGAACCCACTGAGGCCGGCACCCGTCGCCTGGTGGCAACCGGTGCAGTGCACGTAGAGCTCGGCACCTCGTTCCACGAGCGCAGCTTCAGCGGGGCCCAGGCCGGCCGTTTCAACACGAGGGACGTATCCGGGTCGCCCGGGCCAGTCCAGGTGCGTATTGATGAGCTGGAGCAGCCCCCCAGCGACATCGCCCTGCTCCTGGAGGCGTGCTTCCCAGTCGAAGGGAACTTCCTCGAGCTCGATTCTCCTGGGAGTTCCCGTTCGCAGTCGATGGGCATCGACCACCTGCTCGGCCATTGCATGGGTCATCCAGTCCTGTTCAGCGGGCAGTGATGCCAGCAGTTCCATCAGCCGAACACGTTGCTCGGAAGATGAGCTTCGCATCGCGCTGCGGGCAATCGAGGCCAGGAGATCGAGGCGCTGCTCAGTTTCTTCCGTCCAATGTTCCTGCCATGCGAGTTCCTCCAGGAGTTGAACTTCCTCGTCGCGGGCTCCGGCGACGATGAGCGTCCGAAGCACATCATCATGTGGATTGCGATCAAGGGCTGCAACCAGTTCTGCAAGGATCTCGCTGGTTTCGGCCCCGGCCAGGGCACCTGCTGCATGGCGTCGCACAGTCGTGTCCGTGTCATGCAATGAAAGCAGGAGATGATCAAGGATGGCAGGTGTGTCGACATGTCGACCCGAGACGCGCATGGCCTGGCTTCGAAGCAGGGGTTCGTCATCGAGAAACGCCTGCGTGAGAACATTCACATCGAGTTGATCCATGCCATCAAGCGTCCAGAGGGCATGAGCACGTGCAAGTGGATCCTCATCGTCCATGACTACGCGTTCCAGGAGCGGGATTGATCCGGGATCCTTCATCGACACGAGTTGTCGCTGGGCGAGGAGGCGCACGGTTCCATTCCGGTTCCCAAGCGATGCGACCAGGCTCTCGAGGGAGGCGTCTTCCATGTTCGGGAGGGATCGTTCGGTCGAGTCATCGGGAACCAGTCGCCAGATACGTCCACGATCGATCGGAGACTGCAGGTTTCGATCAAGCACCTGCTGTCGAAGGAAGGACGTCATGAAGATCTTGTGCTGCAGGATGCCCCGGTACATGTCGAGGATGTAGAGCGCCCCATCCGAGCCTACTGCTGCATGCACCGGTCGGAATCGCTCATCAGTCGAGGCCAGCACGGCCCCGATGCCCTGCTCCCGGCGTGCCTGGGGTGGTTGGGCACCCCTGGGCATGAGGTTTCGATGCTCGACCGTGTTGCCCGATGGCTCGCAGATGAAGGCGTCGCCTTCGTACTCCCTGCCGAGGACCGTGTCGAGGTAGATCACCGGCCCGCATGCAGCCGTGAAGTTGCGAAGCGTGTAGTCGTCATTGAGTGTTGCATCCTGGTAGCCCCGGTTGACCCCCGGGTTGATGCGCGAGGCATGAACCTGCAGATCAGCCGGGAGATGCATGTACACGCCCCGGGCGTCGTGCTGGTTGGGGTTCATCGCGACGATGTGCTTGTCGACGAGATCCATCAACAGGGGATAGGAGTTGGGCGTGTAGTACCAGCGATCCCAGGCATCTGCCGTCAAACCCCATTGTCCGTGTGGAGGTACGGCTCGTCGTTCGAGTACACCCTCATCGAAGCGGTATTCCCATGGATGCTGTGCGCAGTGCAACCAGTTGTCCATCCCGTAGCGAAGCCCGTTTCCAGCATGCTCTGGGCTCTGCAGCCCGGCGAAACTGTCATCAACCACGGTCATGACGTCTGCCCGATCGTCCCCGTCGGTATCAAGTGCCAGCAGCAGGTTGGGTGGTGCCACGACCAGTGCTCCTCCATCGACCAGTGCCAGGGCCCTGGGGAGCACCAGTTCATCGAGGAACACCGTCCTCGTATCCATGCGTCCATCCTGGTCCGAGTCCTCGAGGATGACGATCCGTCCAGTGGGCTCCAGTTCCCTGGATCCATCAAGGTCGTTCATGTACGTCGGCATTTCGACAACCCAGAGGCGGCCGTCGAGCCCGATGTCCATGGCGACGGGCGCGATGACCAGCGGCTCCGCGGCGGCCAGTTCAACCCGCAATCCACGAGGGACGGTGAATGTTCCGAGGGCATCAGCCGGGTCAAGAGGCGGGGCGGGAGGAATCTCAAGCGTTGCAGGCAGGGGGGGCTGCGCTTCACCGGCTCGGTCGCCCTGTTGGGCGAAGGCCGTCGTGGCGATCATGAACAGCGGCACTGCAAGGAGGACTCGCATGATGCTCATCAGCCTACCCGATCACGTGGGTACATCAGGTGCCCAGGGCGGCATTGATGCGATCGATGTTGTCCTTGGCATCGCCAAAGAGCATCGAGGTATTCTCGTGGAAGAAGAGAGGATTGCCGACACCTGCATACCCACTGGCCATGCCTCGCTTCATCATGATGACGTCCGTGCTGTTCCAGACCTGGAGGACGGGCATGCCGGCAATGGGACTGTGTGGATCCGTCTCGGCGCTGGGATTGACGATGTCATTGGCCCCGATGATCAGCGCGAGATCCGTATCCGGAAGTTCACCGTTGATTTCATCCATCTCGAGCACGATGTCATAGGGAATGTTCGCCTCGGCGAGCAGGACATTCATGTGTCCAGGCAATCGTCCCGCAACCGGGTGAATGGCGAAACGGACCTCGACTCCCGTGTCTCGCAGTTTCTTGACGACCTCGGCAAGGGCATGCTGGGCCTGGGCAACAGCCATTCCATACCCGGGCACGATCACGATGCTCTTGGCGTTTCGCATCAGGTCTGCAGCGGCGTCTGCCTCGATGGAGGTGACATCGCCCTGGGGTTCATCGCCACCGCCACCACCTCCGCCACCATCGGTACCGAACCCCCCGAGAATGACACTGATGAAGGATCGATTCATGCCTCGGCACATGATGAG
>JAYZBD010000015.1:0-20919 GCA_036339395.1 Planctomycetota bacterium | reverse complement strand
TGCAATCCCGTCAGCGATCGCACAGGCATCACCAATGCCATCGCCATCGCAGTCGGCCTGGTCCTCGTTGGCCAGATCAGGGCAGTTGTCACATATGTCGTTGATGCCATCGCCATCAGTGTCGCCAGTTGCGCAGTTGTTCATCTCGCCTGGAGTGTCGGCGAGCAGATCGAAGCAGCCTACGTTCCAGGTTCCGCTGCCATCGGGACAACGGAAGGCGTGGGCCGGGGTGTAAATGCCGTCTGGTCCAACGGTCTCGTCGGTATAGACGGGGTTGCCAGTGGCCGGATCAGGGCCGATGAAGGCCACGGCATCCTTGACGTACAGCCATGGGGTGCTGTCAAGGGTGCCGTCATCATCGGTATCGAGGTCATCGCCGGCAAGGCCGGTGAAGCCACGAACGAGCATGTAGGTTGCCTGGTCGCTGTTTTCGAAGTTCAACGAGGTGATCACATCGGGAAGACCCAGGGTGAACGTGTCCTCGGCGATCACGAACGTGCCCTCTGGCGTGATCGAATAGCCAGACAGGTCCAAGGCAACCTCGATGACGCCGAAATCGCCGGGATCACCATCTCCGATCACGATGAATGCATGGTCGTCCATGGAGGTGCCTGGAATGCCGTAGAGCTCCAGGTATTCATCTACATCCGATCCAGGCTGGTTTGTCCGGAGTTCATTGAGTGCCAGGTCGACCTCGGCGCTGCATGGAACATCAATGCAAGCCTGGTCTGGATGGAAGGTATTTCCACCCGTTGGATCGCAGTCTGATTCCAGGGTGTCGTCCGTGCAGATGCCATCACTTGCGCAGCAGGCTCCAGTGGGTTCAGAAGGCGTGCAGTCGGTGACACCCCACTCGGCGATCACGCCAAGAAGGTCGGATACGTTGACCGTGCAGTCGCCGCTGGGCATGGGACGGCAATCACCCTGTGGCCGGAAGGTGCCGTCGCCAGTGGCGTTCCAGTTGGCAATGACAGCAAGCAGGTCGGAGACGTTTACGGTTCCATCAGGAGCGCCGTCGGTTCCGGAAACATCTGCGGGGCAGGTTCCAGGGAGTGGGTCGTTGCATGGATCAGGAGCTTGGGCTTCGCGAACCTCGATCGACTCGACCCAGTGTACGTCCGGGTATCCCAGTTGCGTGGTATTGAACCACATGCTCAGGCCACATTCGCCATTCTCGGTTTTGATCCAGCTGGGAGAGCTTTCACCGGCATCATTGGCTCCGATCCAATGAAGACCAGGAAGGTCCCATTCATTGGGCAACTGGCCCGAGGGAACGACCAACTCGACGAAGATGAGGTCGAACATTCCCAAGGTAGCCTGGCTGCCGGCCGTTCCCGACATGAAGAAGTCGGTCGAATCTGCCGGAAGCGTCCCGTTGATGCTTGTCACCAGGGAGAGGTCGCCGGGGCTGCTGCCTGGTACGGCGACTCCATCCGTATCCCTGTAGACATTGATCACGACTCCAAGGGGGAGGTCATTGGTTTCGAACCCCCAGTGGACGCATACGAGCTCAACATCACTATTGAGCGCATGGGCAGCAAGATCGTGGTACCGACCATAGGAATGCCCATAGGTTCCGTCATTGGTGTAGCACGCCAGGGAGCCACCGGGAATGATGGTCTGGGTATCCACGTTCTCGGAAATGAAGAAGCTCTCGCCAGTCGAGTCACATGCTTCGAGCAGGGCACGAGTTGCGGGCCTTTCAGCAGCTTGCGCAGGTGCCAGTCGTGGCTTTGCCAACGGCGTTGCTGGCGGGAAAGCGGATGTTGAAGCCGTGATGGCAGCGACCGCGAAGGCCACCGCGACGGTGGGAGCATTGAAATGCATCGGGTTGTTCTCCGGGATTCTCCATCCTCGCATGGGCCCGCGGAAGGGGCCCGGTTTCTTCCACTTACAGACTACTGAAAGATGTGGGGAATGGAACCACGAGGAGGGGAATCGGTGTTTCTTTGAGCGAAACCCCCTTTACCCGGGGCGATGCTCGATTTCACCGGGTTGTCGCTGGTTCTTGAAGTTCTCGATACCTGTTTTTTGTACCTGCACAGCTTGAGGACCACGGTGTACAGCTTCCGCTTGATGCTGGAGCATGAGGCTCACTCGTTCACCGCATGAGGCGGTAAACCCGAGTCTCGTGCCATCTGGATGGTGTTCCACCTGTACGCGTGGGGACATGCTGTAGTAGCGGTGTCGTGCAGATGGTGTTGATACCACCAGGCCCTGTTCCCGGAGGAGTTTCAGGTTGTGGCTGACAAGGCCGATGCTCTGTTCAACTGCGTCGGCGAGCTTGGAGACGGACCTGCTCTCAACAAGCAGTTCCCGGATGATTGCAAGTCGAACAGTGCCGCCCAGGAGTGTCAGCAACTTGTCCATGGTGTGGGGGGATTTGGTGGATCGAGAAACGGCCTTCACGGCGCGGTTCATGTTCATGTCCATGGTTCAATCCTTGGTGGGTGGCGGGGCAAGCAGCAATTAGGGCACGACACGCGACATTCAGGGCATGTTCACCATTGCATTCACAGGTTGAAGATCCCGGAAGGGCACGCTTCAGGAGGAATCCTTGCACGGGACTGGCCGACCAGTCATCCTCGGGACCCGGCCCTTGCTGCATCCTGTACACAGGCGTATACGGACATGGATGAAATTGGGTGCGTAGAAATGAAAATTATGGAGACAAAGGGTCGCCAGATCGGGTTAGCTGCGTTCAGAGCAGTACATATGCAAGTCCGGCCCCGATCAGTGCCCCCCCGATCAACATCATGCCCCAGGCTATCTGCCTGGCTCTTCGACGCCCTGCAGGTGTACTCCGCCTTGAGCCCATTGGTTGCCTGCTCCCGGGTGCATGGTTCGAGTATGTCCAGAAGAAATACCGAAGGTGGGACTCGAACCCACACTCCCCAAGGGGAACCGGATTTTGAATCCGGCGCGTCTGCCAATTCCGCCACTCCGGCTTCTTTCCAGTTCAAGGGCATCTTCCCGTGCAATGCCATGACCGTCAATCATCAAGGGGTTGCACTCCAAACCCATGCCGAAGGGGCGATACACTGTCGAGATGCAAGGGAGTCCCAGGCAATCACGAATACACCGGCGTGCCTTGTCCGCCAACGCGCTCCTTGCGCTGGTAGCCGTAGGCGTTCTCCTCCTGGTGATCATCTACCTGTTCACAACCATGAACCAGGACCGTCCCAGGAGACAGACTGCTCCGGCAGAGCGGGCCTCCTTGGCGCCCACGAGCCCGGCCTCATCGATTGCTCCAACAATCCCTCCTCCAGCCCCGCTTTCTGCAGGAGATGAGAATGACCCGGTTGCCTTGGTTTCCATTCTTCCGGAGGGATTTGACTTTGGTGTGATGAAACCCGGGTCCCTGACGAGGCGAACCGTGGAGTTGAGAAACGACTCGACCTCGGCGATTCGTATCCTGGGGACCAAGCGAACCTGTTCCTGTACGACTGTTGAGATGAACCCGGGCCTGCTTCAACCTGGTGCTTCAATGCCCTTGACTGCGATCATGGCCGCTGACCTGACTCCAAAGGACAAGAACTCGGTCAAGGTGGTGGTCCAGTACGAGGACCTGGCACCGACGACCATTTCCATCAAGGGCGTCATCAGCCAGGCTGTCTCATCACTGCCACGTGACATCAGGATGCACCCCAGGGGCTACGAGGAGGAGACCTACCGGACTACGGGGTTGCTGACCCTTCGTTCGATGGATGGTCAGCCATTCCAGGTGACGCGGGTCGCGGGGGAGGCCCCGGTCTTCCAGTCGGGGGCAGCATCGATGGCTCCATCCATCTCGCAGATCATTCGCTGGGACATGTCCGACTACGATCAGGAGACAGGGCTTGATGCATCTGGTGAACGCATCCCATTCTGCCTGCTCGTGGAAACGGATCACCTTGATGCTCCAGTCATTGCAGTTCCCTTGAACCACAAGATTGATCGGATTCAGCCCCGAGGGGATCGCCCCTGGTTCTTTCTCGATCGTCGCGTCGTGCTCGATCCTGTGGATTCCGGTCGAAGTGTCGAGTTCCTCCTGCCGGTCAGTGGCATGTCAACGGCCTCTGCCGAAGATGTCGTCGATACAGTCAAAGCGGATACCACGGCATTCAAGGCCGAACTGGTCGGCTTCGAGCCGCACGTCGACGGGAAGCGTACAAATCTCCGTGTACGCGTGACACCATCACCGGACCACCGCGGAGTCTTCATGGGGCGGATCCAGCTCATGTCATCGAATCATTCGGTTCCATTCACCGTAATCGGATTCGCCAGGGAACCCGGCGCCTCGTGAACCTCTGCGTCATCATTCCGGCAGCCGGCAGAAGCGAGCGATTCGGTCGGGAAGACAAGTTGTCCAGTGATCTTGGTGGACGGGCCGTTCTGCTTCGGACCATCGAGTGCTTTGCACGACGAGACGAGGTCTCCTCGATCATTGTCGCAGGTCCTCCAGGTGATATTGACAGGTTCAAGGATCGATTCGGTGCCTCGCTGGGATTCCATGGCGTCACGATCGTGGAGGGGGGGCAGGCAGGTCGCTGGGAGACGGTGCAGAAGGCACTTGCACATGTGCCCGAGGAATCGACACATGTCGCGGTTCACGATGCGGCGAGGCCGAACGTGACGGATATGCTGCTTGATCGAATCCTGGTTGCAGCCCGGTCGCTCCCCGCTGTCGTTCCATCGACCTCGTTGTCCTCGACCATAAAGAGGATCGATCCCGAGGCCGCGATTGATGCAGGCGAATCGGGTGACGTACTTGCCGATTCCATCCTTGGGGATGCGGGTCGACTGGCGGTTCCTGCCAGGCCCGTCGAGGAGACCATCGATCGCCGCACCCTTGTCGCTGCGCAGACCCCGCAGGTATTCGAGCGGTCACTGCTCCAGCGAGCCTATGATCGTGACGGCCTGGACCAGGCAACCGATGACGCCCAGGTGGTCGAGGAACTTGGAGAGAAGGTTCATGTCGTCGAAGGTGACCCGGGAAACATCAAGATCACGACTCCGCGTGATCTGGACCTTGCACGGGCACTTCTGAAGAGCCAGCCCAGGCCGCGTCCAGCAGGTGATCCCTTCGGCTCCTAGGCCCAGTCTGAATATTGGATGGTCATTGGACCGATGGGGGACAGGTGACAACATTGAGGCCCATATCAGTCATAGTTCCCACGTTCAGGGAAGCAGGCAGTCTCCCGGAGCTGCTTGATGGCCTCGCATCCCTTCGAGCCGAAGGCCACGACCTTGACGTGATCATCGTCGATGACAACTCCAAGGATGGAACCATCGAGCTGGTTGCCGATCGCGACGAGCCCTGGGTTCGGTTGATCACGCGGACCAGTGAGCGGGGACTGTCCTCGGCGGTCATTCGTGGCCTCGAGGAAGCGCGACACGATGTCCTGGTCGTCATGGATGCGGACGGCTCGCATCCGGCATCCTCGATCCCGGACATGGAGCAGGCGCTTGCAGCCGGAGCTGATTTCACGCTGGGGTCACGGTACATCGCAGGCGGCTCGACGGAAGATGGGTGGGGAGTCCTTCGCTGGATCAACTCGAAGGTTGCGACTCTCATGGCGCGTCCATTCACGAAGGTGCTCGATCCCATGAGTGGTTTCATCGGGATCGAACGTGCAACGTGGGAGCGTGCAGCCCAACTCGACCCGATCGGCTACAAGATCGGACTTGAACTGATCGTCAAGTGTCGCTGCACGAACGTCGTCGAGGTCCCGATCCACTTCAGTACGCGCAGGCATGGGGAAAGCAAGTTGTCCCTGAAGGTGCAGTGGCAGTACCTGGTGCACATCGTCCGCCTTGCTCGCTTCAAGTATCCCCGGCTGTCGAGTTTCATTCCCTTTGCATGCGTGGGTGCTTCCGGGATGGTCGTCTACGCAGGGCTCCTGGCCCTGCTCGATGTCATGGCAGGAACAGTGGCCGATACGTGGATCCGGATACTTGTTGCCGTACTGCTCACGATGACATGGAACTTCCTGTGGGACAGGAGGCTTGCCTTCTGGGACGCGAAACCCGTATCCATCGCCAGGCAGTACGCAGGCTTCGTGGTCGTGTGTTCCATCCCGGTCCTCGTGACGTTCTTTGTCACCTGGTACTACAGCGACAAGGTCGTGCTGCCACTGGCAGGCGTCATAGGATCAGCGATCGGATCGGCACTTGGACTGCTCTTCAACTGGGGGGTCAACAGGCTTGTCGTCTTCAAACGGGGCTGACGATCGACTCCGCGAGGAACCGACCGGTATGGCTTGCTCCGCAGTCGGCCACGTCTTCAGGTGAGCCGGTTGCAACGACCCGGCCTCCGCCACTGCCTCCCTCGGGTCCAAGGTCGATCAGCCAGTCCGCATGGCGGATGACATCGAGGTTGTGCTCGATGACGACAAGCATGTGGCCCCGATCGACAAGCCGATCCAGGACGTGCAGCAGTTTCTCGACGTCGGCGAAATGGAGCCCGGTGGTCGGTTCATCAAGTATGTAGAGCACGGTGCCCTGCTGGCGTGTTCCAAGTTCCCGGGCCAGCTTGATGCGCTGGGCCTCGCCACCGGAGAGCGTCGTTGAGGGTTGTCCCAGTTGCAGGTACCCGAGCCCCACATCCCTGAGGCAGGAGAGCATGCGGTGAATGCCGGCGTGTGCCTCGAAGAATTCGACGGCATCCTCGACCGTCATCCGGAGGACATCCGAGATGGACTTGTGCCGCCAGAGCACCTGGAGTGTTTCAGGGTTGTACCTGCAGCCCTGGCATTCGTCGCAGGTGACGAAGACATCCGGGAGGAAGTGCATCTCGATGCGCTGCACCCCTTGTCCCTGGCAGGACTCGCACCGGCCGCCCTTGACATTGAAACTGAACCTGCCGGGCGCGTAGGCGCGAATCTTCGCTTCACGCGTGGTGGCGAAGAGTTTCCGGATCCCATCGAAGATGCCCGTGTAGGTTGCCGGGTTCGACCGTGGTGTTCGACCGATGGGGGACTGGTCCACCGCCACGACACGGTCGATCGCATCCAGTCCCTCGATCCTGTCATGTGCTCCCGGGATCTCCCTTCCCTGGTGCAGTTCACGCAGTGCTCCACGAAGCAGGACCTGGTTGAGCAGGGTCGACTTTCCGGAACCCGAGACGCCGGTGACGCAGGTCAGGGCCTTCAGTGGAAAGTCGACGTCGATGCCATCAAGATTGTTGGCCTGGGCCCCCTTGACGGTAATCGCTTCCGAGGTGTCGACCGTGCGACGATCGCCGGGCAACTCGATGGATCTGCGTCCCGACAGGTAGGCCCCGGTCAGGGACTCCTCATCGTTCTCGAGATCCTGGACGGTTCCCTGGGATACGACATGCCCACCACGGACCCCGGGTCCCGGGCCGATGTCGACGACGTGGTCAGCGGCGCGTATGACTCCTTCATCGTGTTCGACGACGAGGACAGTATTCCCGATGGCGGAGAGGTTGCGAAGTGTCCTGATGAGTCGCTCGTTGTCCCGCTGGTGAAGTCCGATCGTCGGTTCATCCAGTACGTAGCAGACACCCACCAGGCCGGATCCGACCTGGGTCGCAAGCCGGATTCGCTGCGCCTCGCCGCCGGAGAGGGTATTGGCTGCACGGTCGAGCGAGAGGTACTCGAGCCCGACGGACTCGAGGAAGCCGAGCCTCGACTGGAGTTCACGCAGGATCGGCTCGGCGATCGTTGCTGCGCCTCCTTCCAGTCGTGGGTCGGCAAGGAGTTTCCCTGCATTGCCGATGGTCAACGAGGTGATCTGGGCGATGTTCATCGGCCCCTGGCTGGTGGGGAGCATCACGTGCAGGGCTTCCGGCCTGAGCCGCGCTCCATTGCAGTCGGGGCAGATCGATGAACTCATGTAGGACCGGATCCGTTCACGCACCAGTTCACTCTCGGTCTTCTTCAGACGCCGTTGCAGGTTTGGAAGGATTCCTTCGAAATGGAACACGCCTCGCTTCTTCTGGCCGCGTGTTCCGTTGAAGAGGACATCATGCTGCTTCTCCGTGAACCGGTCGACCGGTGTCGACTTCTCGACATCCATCGCATCACAGAAGTTCCGGATCTGTCGTCCGTACCAGTTGTTCAATCGTCGTCCACTCTTTCGCCAGGCCTCGATGGCACCTTCCCCGAGACCAAGGGACGTGTCGGGCACCAGCAGCGCGGGGTCGAGTTCGTCCATGACGCCGAGTCCATCACACATCCTGCAGGCGCCGAAGGGGGAGTTGAAGGAGAAGAGACGTGGTTCCAGCTCCTCGAGGTTGTGATCCGGGTGGTCGGGGCAGGCCATCCGCTCGCTGAAACGATGTGCTCGTTCCTCCTCGTCATCCACTTCAAGTACCAGCAGCCGCCCTTCGCCGATTCGCAGCGCCGTCTCGAGTGAATCAACCAGTCGAGGCCTGAGTCCGTCCTTGATCGTGACCCGGTCGACGACGGCTTCGATGTCATGGCGTTCGTGTCGGTTGAGATCCAGTGGATTTTCGCCGCCCTCTGCAAGGGCATCCCGGATGTCCAGGATCGAACCATCAACCCGTACTCGAATGAAGCCATCCTGGTGCAGTTGCTTCAGTGCGTTCCTGTGCCAACCTTTGCGGCCACGAATGACGGGTGCGCAGAGGATCAACTTCGTTCCGCCCGGCATTTCCAGGAGTCGATCTACGATCTGCGTCGAGGAGGTTGCGCTGATTGGTCGATTGCAGGTCCCTCGCCCCTTCTTCGCCCAGCAGGTGGGTTCACCACATCGGGCGAAGAGGAGTCGAAGGTAGTCCTGGATTTCCGTGGTGGTTGCAACTGTTGATCGTGGATTGTGTCCGCCACTCCGCTGCTGGATGGCGATCGTTGGAGGGAGTCCCTCGATCGTTTCAACATCCGGCTTGCTGACCTGCTGGAGAAATTGGCGGGCGTATGAACTCAGGGACTCCATGTACTTTCTCTGCCCTTCGGCGAAGATCGTATCGAAGGCCAGCGAGGACTTGCCTGAACCGGAGACACCCGTGATGACTACCATCTGGTCGCGGGGAAGATCGATATCGAGAGAAGCAAGGTTGTGCTCTCGAGCCCCGCGAATGCGAATGGTCCTGGAGGCGGCGGTCATCGGTGGCCCTAGCCGACTTCGCGTCGCTGAAAGAGAATGATTCCCAGCCCGAGTACACCGATCGAATAGAACCCCCCGTAGAGGAGCGTGCTCAGGAGATAGGAGTAGGGAATGACGGTGTCCTGCGTCAGTGCATCGGAGAGCCAGAGGATCTGGAAGTTGGGGAGGACGCTGTAGCCGATCCAGTAGAAGATCCACGTTACGTATTCACCGGTTGTCGCCATGTCCGACAGTGGAACGGTGGCCACGTCGATGATGGTCATCGACTCTTCGACTTCACCCGTCGTCCACTCGATCCTCCTGATGACTTCTTCCTGGGTGACGAGACCCTTGAGCCTTGCAGTGTCCAGCCAGCCTGCTTCAAGTCGTTCGATGCCCCGGCCGAAGATCCAGTCGGAGAGAAGGCCCAGCAGGAAGAGACCGACGGTACAGACCAGGGTGACAAGTTGCCCGAAACGCGTTGAGACGGCAACGGCAATGGCACAGAGGACGAGTATGGCCATCATGATCGAGACGACTGCAAGCCAGATCTGGCTTTCGAATGCAAGCCACATCGACTGCGAGGAGAAATCGGGTCCGAAGTTCAAGGCAAGCAGGTATGCAAGAAAGAGGATCGGCGTCGTGATCGCGATGACACTGCTGCTGAAGACCATCCCATAGAAGTAGTTGCACCAGGTTGCTGCGAGCAGACCGAGGAGTGCTCCACCCAGGCCGAAGATGACGACTGGTACATGGACGGGATCCTTTACGGTTTCTATGACCGTATGCAGTTCAACCAGCATGAACACGAGGGTCATGCACAACGAGGCGACCATCATCGCGCCGGCGACACCCAGGTACTTGCCGATCATGAAGACCGGTCTCGTGACGGGCTTGCTGATGACGGTCAGTGCCGTCTTGTTCTCGATCTCCCTGCCGAGGACATTCGTCGCGATGAAGGCAGCGAGTACGGCTCCGGCGAGGAAGACGGTCGCCAGGCCGATGTCGACGAGCATCCGCTGGTTTTCATCCATCGTGAAGGCTGAAAGGGGGTTGCTGAGGACGATCAGGATCGATGCGGAAATGACAACCACGAGCATGATCGGCTGTCGGATGCTCTCGAAGAAGGTGTTTCGGGTTATGGCTAGGAGCTGTTGGAACATCGGGCAGGAAATGGTACCCCCGTCCTACCCCTCGTGGGAGGCGAAGAAGCCCCTTCTTGAATGGTTGTAGTCACATTTTGGTATTCTGCTCCGCCCATGGGACGAACAAACCCTGGTCTGTTGAACGTATTGATATGGGGCCTCGGCCGGGGCCTTGACCATTTGAAGACGGGGACGCATGTCCCCCTTACAGCTGCAGGGGGCATCGACGCTCAACCATGAGAATCGATCACCTCGCCTACCAGCGAGCAACAAATATCGCCGGTTTTGGTTTCCTGCTTCAGCTTGTGGCAGCGACCGTTCTCCTGATCTTCGGATACAGGGGTGACGAGGCGACGGCGCGCTTCGCCTCGTTCTATCTCTACACGGGACTGATCGTCTGGCTGGGTCTCATCATCGTCTTCAACCAGCACAAGCTCGAACGACTGGAGGCGTTGGAGGAAGGCGAGCTGACGGCCACCACGAGCGGCGAGTCGATCTTCGATCGTTCCGGTGATGAGATCCGTGTCGCGGCTCGTCGTCTCCGGATGATGTACAAGTGGGTCATGCCGCTTGCGAGCCTCCTGTTCGTGTGCGTGTTGTTCCTGCTCTCCTGGATCATGTTCGATGCACTGGCAGGCATGGCGGGATCCGACGGCTGGCTGCAATTGCTGATGACCGAGAACAAGGGGTGGCTCATTGCCGTGACCCTGGGCTTCTCGGTCGTGTGCTTCATCATTTCCCGATACCTGGCCGGCATGGCCGAGCAGAAGGTCTGGCAGAACCTGCGAGCGGGCGCGGCCGTCATGGTCGGCAATGCGGTCGTACTTCTTGCCATTGCGGTGGGTACGATCGTCCGCTACTTCGAGATCGACGATGTCATGTTCTTCGTTGCATGGGCCATCCCGGTCTTCATGGTCATCGTCGGAGTCGAAGTGGTGCTCAACCTGCTGTTGAATCTCTACCGTCCACGAATCAGCGGCGAGTTCCCACGCGCCGCCTTCGATTCACGAAGCCTCAGCCTCCTGGCAACTCCTGATTCACTGGTGCGTTCACTCAATGACGCGGTCAACTACCAGTTCGGGTTCGATATCACCAGTTCATGGGGATACCAGTTGGTGCTCAGGAGCAGCGCATGGCTGTGCATCCTCGGCCTCTTGGTACTGTTGGCGCTCAGTACGCTTTCCGTAGTCGGAGGTCGTGAACAGGGGCTTCGGCTTCGATCCGGCGCGCTGGTCGGCACGGAAGGGAACGTGGTTCATGACCCGGGTTTCTTCTGGAAACTTCCATGGCCCATCGAGCAGACCAGGGTCTACGACGTGAGTTCACTTCGTTCACTTCCATTGACACCGATGGACAAGGGGCGGCGCGACGGATTTCTCTGGGAGGACGAGGTACGTCTTGATCCGGGTGAAGTCATCGAGCCCTTCATTGTCGGACGCTCGAGATTGACGGTGGACTCGGATGCCCGTGTAACACAGGACAGCGAGTCTGGAGAGGATGCAGCCGGCGACTTCAGCGGGAACTATGCACTTGTCGACATGCTCGTTCAACTTGAATACCGAATCAGGCCTGAATCCGGAGGCGAGCCGGGCCTGCTCAGGTATCTCCACTTCGGGACGGAATCGATCCAGAGACGACAGGAGTTTACGGATCGTGAACGCGCACTCCGGGACCTGGCGCTCTCCGTGGTGACCCGGGAGATGTCCACCAGGTCACTGGACGATGTCCTCTCGGATGATCGAGCAGACATCTCCGGCCAGATGCTGGTCGAGGTACAGCGTGCCTTCGACAAGCAGCAGGTGGGCGTCGAGATCGTTGCGATCAACATACCCATGATCCGTCCCTCGGGCGATGCTGCAAGCAGGTTCCAGGACCTGCCACTTGCCATGCAGCAGCGTGATCGCAGTGTCGCCAACGCGGAGCGGAACAGGATTGCACTTTTTACTGCCATTGCAGGTGATCCCTCGGTCATCGACCAGATCGAGGAATCGATCGATGCAGTGCAGGATGCACGAGCCAGGCGAGACAAGCTGGCCGAAGAACTCGGCGAGGATGCGACCCAGGTCCGGGCCGCCTCCAGGGAACTTGCGCAGCAGGTTGCAGCCACTGAACGACTTCTCGAGGATTCCGGAGGCCAGGCAGCTTCGATCATTGCCTCAGCCGAGCGGGACCGGTGGATCGAGATCATGGAAAAACGAGCCCAGGCAGGCCGGGTCCAGAGCCAGGTTGCCGCGTACCGGGCAGCACCTGAACTCTATCGCCAGCGTGCCATCATGCAGACCTACGTCCGCCGTCTCAGCGGCCTGAGAAAGTACATAGTCGGCATACCCCCCGAACGAATGAACGTGAACGTCGAGTTGCGTGATCTTGCAGCTCCAAACACGGTGTTCGAGGGTGTGCTCGAAGAGGATTCAACACCATGAAAAAGACCGTCGCAATCGTCGTCGGAGCCGTGATCCTTGCAGTCCTGCTGCTTTTCAGCATGACATACACCATCTCGTTCAACGAGGTCGGGATTCGCAGTCGCTTCGGCAAGATCGATGAAATGAGCATCGTCAGGGAGCCGGGACTTCATTTCAGGCTTCCATTCTTCGCAGACAGTGTCGATACCTTCGACACGCGTGTGCAACTGCTCGAATCTCCATTGGATAATCTCCAGACGAAGGACGGCCAGCAGATCGTCGTGAAGGCGTTCATGCTCTGGAAGATCAATACCGATGGAAATGGCCCACTGGACTTCTACCAGAGTTATCCGTCGATTCGAGAGGCGAACCTGATTCTTTCAACCCAGTTCCGCGACGCGGTCTCCACGTTGAGCCAGTACAACTTCGAGGAGCTCATCGGGGTGGACAACAGCCTCGAGGAAGCCGAGCAGTCGATCCTTGATCGAATGGACACTGTGACTGCCGAGGGCATCCAGCCGCTCTATGCCGGTGTCAGCAGGATCATTCTCAAGGAGAAGACTTCGCAGGCGGTCATCTCACGGATGAAGGCTCGACGGGATACGCTGGCGGAGAATGAGCGAGCCAAGGGCGTCGCCGAGGCGCAGCGCATCACCTCACAGGCCCAGACGACGGCGGACAAGATTCTCGCCTTCGCATCGCAGCGAGCCCAGGAGATCCGGGGGCGTGGCGAAGAACAGGCTGCCGGATACCTGCAGCAGATGAGCCGGGACGAGAACCTTGCGATCTTTCTCATCTGGCTCGATGCGCTTGAGCAGGCGCTGGCACAGAATACGACCGTCATTCTTGAAACCGATTTTGCACCCTGGCACCTGATGAACATGGATTCGCCTGGGGAGGGTTCCGTGATTCCCCAGCCTGAGAAGAAGATCGAGGGCAAGGATTCACCATGAGTGAACATTCGGATCAACCCGACATGGTCGAGGGCGGCGTTCCCGTCGAGGGTGTTCCAATGGAAGTGGAGCCCACGAGGCGATCAGCCTCAGCCCAGTTCAATGTCGAGAGCGACATCGGCTCCGCTGCGGCCATGCGTGAAGCGATGGATCCAGCCAACAAGTCACTCGCAGATGCGCTGCAACTGAGTTTTCGAGTCCTGCAATTCGTCATTTTCATCCTGCTGATCCTCTTCCTCTTCTCGGGTTTCAAGACGATCGGCAATGGGGAAAGCGGTGTTTCGACGGTCTGGGGCCAGGTCGAGGACCTGGAGGGACTCGGGCCCGGGCTGCAGATGAACTGGCCTCCGCCCATCGGGGATTTCGTGGTCGTCAGTACCGAGTCGAGAACACAGACCGATGGCCGTGTATTCGGTGCTTCCTTCGGCGGCGCTGCCTCGGAGCAGGAAGCGATTGAGCAGGCGACCTACGAAGGGCTGAAACCCGGCAGGGATGGTTCACTCATTGTCGCAGGGGAGGAACTGGCACACATCGAGGTGAAGGCGGTCTACGAGGTCGACAAGGTTGTTCCCTATATCGAGCACCTGGAACGTGGTGCTACAGATGTGCTCGTTCGACTGGCACTCCAACGCGCGGTTGTTCACGTCGGTGCATCGCACACGCTCAACCAGCTCAGGACGGACATGAGCAACGACGAGCTGCGAACCAGGATCCAGGACCAGTCGCAGTCGACCCTGGATGCCGTCAGTTCTGGACTGAAGATCCTCGACATCCAGCTCATTGAGAATGTCGAGCCCCCGAGGTTCATCCAGCAGTCCTTCGAGGAATACACGGTGAACCTTCAACTGGCCCAGCAGGAAATCCAGAATGCACGCAAGTTTGCCGAAGAGACGCTCATCCGGGCAGCGGGGGAGCACTGGCCCACGGTCTCGGCCCTCATCGAGGAATACGAGCTTCAATGGGAACTTGAGGATCCTTCCGCACCTGGAACATTGGCAAGGATCAATTCGTTCTTCGATGGTGATTCCGTTGCCGGCGAAGCGTCGAATGCAATCAGCAATGCGCGTGGCTACCTTGCAGACATCGAAACAAGCCTCGGGATGGAAGCGAGGCGGTTCGAAGGACTGCTGGAGGCGTACAGGGAACACCCGCAACTGGTCATAACAGAGCGATGGCTCAATGCGCGCAATGCAGTCATGAGCAGGCCCGACGTCGAAATGGTGTACGTGCCTCACCAGCTTGGAGCCATGGCGATCGACCTGACGGGACTGCAGTCGGTCAAGGACATCCGGCGGCGTCTTTCCATGGAACGCAAGGAAGCATCGGCCATGTTCGAAGGCCTGGATCTTCTCGGTGAGACGATGCAGCGCATCGACGAGATGAAGGAGGTCGGGAAACCCGGCCGCCAGTTGAAGATAGACAGTACCGGTCGGCCCAAGGGCATGCGAGAGGAATCTCCCTGAACCGCACAGCGGTGGAGCGTCAAGCAGGATGGTTACCAATACTACGCCTCCGATCGTGGAGGCAGTCGGACTGACGAAGGTCTTCAAGGACTTCTGGATGCGCACGAAGGCGCGTGCAGTCGATCACGTCGATTTCGAGATTCGACCGGGTGAGATCTTCGGGCTCCTGGGTCCGAACGGATCCGGGAAAAGCACGACCATCAAGATGATCCTCGGGTTGCTCCACAAGACATCCGGTCGGCTGGCTGTCTTCGGAAAGGCGCCTTCCGAGGTGTCGATCAAGAAGCACATTGGCTTCCTGCCCGAAGAATCCTACCTGTACCGATTCCTGAATCCGCTTGAAACGCTCGACTACTACGGTCGCCTGTTCGGACTTGATCGGGCAACGAGGAAATCCCGTACCGAGGAACTGCTCGAGATGGTCGGCCTGACCCACGTGGCTCACCGACCCATCGGAGAGTTTTCCAAGGGCATGACTCGTCGAATCGGCATTGCCCAGGCACTGATCAATGATCCGGAGTTTCTCATTCTCGATGAACCCACATCCGGACTGGATCCGATCGGGACGAAGCAGGTGAAGGACCTGCTGCTGAACCTGAAGGCGAGGCGGAAGACCATCCTGCTGAGCAGTCACCTGTTGGCCGATGTCCAGGACGTCTGTGATCGCATGGTCATGCTCTACGGCGGAATGATCCGCGTCGAGGGCACGGTCGATGATCTTCTCGAGGACACGAACAGGACCGTCATCCAGGTTCCTCGGCTGAAGCCGGGAACGATCCAGCGGATCGAGCAGGTTCTGCAGGAAGAGGAGGGCGTTGCCATCGAGCGAGTCAGCCAGCCAAGGCAGCGCTTGGAGGACCTGTTCCTGGACATCGTGGAAACCGCACGACGCGAGCAGGTGGAGACCTCAGGTGTCACTGACACCGGCCATACGGCTGAATTCCTCAGGGTGCAGGAGGGCGACGAGTTGATCGACACCCTTGTCTCCGAGGCAGATGTCGTCGAACCCGCCCGAGCCCACGAGGTCGTTGAGGAGCCGGAGTCCTCGGAGGCGGATGACATGCTTGAGTCACTCGTTGATGTCGCTCCGGAACCGGTCAGCAAGGCAACCGAGGTGACAAGCGTCCCGGATACTCCAGAAGATGTGGATCAATCGATGATTGACGATCTTCTTGGAGGTGAGCAGCAGGACAACAAGCAGGACCCATGACTGGACTGCTCCGAATCCATCGCGCACTCGATCGTTTCCAGCGGAAACTGTGGGTCAAGATCACGGCATCCATCCTGTTCGTGGCCGCTTCAACGGCATTCTTCGCCCCGGTGCTCTACACGAGTTACACCTACAGCAGCAATGCCAGGTCGATCGTTTCTGCGTTGGCAGGTCCGGAAGGGGATCGCTTCATCAGGACCCTGCGTGAGACTGGTTCGGTCACCATCGACGGCACGAAGCGTTCGATCCCAGAGGAACTTGCCCCCGTCCTCTTCGCCGAGGATGGATCACTGGTCGATCTGCCCCTGACCCTGTCGCTGATGCTCCAGGACACAATTCCAACATGGGCACCTGGTTGGCTGCTTCAGCAGCCACCGACCACATGGGTCTTCTTCTGTGTCGCGGTCTGCTGGCTGCTGTTCATCACCTGGATGAATCTCCTCTTGCCGTTCCTCCTGACCTGCATGGGTACGGGAGTTGCGGTGGGACTTGCCTGGCTGTCGGGCTCACGGGATGCGATGTTCGCACTTGGCGGAATCGGCTTGCTGCTCTTCACATTCGTACTCCTGATCCGGATCGTGAGTCTTCTCCTGAGTGGACCCGACCAGGTTCTTGCCGTTGCGCACACCGTGATCAAGGAAGCATCCCGCAGCCGGATATCACTCATCTTCATCCTGCTGCTCCTTGCCATCCTGCCGATGCTTCCGTTCTGGCTGGATCCGGAAGCGCCATTGAGGCACAGGGTGCAGACCTTCATCAGCCGCAGTTCCGGAGCGACGTTCGCCATATGCGCCTGCATGACGCTCGTGCTTGCATGTGCAACCGTCTCCTTCGAGATTCGTGACAGGCAGATCTGGCAGATCATGACCAAGCCGGTAGGCAAGTTCCGTTACCTGCTCGGGAAGTGGTTGGGCATCGTGGTGTTGAACGTGGTGATCCTGGCCATTGCAGGCGTGTCGACCTTCCTCTACATCCAGTATCTCCGCACCACGAGTGTCGCACCTGGACTCCAGGGAGACCTCGATCGCCTTGCGGTGCAGGAGGAGATTCTCACGGCGCGAAAGAAGGACCTGCCCAATTACGACCCCATACCCCAGGAACTGCTTGATTCACTCGTGGAGGACGCCGTCGCCAACGACCCACAGAATGCACGCTATGCAGGGAATGTTCCCTCGACGATTCTCACGGGCATCGAGCGCCAACTTCGCCGGGAGATCGATTTCACCCGCCGAACGGTACCGCCTGGAACGGATGGCGAACCAGGAATGCGGACCTTCTTCTTCGATGGACTCCAGGAGGCTGTCGGCACGTCGTCGCCCCTGACGCTCCGGTACAGGCTCATGCTTGGTGATGCGGACGAGACGGCGACCTATACGTGTGGTTTCGTCTTCAACGAGGACCCCGCCACGATGCAGGTTCGGGAATACGTGCCCACGTTGTCGCATGTCCTGCTCGTCCCCCCGGATGCGGTGAGGCCTGACGGCACGATGAGCGTGACCATTCTCAACTTCTATCAGCGGGCCCCCGGCTCTGCGATCGGCCGCATCTATTTCGAGGAGGACGACTTCGAAGTGCTCTACAAGGCCGGTGGATTCGAGGGGAACTTCCTTCGCGCCATGCTCGTCATGCTCGTGAAACTCGGCTTCCTGGCGGGGCTTGGAATCTGCTGCGCGACCTTCCTGAGTTTCCCGGTGTCCTGCCTGTGCGCCTTCACCATCTTCATGGCTGCGACCATCGGGCCCTACCTGGCCTGGTCGCTTGAGTACTACGTACCCGTGGAGGCCAACCGGGTTGAATGGTCCAATATCGGTGTTGCCATGCAATGGATCTTCGAGATGGGGATCCGCCAGATTGCCCGCGCCTCGGTGTTCATCCTTGAGGGATTCGGCCGATACAGGCCCACCAACGACCTCGTAAACGGCCTCATGGTTTCCTGGGGTACGGTTCTTGGAAGTTTTCTTCGACTCTCCCTGATCTGGTCGGGCCTGGTGCTCGTACTGGGGTGGCTCGTGCTTCGAAGGCGGCAACTTGCAATCTACAGCGGGGGACAATCCTGAGTACCCATGCAACGTGATCGAATCATCCAGGCCGGTGCTGTTGCCGTGATGCTTGCATCCTTCGTGGGTGCCGGCACGCTCCTTCCAGGCATCCTGAAGGAGTCGGAGGAACGGGGCCTGCGGTACACCGACGTAACGGTCGATGGTGCACCTCCCTTCGTTGCGCTCGGGACGGCCATCGGCGCGATGCGCGGACTGATCGTCGATTACCTCTGGATCAAGGTCAACATGATGAAGCAGCAGGGGCTGTACTACGAGATCATGGCTGATGCAGACCTGATCACGAAGCTGCAACCTCGCTTTGCACCAGTCTGGACCTTCCATGGGCACAACATGGCCTACAACATCTCCGTGGCGACCAACACTCCCGAGGAGCGATGGGAATGGGTCAACGCGGGTATCCGACTGGTGCGCAACGAAGGGCTTCGAGCCAATCCAAACGACCTGGTACTGCACAAGGACCTCGCTTTCTGGCATGCACACAAGCTCGATGGCGTCAGTGATGATGCACACCTCTACTACAAGCTTGAATGGGCGAGGCTCTGGCATTCCCTTCTTGGTGAGCCGCCGATCGACTACCAGGAGCGGGTCCAGTGGATGAAGAACATCGCTGATGCCCCGGAGACGCTTCGGTCAGCCGAAGCCAAGACCCCGGGGGTCCTCGACCTGGTGGATCGCCTCAAGAATGATTTTTCCCAGCTGGGTTCTGGTGAGCCATTCGCACTCGACCAGGGCTTCCTCGACCGCATGTCCTGGTGGGAAGCCATCAACGAGCAGTCCTTCGTTGCCAAGACGCTCGGAGCTGCCGACGAGCTGCGTGAGCGTAATGACAGGCTCTTCCTCGTCCTCGACGACATCGTGAATGATCCCGCCCATGCGGAGACATGGGAGACGCTCATGGCGCATGTCCGCAAGCGGGTATTGAAGGACGAGTTCAACATGGACCCGCAGTTGATGTACGAGTACACGCGTGACCTGGGGCCCATCGACTGGCGACATCCGCAGGCGCATGCCCTCTACTGGGCCAGGCGTGGAACCCAGGTGGCGGAGCGACGGATGCGGGAGGACGACATATACCACCTCATCAACAATGACAGGATGCAGGTCCAGGCGCTCCAGGGACTTGCCCGAAGCGGGCGAATCCACTTCGATCCATTCGCCCAGTCCATTCCAGGACGATTTCCCGAGCCTCGCTTCATCGACACCATCGACAGGATGTTCGATGATCTCTACACCAAGTATTACGACGCGCGTGGCGCAGGTGGTGAGACCTTCATCGTCTTCATCAAGAACTTCCTCTCCTCGTCGATTCGCGAGTGGTACCGCCAGGGCGAGATCGAGAAGGCACAGGCATTGATGGACCGCCTTGATACGCTCTTTGGTCGGGGTGGATTTCCACCGAACAACCAGTACAACATTCCGCTTGACGTCTTCGTTGCCAATGAAACGCGTGGCGAGTACGAACGACAGCCACACCTGGCTCCATCCGATGTCTCCGCGGCACTTCGATACGGATACCGCGTCGGTGTCGGACAGTCCCGGCCCGAGGTCTACAAGGAAGCCCTTCGATTCGCGAAGGAAGTCACCGAATTCTACAAGTCGCATGAAACCATCAACTACACGACGAAGCTGGGAACGGGGCGGATGAAGGACATCATCGGCCAGCTTGAACAGAGCGCGGAAATCGCCTTCCTTCAGCTCATGGTCGACCCGGGGATCCCGATGGAGGAACGCATGACGATCTGGTCATCGGTGGATGAACTTGAACCACAGATGAGAGTGCGAACCTTCGACAAGTTGTCGCAGACGCTGCAGCAGCAGATGGGCCTGCACCCGTTGGGCCGATCCATCACCTTCGCCGAGGCCTTCCCTGAACCACCCGGAATGCAGGCCTGGCGTCAGCAACTGGCGCTTCAACGACAGCGGGAGAAGGCCGCGGCTGAAGCGGCGCGCAAGGAAGGTGTTGAACGAAAGTAGTCGGGCCGGGTGCTACCCGGAACGAACCGTGTTTCTCAGCGTGCCGATCGATTCGATTTCAATCTCGACGACGTCACCGTCGGTCAGCCATGTCGGCGGATCCCGCCGGGAACCGACGCCACCGGGAGTTCCGGTGAGCAGCATGCTGCCTGCAAGCAGTGTCGTTCCTCGGGAGAGTTCCGAGAGCAGGTGCGCGACCGTGAAGATCATGTCACCGGTCGAGGCCTCCTGCACGGTCGTGCCGTTGACTCGTGTCCTCAGCAGCAGGTCCTGGGGATCGGCGACAGCCTGGGCGGGGACTGGATCGCCCACGGGACAGAAGGTGTCGAAGCTCTTTCCGCGGATCCACTGGCCTCCGCTTCCTTCCCGCTGCCACCAACGTGCACTGACATCATTGGCGGGGGCCCAGGCCGCGACTGCCTGCAGCGCTTCCTCCTCGGTGGCATCCTTGAGATCCGCACCGAGGATTGCCGCCAGTTCCCCCTCGTAATCCACCTGCGGGCCATGTTCATTGCACGCAGGTGGAATGATGATGTCCTCGCCGTTGCCGATGAGGGAGGCTGGATTCTTCATGAATACGGTGGGGAGTTCAGTGGGGGTTGCGCCCATCTCCCGTGCATGGGCGTCGTAGTTCCGACCGATGCAGAAGATGGCGGGAGGA
>JAYZBD010000014.1:0-15658 GCA_036339395.1 Planctomycetota bacterium | reverse complement strand
GATGACAGGCGTACTTCGGCCCCGATTGACCCACGCGTCGTAGGCGACATGCCCGAGATTCACATCGTCGTTGCTGGTTGGCGCCGTATCTCTCAGGAACTCCATGTATTACTTCGTGGAGGTCTGGTAGAGGAGTGTCACGAGTGCCTCCTCCGTATCCACTGGAATGCTGAAGTAGGTTTCATCCCAGTGCTGCAGGTCCGCGTAGGTCGCCCCGACGGGTGACGCGTCGATTTCCTCGAACGCTGCATTGGTGAATCCCGCTGGTGGGATCCTGTTGTCCTTCAGGATCGAGTTGGCAAGGGTGAGGTGGAATGTCTCGCCCTCGGGTAAACCCGTGGCAGTCGCCATTTCCGCATCCAGACCAATCTTGATCTCGTACACCTTGGTGCCAGTGAGATCCGCATCAGCTGTGGCGTAGTCGTATCCTCCGAATTCCTCGATGATCGATCCACCAGCATCCAGGAACTGGATGTTGAGCCACATGCGTCGACCTTCCGGGAATCCCGTGGGCAACTTGTGCCCCGACCAGTTCGTGATCGTCACGCGCAGGTCATCGTTGATGATGTCAAGATCCATGTCAGATGCCGCGGCAAGGAATGCCTCTGTCTGGGATATCTGCCGATCGACGGATTCATCACTGAGCCCGGTGTACGCGTTTCCATCGATGTCATACAGATCATGAACGGCGCCGATGACCCAGTTGTTGGCACCTACGAAAGCATGATCCGGGACGTCTGGGCTTGTGCCGACTTCCTCGATGTACCAGAAGATGCATGATCCTCCGTAGTGCTTGGGCATGTGGCAATCCTGGCATGAGGACATGGATGTAGAGGGATCGATATCGCCACCAAATCGACCATCGGGAAAGTAGATCCCGCCATCTGCAAAGTCGCTCTTTTCCCACTCGCTGTAGGTCCGCTGCTCGGGGAACATGTCGTGGATGGCCTGCGTCGGGTGGGCCGTGTCAACCGCATTCAGGTCATAGCTGCCATCAGGTTGGAGGTCGAAGACCGGGTTGCTCAGATCGTGGCAGGATGCGCAGAACGAGCTCTCGTCGTGATGTGGTGATACGAGGATGTCGGCACCATGCATGTTCACTCCCCAGTCCGCCTCCGGGCCTCTGCGCGTGTCCGTCGGGTCGAAGATGAAACGGCCATTGCCAGGTTCTTCCGGGTAGGTGCCAGCGTTGACGAGTGCCTGGAGGATGTCGAAATCCTCCGGCGGATTCGCAATGCTGTTGATCGGATCAACGACCCTGTGACAGAAGTGGCAACTGACTGCATCCAGGTCGTCGGGCAGGATGAACTCGGACATGTCACCGGTTGATGAACGGCCACTGCTCCAGGCCATGGGCGCATGGCACCTGATGCAGTACTCACCCGAGCCCGCTGCATCCTCGTTCGAGATTGACAGAGCGGCCTGCCACACGGGGTCCCGTGCAGATTGTGCCATCAGGCTTGTTGCCCAGGTGTCATACGGTCCCGTTACTTCGAGGGGGTTGTCGTCACTCTCGCCAAGGGCATGGCAGTTGAGGCAGTTGAAGAAGCTGATCTGGAACTCGTGAAATGGAGCTCCATCAGGTGTGTCCGGGCGAGGCTGGGTGCCGGGTTGGAAGAAGTCGTTTGCCGTAGTAGGTAATGGGAGCAATCCGCGCTGCGGTGTCGAAGAATGCTCCCGGGCCCCCGTCTGCGCGGGCCGCCCCACTCCTTCCGCATCAGCAGAGAGGGTTACAGCCGTGATCGCCAGGGCGATCCAGGTGGCAGACCGGTTTCTTCGCATGTACGCGTGCCCTTCCTCGACCCTTCCAGGCCGTCCAAAGCCTATGAAAATGTACTCCAGGAGTCCTCCCGGTCAATGCAATCTTTGCCCCAAAGCAGGCCTTGGATGACCCTCTTGCCCTCACAGACCGCACTGGAGCCCCGGAAGCACACTGGATAGACTTCTCGTGTGCTGAAACGCCGGTGTATTTTCGGACCCTTCTCCCTCTGCCTTTACCTGTTTCTGGCGGGTTGTGCAGGTTCCGCGGGTCCTGATTCGCTGACCATTCCTGCAGGGCAGTATACGGACGCGTTCAATTCGGTCCTCGAAGTCGCCAGGGCGAACGGGATGGATCCGATTCTCCGCGATCGACGCAGCGGGATCATCGAAACCGATTCCGTCATTGCCGGAACACTCCTTGAACCCTGGTATCCCAATACAGCCAATCTGGCCCAGGGGATTGAAAACACGCTGTCGCAGTACAGGATGAAGGCGAGATTCGAATTCATTCCCGCAGGCATTCTGCCGGACACCGGCAGATCAACTTCGCCGAACCTGCTTGCCCTGGGTACCGAACCAGTTGACCTGACCATGTCGAAGGAGCCACTCGAGTTGAGAGTGCAGGTATTCCGGGAGCGTCGTCATACGGTCGGGCAGCGACTGCACACATGGTCACGCCGGATGCACAGCAGGACCAGGCATGTATTCGATGACGAGGAATGGGAAGAAACCTCAACCGTGTTCTGGACACCCGAAGCACGAGATCCGGCTGCAGAGCATCGTTTCCTCGCGCAGGTTGCCAAGGATCTTTCTCTTCCCCCGGAAGATCAGCATGTGACTTCCGTGTCCCCATCCCCCTCTCGCTGAACCCCACCAGGCCCGCAGGTTCATCTGTAGGGGTTGTGCAGGTAGATTTCACCGTGATTTGATTGCTCACGCCCAGCGTGGTGGTAGGCTTGTAGGGCTCCGGGCTTCAGCACGGAGTGGGAGAGGAGTTGCTTCAACACCATGAGGATACGAAGCGCTGGTCATCCTGTTGGAATGATCTGGGTCTCCTGCCTCCTTGGGATGGCAGCAGGCGCTGTTGGCTCGGTGTCCGAGGAAATCGGACTTGATGCCTTGCGCGATCGACTTGGAGACGATACGCCAACGGGCGTGAGTGTCGTCCTTGCGCAGGTCGAGGCGCCACAGGGTTCCAACTACATCCCGGACCCGTCCAACGAACACTTTACGAACATGGTCATCCATGAGCAGAGCGGTTCTTCCGGTCCATCAAGCCATGCCACGAATGTCGCGCAGTGGATGTGCGGCAACACGTGGAGCCCGGCCCCCGGTGTGCAGGATCTCCATTGCTGGGAGGTGACGGATTGGTGCACCAACGGCTTCCTCAACGCCCAGTCCACGGCCACACATCCGCTGGGGACACCCAATCTCATCAAGAACTTCAACCTGAGCTGGATTGCCAGTTTCGGGAACACGACCAATGACAACAGGGTTTTGCGCCGAGCTGACTTCGTCGTCGAGCGTGACAACGTCCTCATGTGCGCGGGTCTGCCCAATGAAGGGCAGGGCTCCTATCCGCTCATGTGGTGCATGTTCAACGGTCTCGTCGTCGGGGTCACCGACGGGGAGCACCTGAGTGACGACACACCCGCAGCCTATGACGGTCCCGGCAGGATGCGACCCGACCTGGTCGGGCCACTGGGAACAACAAGCGCTGCAACCGGGCTCGTTTCAGGCTGCGGCGCGCTGCTGGTGGACACGGCTCGGGCCGATGCCTCCCTGCCGGTCGAGGCCGAGGCAACCGAGGTCATCAAGGCTGCCTTGCTGGCCGGTGCTGTCAAGACCACGCCTGATGATGACTGGACGAATCATCCGGGCACAGGCGTGGATCGGGGTATCACGACTCGACCGCTGGACGATGCATATGGTGCGGGTACCGTGAATGTCGATCGTGGTCACCGGATCATTTCAGGTGGCAGGACCTGGGGAGGGATCTACGAGGACAGTCCAGGTGTGGCGGGCCTGCATGGTTTCGACCTGGCGTTCTGCCTTGCAGGGAACAGTCGGTGGTGGGGCTTCAGCCTTGATGGCGAAGTCGAGGAAGCCAGTATTGCCGCGACCTGGAACCGGGATGTCAATGCCAGCTTTACCAATTACGAGATGGGCAATGTCGACCTGGAACTCTGGCGTGTCGGTGATGATGGCAGCCTGGAGTCGCTGACAGGCGATGAGGGTCTCGGGATGTTCACAAGTGGCAACGTGGCCTCTCGCAGCAGCGTGGACAACGTGGAACTGCTCGTCATTCGTGACCTGGCCCCAGGCGAATACGTGCTTCAACTGCACCTTCAGGCGGGCAGCGGGCCGAGCAGCATCATCGCGGGTGTTGCCTGGCACCTGAGTGATCCCCAGCCAGTTGACCAGGAGGGTGATACCAACGGTGATGGTGTCGTGGACGTGGTTGACCTGCTGGCCGTGATTGCCCAGTGGGGCTGCACCGGGAGCTGCAGTGCCGACGTCAATGGCGACGGCGACGTGGACGTCAGTGACCTGCTGCTGGTGATCGGCAACTGGGGCTAGCACTGGCCTTCGGGCTCCGGCAGTCGCCTATCATGGCAGCCGATGCAACGACGGAGCCTCGTTCCCCATCTGCTGCTCGCTGGACTGTTTGCGTTCTTCGCAGCCTTCCTGCTCTATCCAATCTGGTTGACCATCGCCTCCGGCTTCGAGTCCAGTGATGGGGGTTTCACCCTCTACCACGTGTTCGATGTCTTTCGCGACGAGGCCAGCAGGCGAGGACTGTTCAATGCTCTGGGCATCGCCGTTGCAACGACGATCCTGAGCTTCGTCATAGGTCTGCCCCTGGCGATCCTCGCCGCGAGATTCGATTTCCGTGGCAAGGGCGTGATGAGTGCTCTCATCCTGGTTCCCCTCATCCTTCCACCATTCGTCGGAGCCATCGGCCTGCATCACCTGCTTGGCCGAACAGGCGCGATCAACACGCTCCTGATCAACATGGGGTTCATCGAGCAGGGAGTCGACTTCATCGGGCAGGGCGGATTCTGGGCGATCGTCTTCGTCGAGGCGCTGCACCTCTATCCAATCCTCTACCTGAATGCGACGGCAGCGCTGGCGAACCTCGACCCGGCACTCGAGGAGGCTGCTGAGAATCTCGGCGCATCACCATGGCGACGTTTCAAGGACGTGGTGCTTCCCCTGATCCGACCAGGGCTCTTTGCCGGGGCGACGATTGTCTTCATCTGGTCATTCACGGAACTTGGAACACCGTTGATGTTCAACTACCAGGATGTCACCCCTGTCCAGATCTTCAACGGCATCAAGGAGATGGCAGCTTCGAAGCAGCCCTATGCGTTGACCGCGGTTCTCCTGCTCTGCGCCGTGGGCTTCTATGTTCTTGGCAAGCTCGTCTTCGGCGGGAAGGCCTATGCCATGTACGCCAAGGCATCGATCCAATCCAAGCCGACCCGGCTTGTCGGGGTCAAGGGCCTTGGGGCACTTCTGGCCTTTTCCGTCGTGATCGGGATGGCAATCCTTCCACACTTCAGCGTGATCCTCACGAGCCTTGCCGGTGAAGCCTCCTGGTACAACTCGGTCTTCCCACAGCAATGGACCATGCGGCATTTCGACCAGGCGCTGACGCACCCACTTGCGGTGGGCTCTATCCAGAACAGCCTGCTCTACTCGAGCCTGGCCGTAGTCCTCGACCTGGTTCTTGGCCTGTGCATCGCCTACATCGTGGTCCGGACGCGCATCCGGGGGCGAAGCCTGCTGGATGCACTTTCCATGATGCCTCTTGCCGTGCCTGGACTCGTGATGGCCTTCGGCTACGTGGCAATGACATTGCGATGGCCCTTCGGGAAGGGAGATCCACTTGAGGGATTCATCAGTGTCATCGGCGCCGATCCCAACCCGATGTTCCTGCTGGTCATCGCCTACGGGGTCCGCCGCCTTCCGTACATCGTGCGCGCCGCCGTTGCCGGCCTGGAACAGACCTCGGGCGAACTGGAGGAAGCGGCGATGAACCTCGGTGCCGGTCGCGTCCGCGCCGTGCGCACCATCATCGTGCCGTTGATCATGGCGAATCTCATCGCTGGAGGACTGCTTGCATTCTCCTTTGCCATGCTCGAGGTGTCCGATTCACTGATCCTGGCGCAGCGCGAGTCGGATTACCCGATCACGAAGGCCATCTACACGCTCTTCGAGCGACTTGGTGACGGTCCGTACATCGCAAGCGCCATGGGCGTCTGGGCGATGGTGCTGCTGGCCGTGACGCTCATCGGCGCATCGATCCTCATGGGCAAGAAGATGGGTGCCATCTTCCGGGTCTGAAATGGCCATGAAGCCCTCCCCGCTATACTGGGCCTTTCAGAGCTTTCAACCACCCCTGGATCACCCGCATACCCGCCAGTCGTCCCACCATGCCATACCAACTGCATCCAGCCGAGACATGGGACATCGACGTCGATCGACTCGATTACCTGAAGGATCGCCCCCCGGCAGGTGACCGGTGGATTCTCAACTTCGGTCCGCAGCACCCGGCAACCCATACGACCCTGCGGATCATCCTCGAGCTCGATGGCGAACGCGTCGTCCGGGCCACGCCCCACATCGGCTACCTGCACAGTGGTTTCGAGAAGCTCGGAGAGCATCATGACTACAACCAGTACGTCTGCACCATCTCGAGAATGGACTACATCAGCCCGATCGTGAATGACATCGCGTGGCACCAGGCCTGCGAACAGCTGTTCGACATCGACCTGACACCACGATGCAAGGTGGTGCGGACCATCCTGATGGAACTGGGCAGGATCCAGAACCACCTGCTGTGCGTCGGCGCCGCGGCCCTGGACCTGGGTGCCTTCACCGGCTTCCTCTACGGGTTCAACGAGCGGGAACGGATCTACGACATCCTCGACTACATCTCCGGGCAGCGTTTCCATCCTGATTACACGCGCCTTGGTGGCGTGATGAGGGATATCCCGGACGACGAGGTCTTCAAGCGAATGGTGCGGAACTTCATCGATGTCCGTTTGCCCAACGCCATGAAGGACATCGAGACGCTCCTCAACAGGAATCGCATCTTCATCGATCGGGTCAAGGGCGTGGGCATCGTGTCGGGTGAAGAGGCAACGGCCTGGTCGCTGACCGGTCCCCTCGCCCGCGCTTCGGGTGTCAAGCGGGATCTCCGGAAGGATTCACCCTACCTCTGCTACGCGGAGAACTGGGACGGCCAGGGCGCGGAAGCGGTGAAGTTCAGCGTTCCGATCGCCACTGATGGCGACTGCTACAGTCGGTACCTCGTTCGACTTGAGGAACTGCGTCAAAGTGCGGGCATCATCGACCAGCTCATAGATGACCTGCCCGATGGGCCGATCAATGCTGATCCGGACGGCAAGATCCACATTCCGGAGAAGGGCGAAGTCTACGGTTCCATCGAGGCGACCATCCAGCACTTCGAGATCTTCATGACCAATCGTGGCTGGCCGGCCCCGGTGGGCGAAATCTACTCCGCCATTGAATCTCCCAACGGGGAACTTGGGTACTTCATCGTCGCTGATGGAACGAAATGCCCATGGCGCGTCGCGGTACGCCCACCTTCCTTCATCAACTTCGGAGCCTTCTCGAAGATGCTGGAAGGCCATCAACTGGCCGACCTCGTAGCCGTCCTGGGTTCCATCAATGTCATTGCCGCGGAGCTTGATCGCTGATGGCCTGGAAGGCGAAACCATCTGGAAGCATGGAGATCCCCAGGCGTGATGAGCCTTGGCTGACACCGGCGATCGAGCAGGAGATTCGCGACACCATCATGCCCCGCTATGCGAAGCCGATGGGAGCGATCATGCACTCCCTGCATGCAATCCAGCACGAGCATGGGTACATCGCCTACCAGGCGATGATTGAACTGGCGACCGTGCTCGGCCTGAATCCCGCGGACATACTCGACACTGCTTCCTTCTACGAGGAGTTTCATCTCGAGCCGGTCGGTCGTTGCGTCATCGGCATCTGCCAGTCCGTGGCATGCGAGATGTGCGGCCACCAGGCCCTGGTCGATCATGTCCGGAACGAACTGCAGATCGATCCGCACGAAACGACCAACGACGGGATCTTCACGCTCCTGACGCTTGAGTGCCTCGGGTCATGCGATACGGCACCATGCGCCCTTGTCAATGACGAGCGTTTCGACAACCTGACCCTTGAGCAGCTGGACCGTCTCATCGAGCGGGAGCGTGCACGATGACCACCCCCGAACCAAGGAAGCCCCTGATGCGATGTCTCGGTGAGTTCTTCGGGAACATCGCCAAGGGCGTCAAGACCAAGCCCGGGGAAGACACGGATCGAGTCGAGGTGAAGCGCACTGTCGAGGAGACGACCAATGAGCAGGGAGTGACCCTGCGTCGAACGACCATCGACGAGGTCGAGGTGCATTCCTCAACGATCCAGGATGGTGACTCCGATGAATGAGCCGGTCCTCTGCAGGCGCATTCCGACTCCCCCCTGGGGCGACTTTGCCGATCGACACATCGTCACCATCGACGAGTACATCAAGACGGGCGGCTATGCAGCTCTCGAGCAGGCCTTGTCGATGGATCCTGCCGATGTCACCTCCATTGTTCGTGATTCGGAACTGCGTGGACGCGGTGGAGCCGGCTTTCCCTGTGGAGTGAAGTGGGGCTTCCTGCCCGAGCCGGATGGTGGCCAGCGATACCTTGCCGTGAATTGCGACGAGGCCGAACCGGGAACATTCAAGGATCGCCTGCTCATCGACTACGACCCGCACCTCGTGCTCGAGGGAATCGCGATTGCATGCTGGGCCTGTCGACTCGATATCGCCTACTTCTTCATCCGCGGTGAGTACCGCAGCCAGGCGGGCGTGGTCGAAGCCGCGATCCAGGAAGCCTATGACCATGGCATCTTCGGTCCCCAGGGCCTTTTGAAGGGCAAGGTCGAACTGAAGGTCGACTGCTTCCTGCATCGAAGCGCAGGCGCGTACATCTGTGGAGAGGAAACGGGACTCATCGAAGCCATCGAAGGCAAGCGGGCCTGGCCACGCGTGAAGCCTCCCTTCCCCGCGGTGGAAGGGATATTCCGCAGGCCGACGATCGTGAACAATGTCGAGACACTCGCGGCCATTCCGGACATCGTTACTCGAGGCGCGGACTGGTACAAGACCATGGGTTGTGCATCGAGCATCGGCAAGCCCGGCTCCTATGGTTCGAAGCTCATGGGAGTTTCCGGGCACGTGACACGACCAGGCGTGTACGAATGCGATCTGGGAATCTCCGTGCGTGACCTGGTCGAACAGTATTGCGGCGGAATGCGCGGCGGCAAGGCATACAAGGCCTGCATTCCCGGTGGAGTGAGCATGGGAGTGCTCGGCCGGGACCAGTACGAGGCGGAACTCGATTTCGACATCGGTGAACGCTATGACCTGATGGGGCTTGGCACTGCCTGTCCGATCATCTGTGACGAGGACACCGACATGGTGTCTGTTGCGCGGAACATCGCGCGTTTCTTCCGGAATGAATCCTGCGGCCAGTGCACACCTTGCAGGGAAGGCTCGGAGTGGCTCTACCAGTTGCTCAGGCGCATCGAGGTGGGGGACGGCCGAAGTCGCGACCTGGACATGACCCTTGAGATTGCAGGTTCGATGGGAGTCATTCCCGGGACGACCATCTGCGGCCTTGCCGACGGAAACAACTGGGCGGTTCGAACGATCGTGAACAAGTTCCGCGACGAGTTCGAGGCCAGGGTCAAGCCATCGATCGTGCCGGTCACGGTTGGCGCAACGACCTGAGCAGGGTCGAGCCAGGCCCGATAATGCCCTTCCCATGCCCCTGAAACGTCACTCCTGTTTTTCGACTGGATTACAAGCCTGTTTGGCCCTACCTTTTGCGCGTTGCCTCCCATTCCGGGGCTGGGCAATTGGGAAGATGAGGAACGTCAGAAGACGATGAACACACCCGAACCGGCTATTGCCGACTGCGACGAACCTGGCTGTACAAACGAGCCGGACGTCCCTCTAGAACCGACCGTCACCTGTGACTGTGAAGTCGAAGCTCCAGGCCTCGACCCGTCCTGGCTGCGCGAACAGGTCGAGTTGCTTCTTCCGCTTCTTCCTCGCCCGGTAGAGCGACTGGCAGTTCGAGTCATCGATGATGCGGCGATGACCAGCCTTCATTCCCAATTTCACGATGACCAGACGACGACCGATGTCCTGACCTTTCCTTCGACCCTCGATCCGGATGCCCCACTCCAGGTGGACATCGCGATCTGCCTCGATGAAGCACGCAGGCAGGTGGAATCACGCGGGCATGGCATTGCGGAGGAACTGCTGCTGTACGTCATTCATGGGTTGCTGCACTGCTGCGGCCATGATGACAAGAAGCCTGGAGACAGTGACCGCATGCACGCCGAGGAGGATCGACTTCTTGAAGCGATCGGGATCGGACGTGTCTACGACCGCGGTGATGGAGGTGACGCGTGATTGCCTGGAGCGCAACCTGGTGGATCCTGATCACCATTGCCGCCATCTACTCGACCCTGTGCATGGCACTCTCGCTCATCCTGCGAAACGGCGGCCGTTCTGCCATCGAGCGCCGACTCGCTGCAAAGGGACGCGATGTTGCCTGGCAGAAGATGGAACCACGGCGATCGATGATTGCGCATGCGACCGCCCTGGAGTCACTCATCGTTGCCGTCGCCTGGTTGGTGCTCTGGGTTCTTGATTTCAGTGGCCTGCCGGGAGAAGGGTTCTCGATTGCAGGCTTCTTCGTCGGCATATGTACCGGGACACTTCTGTGCTGGATCGCACTCGACCTGGTCGCTTCGAGCATTGCTCGCCATGCTGCACCGGCGACGGTGTCACTGTCCTTCCCGCTGCTGCGCCTCTTCGATTGGACGGTGTTCTGCGTATCCTGGATTGCCCGCTTCATCGACGAGGTCATCAGGCGTCTCAGTGGCGCAGGCGCCGAGATGAATGGAGCACCGGCCGAGGCCGAGGCGGAACTTCTCCGAAGCATCGAACAATCTCACCGCGAGGGTGGTCTTGATGAAGGCGCCGTCGCCTTGATCGAGAATGTCGTGGAATTCAGCAGTACGGATGTCGGGGAAGTCATGACGCCCCGCACCGATATCGACGGCCTGGAATACACCGATGATCTCTCGGAGATCCGCCGGTTGATCGGGGAAGTCGGTCACTCCCGCATCCCTGTCTACGACGAGGATCTCGACCACATCGCGGGAATCCTCTACGCCAAGGACCTGGTGCGGTGGCTGGGAGAAGAAGCCGCGGACTTCACGTTGCGTCCACTGCTTCGAAGGCCCATCGTTGTTCCCGAGACGAAGCAGGTTGCGGACCTGCTGGCAGACTTCCAGCGATCCGAGGTGCACATGGCCATGGTCGTGGACGAATACGGCGGGACGGCCGGGCTTGTCACGATCGAGGATGTGCTTGAGGAGATCGTCGGCGAGATCGTGGATGAACATGAACCGGAGGATGAAGAGCACCCAAGCCTCAGGCCGCTCGCCGAGGGGCAGTACGAGGTCGATGGCCACTTTCACATCGACGATCTCAACGAGGCCCTGGACCTTGGTCTTCCCGAGGACGAGGAATACGACACCGTCGGCGGATGGTTGATGGCCTGCATCGGCCATGTGCCGGAGACGGGCGAGTCATATGACGAGAATGGACATCGTTTCACTGCAACAGCGACGACACCGACACAGGTGGAACGGATCTCGATCGAGGCCCGTGTCGTCGAAACAGGCAACTGAACCAATCTCCCCCCGCCCCGGCACCTGCTAGCCGCATGCTTTGCGACGAGTTGAATCCATCCCTGTACCATGCTGGCTTCGCATATCCCGTTTAGGAGTTGAACATGAAGACCACGATCCTGCTTGCTACCGCCGTACTTTCCTTCGCGACCCTGCCCGCCATGTCGGCGGAGTCGAGTGACAATGAAAATGCCCAGAAGATCAAGGCGTTGGAGGCCGAGATCGAGGCTCTTCGAGCCCAGTTGCGCGCCGAGGGACGTATTCGTGGTGAAGACAGGAACCGGGAACACGATCGTGCCCAGGACAGGCGGCCCGGCCCCGATCACGACCGTCGGCAGGACGGCCCCGGATCACGGGACATGCACGAAGAACAGCATCGCCACGATGAGCAGCATCGTCACCAAGAGCAGCACCGGGTAATGCGTTTCGACCTGGGCGACATGACCGAAGGCGAGATGGAGGGTGAAATCCACATCGAGATCAGCGGAGACATGGGCGACATGGAGGGTGTCCCCCACTTCGTCCGCGAGATGGTCATGGAGCAGATGGGGCGTGGAGAAGAAGGGATGCTGGATCGGTTCATGCACATGGATGAAGATGAGATGCACGAGAGGTTCATGCACATGGACGAGGACGAGATGCGGCGCCGCGGAAACGTATTTCGCGGCCCAGGTGGTCCCCCGATGGACCCGCGACACATGGAACCCCCCCACATGGATCGAGGCGAGGAGGATCCCTTCTTCCAGGAAGGCGGCGAGTTCGTGGGCAAGATGGAGATGTCCGGCATGATTGCCGATGCCTTGTCCGATCCGATCAATGTTGCGCTCTTTGGCGTCTGGGAAGCCAGGCAGCATCTTGAGCCCGGGGAACGCCTCGAGATTCTCTTTCCCATCATGCAGGATGATGCCATGGCCCTGCCCGTACGTAATGCGGCAGCCATGGTTGTTCGAGAGTCATTCGTCGAAATTGGCGACTTCGAGCAGGCCCGGGCCGTCCTGGGCATGCAGATCCGAATCAACGGGTCGATGAACTGATTCAGCTGCGATCGGTGTCCTGGACATCGATCGGAACGTGCTCGACGATTTCAAGCCCGTAGCCATGCAGGCCCGGATAGGGTCGTGGGCTGTTGGTGAGCAGGCGCAACTTGCTGAGTCCCAGGTCCCGAAGAATCTGGCTGCCGGTTCCCAGTTCACGCTCCTCGATCGGGCGAGAACGGGCGGCAACACCATCGCCCCGGGTCAGGTCAGGTTGATCGGGATTGTCCTGCCCTGGTCGCTGGATGCTCTGCAACTGGTCAAGCAACCCGTCTCCCATGTGTTCAGGTCGCAGGTAGACGAGAACCCCACGTCCTGCTTCCTGCAGTTGTCGAAGGCAGGCTCGCAGTTGCCGACCCGTGGGTCGATCGGTTGCGTCGAAGATGTCACCCAGCAGGTCTCGTCGCTGCACTCGCACCAGGGTTGGTTCGTCAGCGTCAAGGTTGCCCACGACGAGGGCGATGTGTGGCTGGGGATCGATGGTGCTGCGATAGGCATGCAGGGTGAAGGTGCCGTGCGGGGTCTCGATCGGTGTTCCCTCGAGAGGCTCGACGCGTTCAACGAGTGATTCGCGTGCCAGCCGGTACGCGATGACCTGCTCGACGCTGCACATCTTCAGTTCGTGTTCTTCGCAGATGGCTTCCAGGTCCGGCATGCGTGCCATTTCACCATCGGGTCGGACGACCTCGATGATGACTGCGGCAGGTTTCAGACCGGCCAGGCGCATCAGGTCGACGCTTCCCTCGGTCTGCCCGGTTCGTACGAGGGTTCCCCCGTCGCGTGCCCGGAGCGGATTGATGTGTCCCGGTCGAACGAAGTCGTCGGGTCGAGAATCCGGGTCGGCCAGCAGCTTGATGGTCGTGACTCGATCACCTGCCGAGATGCCTGTGCCGACACCATGCCTTGGATGTCCGTCGACACTGATGGTGAAAGGCGTCGTACGCAACTAGGTGTTCACTGCTGCCTGTGGCGAAAGATCAAGCCGATCACAGTCTTCACCGGCAAGGGCTACGCACAGGTATCCACCGCCGATGCGAGTCATGAAGTTGATCATGTCCACATCCACGTGCTCGGCTGCACAGACGAAGTCACCCTCGTTCTCGCGATTCTCGTCATCAACGAGGACAACCATGCGCCCCGCCTTGAGTTCTTCGAGAATGTCCTCGATGGGCGAAAGTGCCATGCTGGTCTCGCTTGATGCCTGGAGGGTCGTCACGATCAGTTCCTGCTTACGGCGAGTCTCGCCACCAGTTGCATCGCCTGGAAGTAGATCCATGCAAGTGTCACGAGCAGGATGAATCCCGCGAACCATTCCATTCGCTTGGGCGCCCCGCCCTTGACCAGGCGTTCGATGATGCCAAAGTCGATGATGAGCATCAAGGAGGCGATCAACAGGATGAAGAGGTTTACGCCGATGCCGATCAACATTCCGCTGCCGGAAGTGGGCGTGGTGAAGACCGAGATGAAGGGCACATCGATTCCAAAGAGCATCAGCGGCAACGAGATGAGGTACACGAGGAAGATGCCCATCATGCATGTGCCAACGACTGCCTGGAACTTCTTCGTGGGCTGGATGATGCGCAACGAGTACAGAATCAACATGGCTGCAAGGATGGCGATGGTGATGATGAAGGCCTGCAGCGCAACGCCTCCTGCTACGGTTGTCTCGTTCAAGGCAAGCCAGTTGTCAATGACTCCCGTGAAAATGCCCAGGAAGCATCCTTCGACGATGGCATAGATTGGTGCAAGTACGGCTGCCATCATGGGTCGCGCGATGGCAGCAAAGTAGAGTCCGAAGGTCACGATCGCGGTGACGATGCTGATTGCGATCCCGGCTCCCTGTGGGAGTTTTGCGGTGATTGCAACACCGATCATGCCACCGATGATGGCGATGACAGTCAGCATGGCGGTCTTGTTGACCACGCCCTGGATGCTTGCTGTCTCCGTTCCACTGACGGGGGCGAAGAGTTCCTGGTGCTTGAGGGCGGGATTCGTAGATTCGTTCAGGCTGAACCTGCGCATGGATGGGCTCCTTGGACTGGAAGGGGGACGATTATAGCGGGCCTGTTCAATCAGCAGCTGCATGTGGTACAACGCCCTCCTGGAGGAGTACCGTGCCACACGTCGTTCAGGACCTTGTCGATACCTGGGAGTCCATCGCGCCTATTGGCCATGCCGCGGAATGGGACAACGTCGGTCTGCTCGTGGGCTCTGGCAACTGGACCCTGCACACCGTCTTCCTGGCCATTGACCTGGACATGGACGTATTGATCGAGGCCGAGCAGGCTGATGCCGACGCCATCATCGCCTACCACCCCCCCATCTTCTCCGGGCTGAAGCGTTTCATCGCCTCCGACCCGGATTCTGCTGTCGTTCTCCAGGCGGCCGCTTCACGCATCGCGGTATTCAGCCCGCACACGGCGCTGGACGCGGCACCGGGTGGCATGACCGACTGGCTGGCAGACGGCATTGGTGCAGGCGAGGCCAGTCCGCTGCATGCAGCGACCGAACTGGGTTCACATGAGCAGTGCAAGGTCGTGACCTACGTGCCGCTTGAAGCAATGGACGCGGTTCGCACCGCCATGGGTGATGCCGGAGGAGGAATGATCGGCGACTACACGCATTGCTCGACGAGCATCGAGAACGAGGGCACCTTCATCGGTGGCCCCTCGACCAATCCCGCCTCGGGCAAGGCCGGGCAGTTGGAGCGTGTCAACGAACGTCGCCTGATGATGGTCAGTTCGATTCGCGGGTTGGCCGGGGTTCTGGCTGCCTTGCGATCGGCGCATCCCTACGAGGAGCCGCCGGTCCACGTGATTCCATTGGCCGACCGTCCGATGCACGACACGGGCATCGGGCGTTGCCTGGCGCTTGCCGAGCCGAAATCGACTGCGGACATCGTTGCATCGCTGAAGGCACACCTTGGTGTGTCGACATTGCGCGTCGCCGAGGGTCGCGGTGGGCCGGCATGCCATGAGCATGTCGGTCTCTGCCCGGGCGCCGGAGGTTCACTGCTGGATGAAGCGGCGGCGCGTGGGTGCACGCTGTTCGTCACGGGCGAGATGCGT
>JAYZBD010000013.1:0-12308 GCA_036339395.1 Planctomycetota bacterium | reverse complement strand
GACCAGACCTCCGCGCATGATCCACTTCAGGGCTACTACCCGCAGAACATATCGCGTGAAGATGCCGATGCCCTGCGTGACTCGGACCCAGCTGAGTACCAGCGACGCTCCATGGCATCGATGCGAACGCATGTCGAGTGCATGGTGCAGTTGCAGGAGGCGGGCGCAAAGACCTTCGATTACGGCAACAACATTCGCCAACGCGCACTCGACGAGGGTTATGGGGATGCTTTTGCATTCCCCGGCTTCGTCCCGGCCTACATCAGGCCGCAGTTCTGCCTTGGTCGAGGTCCGTTTCGCTGGGCTGCCCTCTCTGGAGATCCCGAGGACATTCGGAAGACAGACGAGGCGGTTCTCGAACTCTTTCCCGGGGATGAATCACTGCGTCGATGGATCACCATGGCGCAGGATCGCGTCGCCTTCCAGGGGCTCCCATGTCGCATCTGCTGGCTTGGACTTGGTGAGCGCGACAAGGCGGGCGTCCGTTTCAACGAGATGGTCCGCGACGGCATCGTCTCGGCCCCACTGGTCATCGGGCGAGATCACCTCGATTGCGGCTCGGTCGCGTCTCCCAACCGCGAGACCGAAGGCATGCTCGATGGCACGGATGACGTCTCGGATTGGCCGCTGCTGAACTTCGGGGTGAACATCGCCAGCGGCGCAAGCTGGGTGAGTTTCCATCATGGGGGCGGAGTCGGCATCGGCTTCAGCCAGCATGCCGGCCAGGTCGTGGTCTGCGATGGAACCGATGCAGCAGAAGCCAGGATTCGCCGCGTGCTGACCAATGACCCGATGACGGGCATCTTCCGACATGTTGATTCCGGCGAGCAGGCGGCCCGTGCATGCGCTGATTCGCTTGATGTGCCCATACCAATACGAGACTGGAACTGACTGATGGGCGAACTGCTTCTTGTCAATGCACGGCTCTGTACGCTCAAGGGAGATGGCTCACCTCGTCGAGGGGAGGCCCTTGGTGACCTGGGAGTCATCGAGCAGGGTTGGATCCTGGTTGAAGATGAGCTGATCAAGGAACTGGGCGACGGTTCGCCACCAGAAGGCCTGGAACCGGACATGGTCATCGATCTTGATGGCAGGGTCGTCCTGCCGGGCTTCGTTGACTGCCATACACATGCATGCTGGGCCGGTTCGCGGCTTGACGAGTTCCAGAAGATGCTCGAGGGGGCGACCTACCTGCAGCTGCTCGAGGAAGGCGGCGGCATCATGTCCACGGTCCGTGCCGTTCGCGAGGCGAGTGAAGAGCAGCTTGCCAGTGGACTCTCCGAGCAGTTTGCACGAATGGCAACCTGGGGATCCAGCACCGTTGAAGTCAAGTCCGGCTATGGACTGACAACACCCGATGAGCTGAAGATGCTTCGAGCCATTCACGACGCGTCCGTACAGACAACACAACTGGTGACCGGAACCTTCCTGGGCGCCCACGCAATCGACCCCGATGTGCCTGATTTCATAGATCGCACGATCAATGAAACACTGCCGGCTGCTGCAGAGGAGTTTCCCGGCATCACGTGCGATGCCTACTGCGAGCAGGGAGCATGGTCGGTGGAAGATACGACTCGTCTCTTTGAACGGGCAACTGACCTGGGGTGCCCGCTTCGAGTCCACGCGGACCAGTTCAATGAACTCGGCATGACGGAAAAGGCGATCGAGATGGGAGCCAGGAGCGTCGATCACCTGGAGGCCACCAGCCCCGCTGTCATCAAGCGGCTCGGCGAGAGCGAGACGATGGCGGTGATACTTCCTGCAAGCGGGTACTGCCTTGATGGTCGGTATGCAGCAGGCAGGGAGTTGATCGAGGCAGGTGCAGCGATTGCCCTGGCGACGAATCTCAACCCGGGGTCTGCCCCATGCCCCTCCATGCCGATGGCGATGTCGCTGGCCTGTCGAAAGTGTGGGCTGACTCCGCAGGAGGCCATTGCCGCATCGACCTACAACGCGGCCTGCGTTCTTGGCCTGCAGAGCCAGGTCGGTTCGCTGGCTCCCGGGCATCGAGCGGACCTGGTGGTCCTTGATTCACAGGACGAGCGGGAACTTGCCTGGTGGGTCTCTGCACAGCCGCCGCCCTTGATCATCCAGCGAGGAGAAGTCATCCAGTTCCTTGCCGACTCATCAACCGTCGAGGAGCAGGGGGAAGATCCCGAGGCGACGGGATCATGATCATGGAGCCGGTGCAATGGTGATCTCGCGACCACGTGACATCGAAGGAGCGGCCGCAGCCGCCTCAATCGTCGTACAGGTGCATGAGCAACTGGTCACCTACCTGCAGCCGGGACGAACTCTTGCGGATATTGATGCGTTCGTCGGAGTGACGATCAAGTCTCTTCGAGCCAAGAGCTGTTTCCTGCGATACCGGATCCCGGGGCACCCCCCCTTTCCCAGCCACTCATGCCTTTCAGTGAATGACTGCGTCGTCCATGGGACACACCTCATGAGCACGACACCGATCGCCCCAGGTGACCTCGTGTCCATCGACATCGGGGTGAAGCACAACGGGTGGATCGGCGATGCGGCGTGGACGTACGCCATCAGCGAGTGCTCGGACGATGCGCGGCGCCTGATGGACGTCGGGCGAGAGTCGCTCCGTCGTGGCATTGCCGCGATGCAACCGGGCGCCAAGTTGCTGGCCTGGGCCGAGGCGGTCCAGGACTGCGTCGAGAAGGAGGCTGGCTTCAGCCTTGTTCGAGGTCTCGGTGGACATGGATATGGAAAGACATTGCACGGTCCGCCCTTCATATCCAATGTCGTTCCAACGCGGCCTGGAGAATGGGTGGACAGCACCAAGGAGTTTGTCGAGGGAATGCTTGTTGCAGTAGAACCAATGCTCAATGCCGGCAGGCATGATGTGCAAAGTGATCCTGGGGAGTGGCCGATACGAACCGCCGACGGCTCCCTGAGCGTGCATTACGAGGCTGATGTACTTGTTACGGCCGATGGCCCGAGGAACCTGACTGCCAGGCTCGACGAACTTCCGGATGTGGTGGGTTGAGGCAGTCGCAGGCTGCTAGGATCAGGAACAGGAGAAGGACATGATTTCATCACTGCTTATCGTTCTTGCGATGCTCGGCGCTCCGGACTACCCGGAGTCGCGACGAGTGCACCACACCGATGTCTACCACGGAACGACGGTAAACGACCCGTATCGCTGGCTTGAGAATGATGTCCGCGTCGACGAAGAGGTCGATGCCTGGGTTGATGCACAGGCAGACCTGACGAGGTCGCACCTGGATTCCCTTGAACATCGAGATGCGATCGAAGAACGGCTTGAGCAGTTGTGGAACTACCCGAAGTTCAGGACCCCGTTCAAGGTCGGGGGCAGGTACTTCTTCTCCGCAAATACGGGGCTGCAGAACCAGGACGTCCTGTACACGATGGAGAGCCTGGATTCGGACCCGACGATACTTCTCGATCCAAACACGTGGTCCGATGACGGCACCGTGGCTCTGGGTGGGACGAGTTTCAGCGATGATGGCCGATACATGACCTACGCCGTCGCAGATGCCGGCAGTGACTGGAAGACCTGGAAGATCAGGAACCTGGAGACCGACGAGGATCTCGATGAAACCATTGAGTGGTCGAAGTTCAGCACGCCTGAATGGATGCCTGATGGCAGCGCCTTCTACTACTGCCGATACGACGCGCCCGAGGAAGGAGCCGCCTTCCTTGACCGCAATGTCTTCATGAAACTCTATCGGCACGTGCCGGGCACGCCGCAATCGGAGGATACGCTTGTCCTCGAAGATGCTGACCAGTCGAAATGGACGTGGGGCCCCTCGGTGAGCGAGGATGGCCGTTGGCTTGTCGTTACGGTCTGGCGAGGCTCCGGCCCGCCGAACCTCGTCAAGGTGCGAGACCTGTCGAATCCCAATGGCGGCTTCATCGACCTGGTCGGTGGTTGGGAAGATGAATACGAGTTCGTCGAAGCCATCGGCGACACCCTGTACTTCATGACAGACAAGGATGCGCCTCGAAAGCGATTGCTTGCCGCGGACATGGGTGCCCCCGGGCCGATCTGGAGCGAGGTCATCCCCGAGCAGGATGCAACACTCAAGTCCGTCAGCCATGTCAACGGAAGTTTCGTTGCCAACTACATGCAGGATGCCTCGACACGGATACACCGTTTCAGCGAGGATGGCACTCCGATGGGCGAAATCAGCCTGCCCGGCATCGGCAGCGCCGGGGGATTCACTGGACTCAGCGATGACAGTGAATCCTTCTATTCATTCACCAGTTTCACGACGCCTCCAACGAGCTATCACATCGATCTTGACACGGGCGAGACGTATGTCATGACCGAGTCCAAGGTCGACTTCAACCCGGCGGACTACAGCGTCGAGCAGGTCTTCTATTCAAGCAAGGATGGGACACGGGTGCCCATGTTCCTCGTTCATCGCAAGGACATGGTTCGCAACGGGCAGGTTCCGACCCTGCTCTATGGATACGGCGGGTTCGACATCTCGCTCACCCCATACTTCTCCCCTTCCCGCGTTGCATGGGTCGAGATGGGCGGCCTGCTGGCCATACCCAACCTTCGCGGTGGTGGTGAATATGGTCGAGAATGGCATGAGGCCGGTACGAAGACAAGGAAGCAGAATGTCTTCGACGACTTCATCGCGGCAGCCGAGTGGCTCATTGACAACGACTACACGACCCCTGATCGACTGGCGATCCAGGGCGGTTCAAACGGCGGGCTCCTGGTCGGTGCCTGCATGACGCAACGACCGGACCTCTACGGGGCCTGTCTTCCGGCCGTCGGGGTCATGGACATGCTTCGTTTCCACAAGTTCACGATTGGCGCTGCCTGGCAGAGCGACTTCGGGGACATTTCCGATCCAGAGATCTTCAAGGCTCTCCATGCCTATTCGCCCTACCACAACCTGAAACCAGGAACTGCCTATCCGGCGACCATGGTGACGACGGCCGATACGGATGACCGCGTGGTTCCTGGTCACTCGTTCAAGTTCGCGGCCGCGCTCCAGTACGCCCATGCAGGTGATGAGCCCGTCCTCATCAGGATTGATCGACGAGCAGGACACGGTGCAGGAAAGCCGACACGGATGCGAATCATCGAGACAGCTGACGTCTGGGCATTCATCGTCGATTCACTCGACGTCGATCCAGTCGGTCCTGTAGGACAGGCCCAGTCGGCGACGGTTCCTACCGAGCACTGAGCAGGCCGCTGAGCCATGAAGGCGGCAGGTCCTCGACGAGGCATCGCGAACCCGTGATCGCCTCTGCAGCGATGTAGCCACTGCGAACAGCTCCTTCCATGGTTGCAGGCCAGCCTGTTGCGCACCAGTCTCCAGCGAGGTACAGCCCCCTTGCATCGCCGCCATGGACGCCGATGGTCGATGGGGCCGACATTGGTCGAAATGGTTCGATTTCCGGGGTTGCGGCGAAGGTCGCCTGCCTTTCCTTCACGGATCGTGCATTGACGATCGTGCGGTCACGAATGGATGGAGCGGCAGCCGAGAGGTCTTCCAGGACACGCTCGACAATGGCCTCTTCATCGAGGTCCATCCAATCGTCTGCAGCACTGATGACCGCATGCAGGTGCTGCTGCCCATGCTCATCAACACCCTTGTTGAAGACCCATTGGACGGCTCGGCCTGGAAGCACGAGGTGAGGGATAGCAAGCACGGGCGAGTCAAGCAGCAGGTGCACGCCGAGAATGGGGCTGCACTGGAACCTGTGGAGATTCTGCAGTCGGCTGTCCCCCGTTCTTGCATGATCGGGCACAAGCTTGTCCAGTCGATCGGGGGGCACGGTTGAAAGGACGAGCTTCGCCTCCAGTGGCCCATCGGCAGTGACGACGCCGCGTACTCCATCATCATCGAAGGCGATGGAGCGAACCGAACAACCGGTTTCTATCCGGCCTCCCGCCTTGGTGATGATGTCTTCCGCCGGGTCGTAGAGCTCTCGCAATGGAACCGAGGGAAGTCCCATCATCCCGGCGAATCGGCTTGGCAGGAACGCGTCCTGGAAGACCTGTATTGCGTGGACAGCGGCGACACGACCTGGAGGCAGGTTGCATGCACTGATGATGATCGGCTCCCAGAAGAGCGTGCAGACCCTTGGAGACTGGTTCGTGGATGCAAGAAACTCGGCGAATGTTCTCTCTCTCCAGTCCATCCTGCCAGGTCGCCCCATGCGGAGCAGTCTCCAGCAGGCCCTGCGGACTTCGCGTTTTTCTGCTCGATCGAGCAGTCGCATCCGACGGAGGGAGCGTGCCTGGTGCAGCGGTCCAGGGAGCCGTCCAGGGGTCAGCACATCCAGCATGCCATCTTCCCTGAGCCAGTAGAGCGTGTCATGCCACTCGATGGCGTCCAGCACGCCGAGTCGCTGGTAGAGATCCTGCAGGTTCGTGCAGCAGCCCATGAGAACATGCTGGCAGTTGTCGAGCACGACGCCGCTTCGTGGATCTTCGAAACTGGTTGCCCGCCCACCGAGTTTCCTTCGAGTCTCGAGAATGACGGGACGATGTCCAGACTCTGCAAGACGTACGGCGGAAGCCAGCCCGGCCAGGCCCCCGCCGATGATCAATACATCCGACATCATCCACCCCGTGCCATCCAGCGTGCTCGCAGCGCGATGGATGTCTTATGTGCAGCGCCAAGTCGTATCCTCGGACCGCGTGCAATGCGGCTTGGATCACGATCGATTCGATCCAGGAGCGAGCGGTAGATGGAAGTCATGGCCCAGAGCGTCGGCCTGCATTCCACATCGATCATTTCATCAAGGGGTGCGGAACGACCATAGGCCTCGTGTGCAATATCGATCCAACCTCGGACAAGCGACTCGCATCGGTCGGCATGCAGCCATGACAGGAGGTCGTCAGTTGAGATTCCTGCAGACTTCAGTTGTTCCGAGGGGAGATAGCACCGACCCATCTCGAGATCCTCGCGGAGGTCCCTGAGAATGTTCGTCAGCTGGAAGGCGATGCCTCGCTCGATGGCAAGGTCCCTGGCAAGATCGCCAGTCGCGCCCCAGATCTGGATACAGATGAGGCCGACCGAGGAAGCCACCTGCCGACAATACTGCAGCAGTTCATCGGGAGTCCTGATCGGCTGGCCCTCCAGGTCCGCCTGCTGGCCGTCGATCATCATGCCGAAGGGAGCCGGATCCAATGACCAGCGGGAAACGGTCTCGGTAAAGGCCTTCCACATGGGCAGGTCGCAGGGCACGCTTCCGGTGAGTGATGCACGTGTATGTTCGGCGAACTCGTCAAGCAGGGCTGAGGCGGCGTCCCGGTCTCCCTGTTCATCGATCAGGTCATCGGCATGGCGCATCCATGCATAGATCGCATACATCGCAGATCGCCGGGGTTCAGGGAGCAGCTTCAACCCGTAGTAGAAGTTGCGTGCACGCTTCTTCGTAACACCCTTGCACCACTTGTAGGCATCGATTTCGATCAGTTCAGGGGCAGTCGTGTTCATGAACCCCCCCTTCCCTGCCTTGCCGCCTTGAAGGCGAGATACATCTTGGTCATTGCTCCGATTCGAGGACGACCAAGGCATGTTTCAAAGTTCCACTGCTCGATCCGGTGAAGTACAGTAGTCCCACCGGCCTGGAAGAGCCAGATGACGGGACGAATATCTCGACCGACCATCTCCAGGAGCGAGTTGCCCTCATGGAAGAGATCCCATGTTCGTTCAACGCAGGTGCGCAGCAACTCCCTGTAGGACTCAAGAAATGTTGCATCGGGTGCATGCTTCATGTCTACGGTCGAACGAAGACGCGACTCGAAGTTCGTGATTGAATGGAGTTCCGAGGGAAGATAGATCCGGTTTCGCTCAACAAGGTCACGATGAACATCCTGCCAGTGATTCGTCAACTGCAGGGCCGTGCAGACTGCATCGCTGGCGACAAGTTGTTTCTCGGAGCAGGGTTCACCTGCAAGTGCAAGGACCAGTCTTCCCACCGGGTCGGCGCTGCAACGGCAATACCCAAGGACCTCGTCCCAGGTGTCGTATCGAGTCTTCGTCTGATCCTGCTCAAAGGCGTCGATCAATGCCTCGAAGGGGGCCTTGGAAAGTTCATGTCGCTCCACGACTGGTGCCAGGGCCATGAATACGGGATGTGACGGGCTGCCTTCGAAGCACCGTTCAAGTTCCTCCCTCCACCATGTAAGCAGCCGGAGTGATTCGTCAGGATCACCTGTTTCATCTCCCAGGTCGTCGGCCCAGCGGCAGAAGGCGTAGACGGCACAGACGCCCTCAAGCATGCTGCCGGGCACGTACCTGGTAAGGACACTGAAATTCTCGCCATGTGAAAGTGTCAGGTCACGGCAATAGCGGTTCGCTTCGTCAATGGTGACGACAGGTCGCTGATCGGGCCCCCACGTCTTGAGCAGCTCGATAACCGGAATGCGTGCAGGAGCCTGCATGGACCGGAAAGTGTACCGCGGTGGCTTCAACCATTGGCGATTGCTAGAATGGGCTTCCTGGAGTTCAATTTGCGATTGATCATGGCCAATCCACGTGGTTTCTGCGCCGGTGTCTACATGGCGATCGATGTCGTTGACCAGCTTCTTGACATCCTCGAGGGGGAGCCGATCTACGTCTATCACGAGATCGTGCACAACAAGCACGTCGTCAACAGGTTCATTGACCGGGGAGTGACCTTCGTCGAGCAGGTTGAGGATGTGCCCCAGGGGGCGATCATCGTCTTCAGCGCCCATGGGGTCAGCCCCGCTGTCCGCCAGGCTGCCGACGCACGGGGGCTGACCTCGATTGATGCCACCTGTCCACTCGTTACGAAGGTTCATGCCGAGGCCATCCGGTATGCCCGAAGAGGATGGCAGATTCTTCTCGTAGGTCATGAACATCACCAGGAGGTCATCGGCACGAGGGGAGAAGCTCCTGATTCCATACAGGTGGTCGATTCAGTCGAATCGATTGCCAGGCTCAGGATTGATGATCCCACGAAACTCATCTACCTGACCCAGACGACGTTGAGCATGGATGATGCCAACAAGATCATCGATGCACTCAAGGAGGTCTTCCCTGATATCAACTCTCCTCCAAGTGATGACATCTGCTACGCCACGACGAACCGCCAGCATGCAGTCAGGGCACTGGCGCCTGGATGCGACCTTGTCCTTGTCGTCGGGAGCGGAAATTCGTCAAACTCAGTTCGGCTTACGGAGATCGCCCAGGCGTCCGGAACAAGGGCGGTCCTCATCGACGATTGCAAGGAACTGTCCCCCTCCATGCTCAAGGGAGTCGAGACGGTCCTCGTCACGGCAGGCGCCAGTGCTCCGGAGGATCTCGTGCAATCACTTGTTCTCCATCTTGTGAAAGACTACGGCGCCTGCATCGAACAGCATGACATCTTCCATGAGAGCGTCGAGTTCGGTCTTCCCGGCACGCTCAAGAGTTTCATGCGAAGCAGGGATGTCGATCCAGAGGGACGTCGGATCACGATGGATGACCTGGCGTCCACGAACAGGTTCCTTGATGGACACGGCATTCCATATGAAGTCCATGACCTTACGGTCGGCGCGTCGGACTGATTCGAGCAAACGTGCAGAACAGGCCCCACATCTTCGATCTGGACAGGGAGGCTCTCCAGGCGATCGTTGATTCGATCGGTGAAAGGCGGCACGTCACGGACCAGGTGCTCCAGTGGGTGTACAGGCACGGCGTTCTCGACGTGCAGTCGATGACCAACATCAGTTCAGAAACCAGGAACTTGCTGTCAAGTGCAATCCAGTTCAACTGTGGGACGATCATCGAGGATCAACTGGCTTCGGATGGAACAAGGAAGATCCTCGTGGACTGGGACGGTGCGTCGGCAAGCCTGCCGGTGCTCCAGGAGCAGCAGCCCGGAACACGTCGTTCGGAAGCTGTCATGATCCCAATGGATTCACGTCGCACGGCGTGTGTTTCAAGCCAGGTCGGATGTCCAGTCGGGTGCACTTTCTGTGCATCAGGCATCGGGGGTCTTGATGGAAACCTGACAAGGGGTCAGATTGTCGAGCAGATTCACCACCTTCGTTCTGGAGAGCAGGGTGGGCGAATTACGAATGTGGTGTTCATGGGCATGGGAGAGCCGCTGGCAAACATGAACGCCGTCATGGATGCGATCCGAACCATGAATGCTGACTGGGGATTCGGTATCGGGGCTCGTAGAATTACTGTTTCAACGGTCGGACTGCCCGCTGCAATTCGCAGGTTCGTCGAGTTTGAAATCCCGGTGACACTCGCACTGAGCCTGCATGCACCCAACGATCAACTGCGAAGAGAGTTGATCCCATGGGCCGAGTATTCAACCATCGACGAGCTGCTTGATGCTGCAAGTGAGTGGTTTCACTCGACTGGACGGGAAATCACCCTGGAGTACATTCTCCTGGGTGAAGTCAACGATCAGCCCGAGCACGCCCGTGAACTCGCCGGCCTTGCTTCGCAGATGCGGGCGAATGTCAACTTGATTCGGTACAACGAGGTCGAGGGCATGCCGTACAGCCGGCCTCGTGACGAGGACGTTCGACAATTCCAACATATCCTGCGCGAAGGTGGCGTAAATTCGCACATCAGGGCAAGTCGAGGACGGGACATCTCGGCAGCCTGCGGACAGTTGAGGCATGAGTCACGCGAGCGATCTGATCAGCCCTGATCGAGGCTCCTGACGTGCGTGGCATGTGCCTGTCTCAATCGTCCATCAAGCGCCATCTCGTGAAGTTCCTGGAATATGGAAGTCCAATGTTCGTACTGGTCCATGCTCAGCGCTGCTGCCTGGACCAGGTCCCGTACCGCAATGCGGACATCTCGTTCCCTGCGAGTGCCTCTCCACGCACGGGGAACAACATGCCTTGCAAGGGCCAGCAGTTTCGTAGTCCAGTCGCTGGTTCGAAGATCGATCCTGAACCTCCAGCGTATGAAGACAAGTTCAAATCGTGTTACATATCGTCGCTCGATGCGATCACCCCTCCCACGCTTGATGTTCAATCGCATCCGCGTTCGCCTGCGGTGCTCAGGTCCCACGGCCATCGAGGCCATGTAGATCGCGTCGCGAATGAGCATGGATTCGGCGATTGGAAGGATGGCGAGGCGGGTCAGCAGGTGGCCCTGTTCAGTTCGATCTGCCTGGTAGAGGTTCGTGACGAGGTCCACGAGCCGTTCGGCTTCATCATGCCCTCCCCAGGAAAGGCACCGGCGGATCGCGATGACAAGATCCTTCCTGCTGGCCAGCCCTTCGGGAGATTCGCCGAGATCCGGGGTGGCGACCAGCGCCCGTTGGATGAGTCTCCTGAAGCGAGCTGCTCGTTCAAGATGCCCCGGACCGGTGCGACGAAGGGCATGGCTGAATCTACGTACCAGCCTGTCGGCATCCTCATCAAGAGGATCGTCACCTGGACGACGCAATGAAGATGGATTCTCGGCTATGCGACGCCCGAACTCGAAGGCCTCAATCGTCCTGGCAAAGCCCCGTGATTCCAGTTCACGTGTTGCTCGAATCATTGCGTCAACAGTCACCGGGATCAGGCCCAGTTGAAATGCCGTGCCGACCTGGGCGATATCAGCCAGCCGTTCATTGTGGAACCTGTATCGACAACCATCGGAGAAGTCCTCAAAGAGGTTTGCATCCTCGACCAATTGGCCCTTGAGGTAGTCGACAAGCAGCCCAACGTCTTCGCCGGCCTGCTCGAGATCGAGCTGGTCTTCAAAGAGCCCGGTATTGATGACGGCACTGGTTCGGTCCGGTGAAGCGACGCGGAGGTCGGAATCCGGACCGACAGCTCGGAGTGTTGCTCCACGATCAAATCCCAGCAGGAGATCCGCTTCCCCGTAGGGTACCTGTGGATCGACATGGATATCTGCTGCATCATCACCCCCACGCGTGTAGACAAGTTGTGACCAGGCCCTTCGGCCGGCTCCGATGGGCGTGCGGCAGGTCGTCCATTGGACGTGATAGTCCATGGCTTCACCCGCGGCTTCCAGGAGCCGCATCGCAGCACCTGGGGGGGAACCTCGGAGTCCAGCGAGGTGAACTCTCCATGCTTCATGCTCGCCATGCTTCGCTGCGGGAACAGGGAGCTTCGAGGCGACATGTTCGCCGTGGCGAATTGGTGCCCGCGTCCTCAGGACCTCGATCTGTTCAAGAAGCGGCCTGATTCGGCCACTGAACCGTGGGGGCCAGCGATGTGCCAGGGTGCTTGCCGAACTGGTTGTTTCAGCCGGCATGGCCTGCCGCGCTGCCACGACCTCGTGCTCAGCCTGCTGGAGAGGTTGTCGAATGACGCACGCGCGGCCAGCGGGCCAGATCAATCGTTGCATGGGCTGGAACCCCTG
>JAYZBD010000012.1:0-9905 GCA_036339395.1 Planctomycetota bacterium | reverse complement strand
TTCATCGGCCCACGCGACAACTCCACCCTCCGGGAGAACACGATCAAGCGACAGCAGCGCTTCGATCGAGAATCGTTCAACGGGGATGTTCATCAATCCCGGCTCGACCACCCGGAACGAGCGACCGATCGAGTCGGGAGCCGTTCCATCCATTGGTATCGGCCTTCTCGGGTCGGGTCGGAACGGCTTGCCTTCCGCATCGAGCCCGTCGGGAATGAGGTAGGCCGAGTCATAGCTGGCAATGGTCTTCAGGGGTGCCCGTGTGATCGGAGCAGGACCGCTCTCGGCATGCCACCAGGCGACTTCTTCAGGCCCGAGCGCACGGTCCCAGATCGAGATTCGACCAAGCAGGCCCGTCATCGGGTAGTGCTCGTTGTCGTCCTCGTAGGATCCAAGCGTCACGGGTGCATGTGCCGGGTAGAGCACGTCGCCGGATTGTTCATCGGAGGAACCGACGGGTTGCCCATCCATGTAGAGCCGCATCGTGCTCCCGTCCCAGGTCGCCAGGAGATGATGGAGTGTTCCCGTTTCGAACGGTCGTTCCGAGACGAGGTAGGTCATCTTGCCATCACCATCGTCGGCTCCCGTTGATGACAGCGCAAAGCATGGCCTGTCATCACGGAATCCAAGCAGCCATCCCTGTTCAGAAGCGCCGTTGTCCTGCAGCGCCGAGACGATTCCACCCCATTGCTGTGGACGATCAATGACAACCGTGGCCTCGACGGAGAAGTTGCCGGCAGGAAGCATCGAGGCCGGATCATCGCCGAGGTGCACCTTCACGGTTCGTCCATCGAGCACCAGTGCTTCCACCGGCCACGTCACCATTCGAACTCGACCTTCAATACGGCCCGGCAACTCGCTTTCGACGGTTGTTCCCACGACGGAATCTTCTTCGAAGCCCCAGACTGCATATCGCTCCCAGGTTGGTGTTTCAGCCGGGTAGGGCAACTGTGGACCGACCGGAGGCGCCGTCCCGATCGCCATGGAGAGAGCCAGGTGAATCATGGCGTTTCTCCAGGAACCGAGGTGGATTCGAAACAGTAGAGTTCGCCCGAATCGGTCGTGACGTACAGGACTCCATCGTCAACGGCCAGTCCATGGGCTGCGCCGCTGAGAGGCGCGCTCCAGGCAAGTGAACCATCGACCGCATCGTAGGCTGCAACTTCATCGTCTCCACCGGCAATGACGAGGTCTCCCGCCAGGACGATTGCATACGGGTGACTGCATGGAGCTCTCCACTTGAAGCAGTCCTTCATGGCTGCGGCAAGGGAATCGATCCTCGCTCCAAGTTCCATGGCTTCTGCTTCGAGCGTGGCGCGTTCGTCGGTTCCTGCAGCAAGCAGTTCGGAGATCTCCTGCTGCCTGGAGGCTGCAACTGCCCGGCTTGCGGCAAGGCGGAGGTATTCCGACCGATCAAGCGCCACCAGTTCCGTATCCGTATGCAGGTAGGACATGGAGGGCGTCACGATCATGTGGTTCCCGGGGAAGGTTGCCAACTGATCACCCTTGCTTGCCTCGTGCACGCCGATGGTGCCCGTCTTTCCAGGACCGTATACAAGCGTGTCACCAGTCAGCAGTGCCCATGTGCCACCCTGGCCACCAGCCCTGCCAAGCCGCGTGCCATCGGACCGGTCGAAGATGACCGGCGCATCACGGCTGGTCGGCACGTACAGACGGTCCTGGGATGCCAGCAGGTAGCCCTGTGCTGGAAGGTCCTCGAAACGACGTGACCAGAGCACATTGCCTTCATCAAGATCGTAGGCGGACAGGTAGACCCCCTCCAGGGGAAACAGGCCCGCGGTGCAGTAGACGATGCCATCACGAACGATTGGTCCAGTTCGGATCGGCCAGGCAGAAATGATTCGCCCGTTCCCTGGAACCCTCCGGTCAGCGCCCGCCGGTCGCCGTGACCAGACCTCTTCACCCGTCCGGGCATCAAGGCAGTAGATCCGTCCGTCGTCCGAACCAACGAGGAGTCGATCACCTTCAAGCCAGGGAGAGAATCGAATCGGTCCCTCCGTGTAGAAGGTCCATTGCACCAAGCCGGACTGTCGATCAATTGCATAGACCTTGTCATCGCCGGAACTTCCGACGTAGACACGTTCCGGCCCGATTGCCACGTGGTTGGCTGCATCGAACATCAGCCGTGACTTCATGTCATGGACCTTGTTGTAGGCATCCCACTTGGCCGGCCCCGGCCACGCCGGGCGAGGCGGAACCGGGGAACTCCAATGCCAGGTCTCCACCAGGTTCCTGTCCAGTGACGAGTCAGCGACTCGGCTTCGAGCCATGTCCCCACCGTAGCCTGGCCAGTCGGCAACAGTCGGCAGGGCCAGGAAGCCTGCAGTCAACAGGAACACGACGATGTTCAACCTGTTCTTCACGTTGCTTCCGCCTTCCCTTCCGCCATTTCCTGTTCGTGCAGTCGACCCTCGAGCAGGTCCACGAACCGGTGCCTGCATGGAGGCGATTGTTCCCCATGGTTCACCATCACCACGGTACCACCTTCATTGCACCAGGAAGACAGGATCTGGAGGACTGATGCGGCGGATTCCTGGTCGAGGTGGCTCGTGGGCTCGTCAGCCAGCAGTACGGCTGGTTTGTTCACGACAGCGCGGGCCAGGGCAACACGGCGGCGTTCACCCGTACTCAGTTCACCCGGCAGATGTTCCGCCCGATCTCCAAGACCCAGGTCTTCAAGGCACTGGTCGATCTCCCCCATGGAAGCCCGGCCTTGTACTGCGATGGCAATGTTGTCACGGGCATTCAACCAGGGAAGCAGATGTGGATCCTGGAAAACGAAGCCGACCGTATTCGAACGATAGGTTGCCCGGGAAGCCTCGCTGCCCTCCCAGACGGACCTGCCCTCCACGATGACCGATCCGCTCGTAGGCCTGAGAAGACCGCCCACTGCCATGAGCAAGGTCGTCTTGCCGCTCCCGCTGGGGCCTCGAACCACGACACACTCTCCCTGCTCGACATCCATGGAGCAGTCGACGAGTGCATCGACGACCTGGCTTCCACGTTGAAACCTGCGACTGACGGATTGGACCTGGATCATGGGCATGGTGTCAGATGGATCGAAGTACCTCGGCAGGATCACGACGCAGTGCGATGGCTACGGGGATTGCACTTGCAGAAATCGCTCCCGCAGGGGCAAGTACGAGAACAATCGTGAATGTTGAAATCGGGATCGCCATATGCCCACCATTCGGAAAGAGTTCCGGGCTGATGAACGTGGCACAAGTCATGGCAAGCGCCCATCCCAGGACCGCACCAAGCAGCCCGATGGGAATCCAGCGACCCAGCAGCAGCAGCCCGATGAATCCCCCGCTTCGACCCACTGCATGCAGCAGGCCGATCTCGACGCGGCGCTCTCGCATGTTCATCGTCGCCAGGGCGGCGACCAACCCGGCACAGAGCAGCAGCGCCAGGGGAGATGTGACTGCAAGGACACGCTCTGCCTGGTGACGCTGCTGCAGGCGGGCGTTGGCTGCTGCTTCCCTGCGAATGATGGTCACCCCCGGGATGATCGGATCAAGGGCCGTGCGAAGCCGGCCAAGCGGGTCCGCCTCGCCCGGGGCGCAGTGACACTCGATGGCCTGGATTTCGTTGAGAGTCGACGCTTGATCGAGCAATTGCTGCGCATCGGCCAGCGTGACATGAACTGCAACATCTTCACGTGTTCCCGTGGAAGCCAGGACGCGATCGACGTTCATCGACTCTCCAAGAACCTGGACCACATCCCCCTGCCCTGCACCCAATGACCGGGCAATCGCCGAGCCGAGCACCACGCTGCCCAGGGGAACCTCCGTCGTAAAGACGTCCGGCATGGTTCGATTTCGCCTGTACCACTCATCCTCCAGTCCAACGAGCATTGCCTGGTGACCATTGATCTCGATTGACTGCTTGAGCATCGGTACAAGGCGGTTGGCAACGTCCTGGTCGACAAGCCGGTCCATGACATCAGCCTGCATCGAGCCGGTGGCAACACCTGTCATCCAGTACTCGTCTATGTCTGTTCCCGGGGGAAGGATGATGACATTCAGCCCGATGTCCCGCTGGATACGCCGTGTCTGTCGTTCACCACTCTCGGCGAGCATGGCAACCAGCAGAACCGTGCTTGTCGCCACAGCGATCATGATGAGGCCCAGGGTTGCACCGCTCCAGCGGTGTCGGAGTTCGGAGATGACCAGTCGAAGCAGCATCAGGGACGACCCCTGCGAAGAATGACCAGGGCACCGGCGATGCCCGCCGCCACGATCGCGCCGAGCAGGATCCAGAGCCACTCAAGCGACTCTGTGGACTGACTTCCAGGCTCACGTTGCGGGGGGGGCGCAATCGGTTCGGGTCGTTCGGCGGTCGGGGAGACAGGTATGTCCTCGATGACAGTTGACTCGCTGTAGCCAAGTACAAGATCATCGGACGTGTCACCAGGATTCGTGAGTACAGGTGCATCGTTTCCACGTGCAAGGATTCGACGGACCTCGGCCAACACGAGGGGATGCGCAGGATCGAATCCAAGTTGATCAACTGCAGCCATGTGATATGAGTGAGTCCACGTACCGGGGAGAGAAGGCCTCAATGCCCAGTCTCTCGCCTGTTCACATTCACAGGAAAGACCGACGACTGACAGTTGATCGAGAATGTCACCTGCAGTCATCCCTGGACCATGCAGTACACGACCTGCGAGCTTGGATCGACCGTAGAGCACGGCGATCGAGGGCTGTCTTCCAGGTTCGACTGGCAGCCCAAGGCTCCAACGGAGCACGGATTCGCCCGCATCCACTGGCACGATGACCTGGTCTGGACCTTTGCCGATGCGACGCGGAAGTGATGTTCCATCTGCATCAAGTTCCGCAAGCATCGCCTCGGCCGAGTCCATGGCCTCCCTCGCCCTCGTATTTGCCTTCGCATCAGTTCCTTCGAGCAGAAGGATGACGGCAAATCGATCAAGGGCGGCATCGGCAATGCGTGTTCTCGCATCCGAACGTACGACGGATTCAATCTGCTGCATGTCCGAGCGTCCAGGTTGAAGGGGCAACTGCAGCATCCGCCCGTCCCGGTCCTCAAGCCAGGCGTTCCCTGCAACATCCTGTCCCAGCCTGCGGGTCTCTAGATCGACATTCGAATCTTGAAGCAGGACCCTGCCGGCCGATTCGAGTCCGGAGTTGTTTTCGTCAATGACCAGGATCCAGTTGGGTTCACCGAGGCTGACGAACCCGATATCCCGGACGGTGTACCGGCAGAGCAGCAGGGCCATGGCGGAGGAGACCGTCACGGCACAGAGTGCCAGGACCGTACTGATCCGAATCAAACGCCTTGCCTGTCTCCTGGTGTGCATCACAGGCCCGATGATACGATGACAGTGCAACTGGGATCCATTCAGGTGCCCTCACAGTGAAAGGACGCTTCCGTGCGTCGATCAGGCGGCATTTCAATCCTCATGGCCATGGCATGTGCACTGCCTGCAGTCGCAGCCAGTCTCGAAGAGCCCGGGCAATCCCTTCCCGACAAGGATCTCCTTGCCCGGGGTGCTGCGTATCTCCTTGAAGTACAGGAAGGATCTGGGAATGCAGAGTGGCCCTACGAGGGCGTCTACCGGGTCAATCAGGGCGGCAAGTCGGTCATTCCAATTGGATACAGGGTCGGGGGGACTGCGCTGGTCTCCACGGCACTGCTCCGCATGGATTCCAAGGAGGACCCCATCGGTTGTGTCGAGGCGCTTCAACGGGCAACTCGGTTCATCTGCGACTCGACCTCGCACCCACTCATGCAGTTCGAGGGGTATCGCGGTGGATATGACGTTCGTGGCTGGGGATACGTCTATGGGCTCGCCTACCTTTGTGAACTCCAGAACCTTGATCGTGTTCCGGATCAACTGGAAGACTCCGTGGATCAGGCCATCGAGTTCTACACCAGGGGACTTGAAGTGATCTCGATTCCCGAGTGGGGAGGTTGGAACTATTCCCGGCGTCGCAACATCAAGCGGCCGACTCCCCAGGCACCTTTCATGACAGGACCGGCCATCCAGGCGCTCATGATGTCTGCCGCAGGTGGAAGGGATGTTGATCCCGACATCATCATGCTCGCACTGGGCGCACTCGAGCGTTCCCGATCGATTACCGGTGCAGTCGAATACAGCGGCGGAGATACACGGGCCACTCCTGGAACGCATGTCCCCGGCTCTGCTGGCAGGATGCTCGTGACAGAGTCCACACTCCTCATGGCTGGCCGCGGGTCCGTTGCACGAGTACGAGGCGCACTGGACGCCTTTTTCGCTCACTGGGATGCGCTGGAGGCTCGACGAGCGAAGACTGGAACACATGAAGGCCCATGGGGTGTTGCTCCCTATTACTTCTTCTATGCCCACCTGTACGCTGCACAGGCCATCGAACTCCTGCCAGAGGGCGTTCGGGACGAGTATCGAGACCAGTTGCGTGAACGGATTCTCTCCGTACGCAGTCCAGAAGGCACATGGAATGATCGCGTCTTTCCCCGCTCAGCGGGCTACTCCACGGCGTTGGCGATGATGTCGCTCACGATGCCCCGGTCTGCACCCCTCATCGAGTGGAGTGTTCCCGAAACGTCGGATGCCGAAGGACAGAGCGAGACCAGCGGCTCCTTGAAGCCCTGAACAGGTTGTTTACCCCTCCCAGCGTCCGCCCCGATCACGCTTCGACTCCCCCCGCTTCTTCTTCGAATCGAGCCGACGCTGATTGGAAGCCCTCGTGGGTTTCGTTGGTTTGCGTTTCCTCACGGGCTTGATCGCATCCCTCAGCAGGTCGATGAATCGTTCCATCGCCGCATTCCTGTTGGCAGCCTGTGTTCGATGACGCTGCGAAGTAACTCGAAGAATGCCCTTCTTCGTAATCCGCGTTCGGAGCGTGGCGTGAATCCTGTCACGCTGCGTCTCCGAAAGTGATGGCGACCCCTCGACATCGAAGAGAATCGTCACGCGGGTTTCGAGCTTGTTGACATTCTGTCCTCCAGGTCCCGTACTGCGCGAGTACTCGAGACGGAGTTCCGAATCCGGGATGCGCAATGAGCGACTGATCTGGATCATGGTGGAGGTGGTTCGAGTGTACCATGGCATCAGATGAGCAACGCAGCTGATAAACCGGATGCCTTCCCAAAAACCATGGGAACCTGGATCGACAGGCAGTTGCAGGAAGGGACCCTCGGACGGGATGTCGTCAACCGCCACATCATGTCAGTCTATGCTCACCCACTGAAGGTCTACTTTCTCGGATCAAGCATGCGGACACTTGGTGAACCGGATGACATGGTCGACGGCTTCTTTGCCAGCAGGCTCCAGAAGGAAAGCTATTTCGACCAGTGGAAGGAAAGCGGCCTTCGACTTCGACGATGGCTCATGAACGGGTTCCTCTTCCACTTGAAAGAGGAGATCAGGAGGCAGAAGAGGCACGGCGACTCATCCCTGGACCAAGAACTCGATTCCCCTGTTGATGCAAGCCCCGACCTTGACTTTGATCGAGCCTGGGCCATGTCGATGGTCCAGGGCGCATGGAAAGACGCAGCCTCTTCCTGTGAAGAGGAGGGATTTGGGAACCACTGGCAACTGTTCATCCGCCACCATGTTGATGGGCTCCCCTACAAGCTGTGTGTCGAGGAATTCGACGTATCTCCATCACAGGCGGCGGTCATGGTTCGAACGGCAACAGGCCGTTTCAAGGATGCTCTCCGAATGCGTATTCTTCTCGACGGCCTGCACGAGGATGATGTTGATGGCGAACTCCTGCGACTCATGGAGATCATGCAATGAACACCACGGATCGTGACAGCATGGAGAAATCAGACCCGGGCTCCCTCGATGGGAACTCCGTTACGAACTTTCTCCAGTTGGGCATCGAACAGAAGAATCGACCGGTGGACCGGCTCATTGAACGACTCAAGGAGGCAGATGGCGAATCCTGGCTGCAATCAGCACTGGAGGACAGTCCCAGCTCATGGTTCCTGTCGCTGGAAGAAAGCCCCGACGCTGCTGAACTGGAGGAGTTCAAGCAGCAGGCGAAGGTCACCTTTGCAGAAGCTGATGAAGCCAATACACGCCTGGCTGGACTGCTTCAGTACCTTTTCGTCATAGCAGCGGGCTTGAACTACCAGGGTGCACTGCTGTCTTCACAGCCTGCCTCCGAGATTTCAGCGACGCTTCTGGATCTTGCCGTGGCACTTCCTGCCCCATGGAACGACTTCATTGCAGAGGCTGCAATGAGTTCAACATAGGGAGCGGGGAAACTCAGGATTTCCTGCGACTGGTCTTTTTCCTGGTTGATTTCTTCCGGGCAGTCTTCTTCCGGGTGGTCTTCTTCCGGGCGGACTTCTTCCTGGAAGTCTTCTTGCGAACTGCCTTTCTTCGCCCCCTCTTCTTGCGAGGGGGTGGACTGGTCGCGCCGGGCAGATCCAGGGTCGTCGTCGGGAATGCGAAATCGGCGCCGTGGCCCGTGACGATGTCACCAACGCCAAGCAGGATCGACTGTTCCAACTCGAACCACTTGACCTCACCGAGGTCGGCGAGTCCGAAGCAGGTAATACTGATGTTCAGGCACGAATCTCCATACAGGGAGAAATACACCCGCAGGAACTTCTCGTGATCTACGAGTTCGTGCGATTCCAGGAAGTCCGTGATATCGTCGACGACGCCTTCGACCCGGCTGAAGTCCTCATAGCGAAGGCCGATATCGAACTTGAATCGTCGCTGTGATCGCTTGCCGTAGTTCTTCACGGGGTTCGTGAGGAACATCGAGTTGGGAAGCACGAAGGGCACTGAGTCCCAACCACAAACGATGGACTGGTAGAGACCGATCTTTTCCACGGTGCCCATGATCGAGCTCACCTCGATGTCGTCACCAAGCTTGAACGGTCGGCTGAAGAGAATCATCACCCCACCGAAGAGATTCTTGAAGACATCCTGGAAGGCGAATGTCAGCGCAAAGCCGCCTGCACCGCCGATCGTGATGATCGCGGTCATGTTCACGCCGTAGGACTGCAGGCCGATGAGCAGGAAGAGGAGCCATGTGAAGATCACGAAGAAGTTCGAGAGTGCCTTCACGATCGTCAGGTCGACACCATCGTTTTCCCTGGCAATGCCCGACAGCAGGGATTCGAAGTAGCGGATTGAACGCGCGACGAACCAGGCCCCGAGGAGAAGAATCAGCCCGAGACGAATCTGGGCAATTCGATCGACCAAGGTGTCTCCTGCCCACTGGGTTGTATCGGGCTGAACCATGTACTGGGCGATGAGCGAAATCGCGACGAACCATATCGCCCATCCAAGTGGAGCCGTCAGGCTTGATGCAATACCAGCCGTCCACCGGAAACCTCCCCGGTTCATTCGCCGTGCCCAGTTGCGCAGGATGAAGGCCTGGATGATATTGATGACAAGTGCAGCACCAATGATGATGCCCATTGACACCAGGTGGTCGTTAAATGCCTCCCACCAGGCGATCGCTTCATTCGTACCTTTTTCGATGTCGCTAGCGTCCATAAGTCGGCAGGATACGCTGGTCCCGCTTGTGCCACAATCCCGAGCGAGTTCCAGGCTGCTAAAGTGAGGGAATGATGCTCCTGCAGAGCCTGGCACTCCTGCTTTCCCTGTCCGCCGTGGAACCAGCTGCCGAGTCGACAGGACCCGATCCTCTTGAGCGGGTCGCGGTCATCGGCGCGAGCGTCTCATGGGGGTATGGGGCGCATATCCCGTTCCAAGCGGATGGATATGTCCATCGGGAGCTGGTTCACTTCAGTGATGTACTCGAGGCAAGCCTTGCCGACGAACATGACATCGCATTCCATGATGCCAACATGGCCTTCTTCAACTCGCCGATCATCATCGGCAGGCGGCTTGCAGGCAATGCGCGGGACGCGAAACCATCCATGGTGCTCGC
>JAYZBD010000011.1:0-25498 GCA_036339395.1 Planctomycetota bacterium | reverse complement strand
GATGAATCCTCGGGTCGAAGACTTGCATTGGCACGGTGGATCATCGATCCGGACAACATTCGCACAAGCCGGGTCCTCGTGAATCGCATCTGGCAGCATCATTTCGGCACCGGGCTCGTCCCGACACCCAATGACTTCGGCATGCTGGGACTTCCTCCGACTCACCCGGCATTGCTCGATTGGCTGGCCTGCGAGTTCATCGAGCGTGGCATGTCCATCAAGGAGATGCACCGCTTGATCATGACTTCCAAGGCATACAGACGATCGGGAAGCCCAGTGGGTGATGCCCGATCTCGAGACCCGCTCAATGCTGTTCTCAGCTGGTACCCGATGAAACGACTGACCGCCGAAGAACTGCGTGACTCCCTCCTGTCCGTCAATGGAACATTGAACCTGGAACTTGGGGGGCCCTCGATCTACCCGAAGATGCCTGCCGAGGTGCTCGCGACGTCATCGAGACCAGACGCGGCATGGGGCAATTCCACACCGGAACAGGCAGCACGCCGTTCCGTCTACATCCACTTGAAGCGTTCGCTCCTGGACCCAATGCTGACTGCATTCGACCTGGCCGACACTGATTCGACCTGCCCCGTCCGATTCGTAACCTCGCAGCCCACCCAGGCCTTGACGATGCTCAACAGCGAATTCATCAACACACAGGCTCACCTGCTGGCTGACAGGCTCCGAGCTGAATACAGTTCATCGGAAGATCGTGTCAGGGGAGGCATTGAACTGGCTCTCTGCCGCCCAGCGAATGTAACCGAGGTCCAGCAGGGGCTCCTGCTCCTCGACGAGTTCCAGGAAGCCGACGGCCTTGACCCGGGACTTGCTCTCGATCGATACTGCCTGCTCCTCCTGAACCTCAACGAATTCATCTACGTAGATTGACCAACCAGATGCATGATCCAGGTGACACACCCCGCAATACCTTCTGTGGACGAACCCGCAGGGAGTTTCTCTGGGATACCGGGGGAGCATTTACCTCCGTTGCGCTTGCAGGCCTGCTGAGTTCGGACGGATTTCTCGGGGGGCGGGCCCTTGCAGCAGATGGACTGACGCCACTCGTCAATCCGCTGGCCCCGAAGCCCCCACTGGTCGCACCAAGAGCCAAGTCCGTCATCTTCCTCTTCATGTACGGCGGCCCGAGCCAGGTGGATACATTCGACTACAAGCCACGCCTGTACAACCTCGATGGCAAGACCATCGATATCCAGACCAAGGGGCGAGGCGGCACGAAGAGCCAGGGACGTGTTGTCGGACCGAAGTGGAACTTCAAGCAGTACGGTGAATGTGGCAAGCATGTCTCCGACCTGTTCCCACACCTGGCCAACCATGTCGATGACATGGCCTTTATCCACTCGATGTATGCCGAGTCTCCACTCCACGGCTCGGCCATGCTCATGATGAACTCGGGGAGGGTGCTCAGTGGAAGTCCTGCCCTTGGTTCCTGGGTGAATTACGGGCTTGGGTCGGTCAATGAGAACCTGCCGGGGTTCGTCGTCATGCTCGATGAAACCGGTGGCCCCATCTCCGGAGCCAAGAACTGGAGCAGCGGCTTCATGCCAGCCACCTACCAGGGGACGGTGCTGCGACCTCATGGCTCCCCCATCCTCGACCTGGAGCGACCGGAGGGCATGAGCATGCAGGAGCAGCGACGGCTGCTTGATCACCTGCAGTCCATGAACCAGGAACATCTGCTCGATCGCAGCGGGGATCCGGCACTCGCTTCGCGAATATCCACGTATGAACTGGCCTTCAGGATGCAGCAGCATGCTCCCGAGGCCGTCGACCTCGGCATGGAGACCCAGGAGACCAAGAACCTGTACGGGATGGACCAGGAGCGAACGCGACCCTTCGGTCGCAAGTGCCTGCTTGCCCGCCGCCTGGTCGAACGAGGCGTTCGGTTCGTTCAGATCTATTCCGGTGGAAACCACAATGATGCAAACTGGGACGCCCACGGAGACCTTGTGAAGAACCACGAGTTCCACGCCGGAAACACCGATCTTCCCATCGCCGGGCTGCTCTCCGACCTGAAGCGGCGCGGAATGCTCGACGAGACCCTGGTCGTCTGGGGCGGCGAGTTCGGCAGGCAACCCACCGCCGAGTACGCAGAAGGCACTGGTCGTGATCACAACTCCGCCGGGTTCACCATGTGGATGGCTGGAGGCGGCATCAAGGGAGGAATCAGCATCGGCACCACCGACGAACTGGGCAACCGCGCCGTCGAATCGCCGTTCCACGTTCGGAACCTGCATGCAACAATCCTTCATCAACTCGGCCTGGACCCCAATGCACTGACCTACTTTCATGCCGGACTGGATCAGAAACTCGTCGGTGTCGAAGGTGCCGAACCGATCTACGATCTCATTGCCTGAGTACTACGCACGCCTTCAGGATCCCCCACATGCGATGTCCTGCCTTCCTCATCCTCGTGCCGTGCCTGCTTGCAGGAGGAGCGGTCGGAGACATGCTTCGCGTCCCCGGAGACCATGAAACCATCCAGGGCGCGATTGATGCCTCCAGCGACGGCGACACCATCCTGGTGGGACCGGGACGATGGGTGGAACGGCTGAATCTCGACGGTCATTCGATCACACTGAAGGGATCGGCCGGACCGGACTCGACCATTGTCGATGGAACCGGAAAAGGTCGTGCTCCAACCCTCACGTGCGATGACGGCGAGAACAATGCAACCCGGATCGTCGACATGACCCTCATTGGAGGGAAGGGAAAGAACATGATTCCACGCGGTGAAATCCAGGGAGGTGGCGTTCTCGTTGTTGATGCTTCTCCCATATTCATCCGGTGCACCATGCGAGACAATCATGCACAGTATGGTTCAGGAGGCGGAGCTTCGATCATCGGCGGAAACCCGATCTTCATCGACTGCACGTTTCAGCAGAACAGGTCGGATCACATTGGCGGAGGGCTTCTCGTGAAGGAGGGCCAGCCACGTTTCATCAACTGCACCATTGCGGACAACGTCGCACCCACGGGAGCAGGCCTCTATGCCTGGCGAGGCACATCTTCGTCGTTTCTTGGTTGTCAGTTCCTCGGAAATGAAGCTGAAGGCCATGGTGGCGCCGTTGCAGCATGGGATGCCGAACTGGACTTTGCCCAGTGCCACTTCAGGGGAAACAAGGCACCCCTGGGCGGAACAGCCGTTTCAGCCCTTGTAACAGCCCCAGACATGGTGCAATGCAGCCTGGGTGATGGACAGGATGTCGAAACGCACGACTGAGCCCAGGACAATGTTCTTCGCATACAATCGTCGGATGCGACCCATGAAGGCCATCTACTCGTATTCCCTCGCCATGCTGCTTGCAACGACATGTGTCTCGTGCAGCACGATCGAACGTGCTCGGCCCAGGCCCTCGACCGCTACAACAGTGACCAAGATCGATGATCCCGGTGAAACCAGCATCATGCGGGGAACAGTCGGTGCCGAAACAATCATCCTCGGGTATTCGGATTCTTCATCACCGGCTCACCAGCCGATCGTCGCCCGTGGGTACGGTCTGGTGGTCGACCTCAATGGAACCGGTTCCAGTGACATTCCTCCCACAGTCCGGGCCCACATGATCGACATCATGGACCGCCAGGGTGTAGGACAGATGAGCTACGACGCTGGTGGTATCACCCCTGAAGAATTGCTGAACTCGACGGATACCGCCGTGGTCATTGTCGAGGGAGTCATTCCACCTGCCTCCGTCGGCCGGCTCAGTCCACCCTCCATTGCAGGTCGAACTGCAGACAGCATCCCGGGAACCATCTTCGACCTGAGGGTCTTCGCCGATCCAAACACGGGCACGACAAGCCTTGAGGGTGGTCGACTCTACACGACCGACCTGCGACCGGGCCCGATCGTGGTAGGAAGCCGACAGGCTTCGATCCTGGCCAAGGGAAAAGGTTCGATCTTCATCAATCCCTTCACCAACCCCAGCGGCCAGTCCGCGACATCTGTAAACCAGTTGACAGGCCGCATTCTCAACGGGGGCGAGGTCATGGAGGACATGCCCTTGAAGCTCATGCTGATGGAGCCGAGTCATACAAGGGTTCGCATCGTCCAGGATGCGGTGAATCGGCGATTTCCACGGGAATCCGGTCAACGAACCGCGACGGCAACGGGCAAGAGTGACGCGGACATCGAACTGTCCGTACCGCCATCGATGAGGAACAACACGGAAGACTTCGTGCAACTTGTCATGCACGTGACGCTGAGACAGGCCAATGCGGAGTCCGTGGCGCTTTCAACACAGAAACTGCTTCTTGCTGATGTCGACAATGCATCAACCGCCTACTGGAGATGGTGCGCAATCGGCGACCGTTCACTGCCCCTGGTCAGGGAACTGTATGACGATCCCGAGGTACAGCCTCGCCTGGCTGCACTCAGGACTGGCGCCTTCCTCGGCGATCCAATCGTAGGGAAACACCTGAGGAAACTCGGTACAAGCGGAGATCTCGGTCAACGTCTTGAAGCTGCAGAACTCATGAAGACCCTGCCTGAAGATCCTCGCACTGACAGGACCCTCCGGGAAATGTTGAATGATGAAGATGTGGAAGTCCGCCTCAGGGCATACGAGGCGTTGGCTGAGCGAAACGACCCACTGATGAGGCGAACCAGTATCGCCGGGAAGTTCATGCTCGACCAGGTCGATTCCGACTACCCGATGATCTACATCTCCCAGTCGAAGATGCCCAGGATCGCCATCTTCGGAGAGAAACTCTCCATCGAACAACCCATCACCATGGGCGCCTGGGAGAATCGGCTTCTCATACAGGATTCCAGCGAGCATGAGGACAAGATCGAGGTCTATTACAGGCCAGCCAAGGGTGGAGGCGCCAAGATTCTCCAGACAGACAAGTCCGTCAGCGAGTTCATCGAATCAATTGCCCACCAGCCTGATCCAGACGATCCTCGGCCAGGCCTGAACCTCACGTACAGTGAAACGGTCGGTGTCATCCATGCGGTCTGGATGCAGGGGTACCTTGCCTCCGACTTCAAGGCCGAGCAGGACCGCCTGCTGGCAATGATCAGGAGATATGGCACCTTGTCCTCGAAGATGGAACGCCCCGAATTCGAGCCTGACAACTCTGGACAAGCAGGCCCGGAATCGCTTGATGCTGCAACAACCCCCGCAAGCAAGCCGGTCACCCCCCTCAGGAAGTCTGGAAAGCCAGTCACAACCCCCTGAGAGCACCTCAGAGCGTGATAATTATCGTTGTACCAGCCCTGGGGACGATAGAATGGGGCCCGTTGGGGAGTCTTGCAACTCCCTTGGGATGACATGAGGATAGGGCCGCGGCGCTGGTGTGGCTGGAAACATGGGGCTGGAGTGCCCCACCATGCCCGGCAGCGAGATCCAAGGATGGATTCCGACGGCTGGCAGGAGGTCCAGGCCGCATGCGGCTCGCAAAAGTTACAATTTCCGGCTTCAAGTCCTTCGCGGACCCGGTTGAAATCAGGTTTGACGACCCCAAGGTGGGAATTGTCGGACCCAACGGTTGTGGAAAATCCAATATCGTCGATGCCATCAAGTGGGTCCTTGGAGAGCGATCTGCCAAGAGCCTTCGTGGCGATGCCATGCTTGACGTCATCTTCGCTGGCTCCGCCGGTCGCAAGCCGCTTGGAGCCGCGTCCGTCACCCTCAGCTTTACCAATCCTGTCACCAATCCTGGGTCACAGGATCCGGCGCAACGTCGCCTCCTTGCAGTAGATACAGACACTGTCGACGTAGGACGCCGCCTCTATCGTGATGGTCGAAGTGAATACCTGATTAATGGAAAGGCCTGCCGCCTGAGGGACGTGAAGGAACTCTTCATGGATACGGGAATCGGGGTCAACGCCTACTCGATCATCGAGCAGGGCAAGGTATCAGCCATGCTCAATGGCAGCCCGATTGAACGTAGAACAATCGTGGAGGAAGCTGCAGGGGTAGCCAAGTTCAAGACCCGCAAGGTGGAGGCCGCTCGCAAACTGGAGCGTTCCGAGGTCAATCTTGTCCGCGTCCGTGAGCAACTGGCAAGCACGGAAAGGCGACTTCGAATTGTCAAGGGCCAGGCAGTCAAGGCCCGGAAGTTCAAGGAACTTGATGGACGATATCGTTCGCTTCGGACCGAACTTGCACTCGACCAGTACCACGAATTGCAGGAACGCCTCTCAGGACTTACCAGCCGACTCTCCGACCTTGAACTCCAATGCCGCCAGGTCGAACAACGACTTGTCGAACTCGATGAGTCGGCCCAACAGGCTGAACTGGATCGCCACGAACAGCAGGAACGACGCCAGGAACTGGAGAGACAACTCCAATCGAACGATTCCGCATCGAGGCAGGCTGCACAGCGACGTGAGATGACATCAAACCGACTGGAAGAGCTCAAGACGCAATTGGCCGTCGACGCGGAGCGAGTCAAGGAATTCGAACACCGACTTCGCAGCCAGGAAGACGACCAGCAGACTGCTTCGGATGCCATGGCCGCCGCCGCCGAGCAACTTGCCGAGACCGAGAGACGAGTCGATGACTCGAGTCGTGATGTCGCCCGCCTCCACCAGGAGAGCGAACTTGCAGAACGCCGGATCGAGGCGACCAGGAGCGAACGTGATCGCCTCCTTGCCCGTCGTTCCCACGTGCAGTCGACTTCAACCGCCATCGAGGGACGCGTCAGGGAAATAGAGGAACAACTTGAACGTCTCGGACAACGAAGGGCAAGTCTCGTTGAAGAACGCACGCTCCTCGAACGCGATCGCATCGAGAATGACAAGGCCCTCGAGTCCGCACAGTGCGTGGTCCGCCGCCTGGAATCGGAGCTCTCCTCCCACGATGACGAGGCTGCGAACCTGAGCGAGCAGCACGCTGACATGACCGAGCACCTCGCATCGGTTCGCCATGACCGTGCCGGCATCGGCTCAAGACTGCATCTTCTCGAGGAAATGCAGGATGCACGCGAAGGATTGACCGACCACGTCAAGCGAATCCTCTCGAACTCGGAGCAATGGCCTGGAATCGAGGGAATGCTCGGTGACGCCCTGACAACCTCTCGAGACAACGCCAGGCTTGTCGAGGCAGTCCTCGGCCATGACCTTGAACTCCTGCTCGTCTCAGATGAGAACACGCTCCAGGAACTTTCCGGCCAACTGCTTGAATCCAACTACCAGGTCAACCTGCATGTTCGCAACGGAGAACCTCCAGCAGTTGATCGCTCGGACCTCCCCGAAGGCGCTCTTCCCATCCTCGACCTTGTACAGGTCGAGGCACAGGCACTTGGGGCCGCCCATGATCTTCTCGGGTATACGGCGGTTGTGGACGATCTTGAAACCGCTCTTGCCTGCGGAACATCTTCATGGAGACTCGTTACGCGTACAGGTCTCGTGCTTGATACCAACGGCTGCATCAGGGTACGTGGAGCCTCTGCCGGCGGCGAACACGGGTGGCTTTCCAGGCGACTGGAAATGGAGGACCTCGGCGGCCAGGTCGATCAGCTCGATGGAAACATCTCGAGCATGACGAACGATCTCGCTGAACTTCTCTCTGAATCCACGCAGGCACGCGATAAACAGAAGCAGACGGGTCGCCTCCTTGCGGAGGAACTCAATGCGGTTGCAGAACTTGAATACAACCATCGCCGCTTCGACAGGGATCTTGAGCGTATCGTCAGGGAACAACGGACGATCGATGCCGAGAAGGATGAACTCAACTCCCGCCGTAATGAACACGCCGATGAACTTGTTTCAATCAAGGAAGAACTCGCCCGCATGGACTGTGAATCGGCAAACTGTGATGAACGTATTGCCGAGACTGAAACTGCATCACAGTCCATCACATCGCAATGGAAGCAGTCGCAGGAAGACCTCACTGCCCAGCGAGTCGAACTCGGCCAGATCAGTGAACTCTACGAGGCGAAGCAACGTGAACGCAGCCATCTCGCCATTCTTGCCGAGGAAACCGGCGGAGAACTCATTCGACAGCGTCACCATGTCAACACGCAGATGGCCTCCGTGGATCAGCATGAAGCGGCAATCGCGACTGCCGACGAGGAGATTGCCACTTCCCGCCAGAATACAGCTCGTTCACGTGCGGAGATCCATTCGGCTGACCAGACAGTATCCCGCTCTGAAACCTCGCTCACCGAGCTTCGGGAACAGCTCGAGGCCGCACGGAACAAGGCCCGGCAATTGGACCGTGACCGCAATGCCCTCGAGATCAGCAAGCGGGAAGCGGAGGTCAAGCGGGAAAATACCGAGGAACGGGTATTGGCCGATCTCGAAATCGATCTCCTTTCAGCATGGAAACGCGTTGCTGATCAGCGGCGCGCCAATCCCCAGGAACCCCTGGATCATGACGTGGTTGAAGAGGAGATCGCTGAACTTCGCGACACCATCAAGGGCCTGGGCAACGTCAACCTCGACTCCATCGAGGAAGAAACGACCCTGGAGGAACGCAACGAGGATCTCGTCAAGCAGGTCGAAGACATCGACCTCGCAGTCACCCAGCTGGGGGGCCTCATCGAGGATCTTGATGTGAAGTGCAGGAACCGGTTCGAGAAGGCGTTCAACGAGATTCGTGAACAGTTTGCAGGCAGCAATGGAATGTTCCGCCAGCTCTTCAATGGCGGCAGTGCGGATCTCTTCCTCCAGCCGGATGAAGACGGCAACGTCGATATTCTCGAGTCCGGAATCGAGATCACCGCGAAACCACCCGGAAAGAAACCCCGCGTACTCAACCAGCTCTCGGGCGGTGAGAAGGCGATGACTTCCGTTGCTCTTGTCATGGCCATCTTCAAGTCCAAGCCATCGCCCTTCTGCATACTCGATGAAGTCGATGCACCCCTGGATGACGCCAATGTGAGCAGGTTCTGCAGCACGCTCGACCAGTTCCTTGACAAGAGTCACTTCATCGTCATCACGCACCAGAAGCAGACCATGCTCAACTGTGACGCCCTGTATGGAATCACCATGCAGGAACGAGGCGTCTCCAAGCTCGTCAACGTCGAAGTCGAAGACGTCGGCCTGGACGGCTCCATTCGCAGGTCAACGGAGACCAGTGCCCCGGCAACGGTCGAGGAGGAGGACCCTCCCGCGATGATCGTGACGAACCCGGCTGCCTCCGCAGCATCCACTCCCGCGAAGGCCAACTGAGCCTCAGCGACGCCCTGCAATCCCGATCAGCACATCGCCCAGTTCCTGAAGTGCAGGGGAAGGCGGTTGTTCGGGAGAGAATGGATTGGGTGTATTGAAAACGTGGTTTGACCCCTCGATGAGAATGGCTTCGCCGGCCCGGCCTGTCGCATCTGCTATTTCACCAGCGTCCTCGACCGGGACTGCATCATCCAGCATCCCATGGATCACGTGAACAGGAACCGGTATTCGTCCAGCGAGCGAGAGAAGATCGTGTCCTCCTGGATCATCGAGTTGTTCACTGAGCCATGAGGCTCCGACATGAAGTACCTGCTCGGTTCGACTCGATGGGGAGGGCAGGCGACCCTCCACAAGCAGTCGGTCCTGGTCCTCCTCCGACATGCGAAGGCAGGCAGAGGGTGCTGCAAGCGTCACGATGCCACACAGACTCTCAAGCACCTCTTCACCTGCATGACGTCCCCCGGCGAGCAGGCATGTCGCTCCACCACGGGAATGCCCAGCCAGGAGAATGCTGGAAGCCTTCCCTCCCGGCAACACGCCTTCCTGCACGCTGGCAAGCAGGGTCATGATGTCATCGACCTGGCGATTCCACGTATCTTCCTGGAACGCTGCTTCGTCGAAGGAGCCATGGCCATGCCCCATCCCGCCATGACTGAAGTTGAACCGGTGCGCAACGTGGCCGGCCTGCGCAATCGTCTCGGCAAGCCATGGAATGAACCCGTAATCCTTGTACCCCTTGAAACCATGCGCAAGCAGGACATGAAGGCCGCCATGATCACCTGGTTCATGCGTCGTGCCGATGATCCCACGCCCCATACTCCCTGGAATCGACCAGTCAGACATCACAGCCGGGCCACGATGGCTTCAGCAAAGGCACGGGTCCCCAGTGTTCCTCCCAGGTCCCGTGTCTTTTCACCTGCAAGGAGGCATGCGTTGTAGGCATCTCGAATGCGATCCGCCACCTCCGTGCACCCCGTGTCACTCGTGCGTTCGGCCATGTGTCTCAACATCATGACGGCGCTCATGATGACCGCAAGGGGATTGGCGATGTCCTTGCCGGCGATATCAGGAGCGGAACCGTGGACAGCCTCGAAGACGGCGTCATCACCAGCACCGAAGTTTGCTCCCGGGGTCATGCCCAGTCCACCGACAAGCCCCGCGCAGAGATCCGAGACCACGTCGCCATAGAGATTCTCACAGAGAATGATGTCGAACAACTCAGGAGACTGGACCAGCTTCATGCACCCGGCGTCGATGATGACTTCCTCGTATTCAAGCTTGTCGCCATACTCGGCCTCGTGCAGTTCCCTGGCGCACTGTATGAACAGGCCGTCGGACACCTTCATGATGTTCGCCTTGTGAAGTACGGTGACTTTCCCGCGATTCCGGGCAACGGCGTATTCGAAGGCGAACCGGGCAATTCGGACCGAGGCAGTCCTGGTTGCAACCTTCAACGATGTCACCACCCCATCGCTGATCACGTTCTCAATTCCCGCGTAGAGACCCTCCGTGTTTTCCCGTACCACGACGATGTCAACCGGGGCATCGGAAAACCTCGTTGGAACTCCATCAACGGAACGAACCGGTCGTACGGCTCCGAAGAGGTTCATCCGCTTTCGCAGGGCTACGTTTACGGAGGTGAATCCCTCTCCGATGGGTGTCGTGCAGGGCCCCTTCAAGGCGACATGGTGCTCTCGGATCGCATCCATCGTCTCGGAAGGAAGGACCTCATCTGATCCAGCCTCGATGGCAGCAAGGCCCGCATGGTGGCGATTCCAGGTAATCCCGGCCCCTGCGGCTTCGAGCACCATGCACGCAGCGTCCGTCACTTCAGGGCCAATGCCATCTCCGGGAATCAAGACCGCCTGGTGTTCCATGCCGAGCCATTTCTCCTCTCTGTTCAGGAGAAGATACCAGCGTCTTGACGGCCCCGGGCGACGCGTCGAGGATGTGCAGGATGACAGACCCTTCTCCCCTTCCTGTCGATGTCCTGGTACTCGGTGGCGGAGCCTCCGGGCTCTGGATCCTCGATGTACTGCATCGAGCCGGGCATCGCGTACTGCTCCTTGAGGCAGGAAGCCTGGGGCAGGGACAGACCATCGCATCACAGGGAATCATCCACGGGGGCTTGAAGTACGCCCTTCGCCTGGGCCCGACACGATCTGCTCGGATGATCCGTGACATGCCCCTGAGATGGAGAAGAGCATTGGGAGGTGAACTGGCCCCGAACCTGGCTGGAACACAGCTCAGGAGTGACTTCTGCTGCCTCTGGGCCATGCCGGGCCTCCGTTCGAGAATAGGACTGCTTGGAGCCCGCTTCGGACTGAGAACGAAACCATTGCCGATGCCGATCGAAGCACGACCTGAGCCTCTCAAGTCATGGACCGGGCCGGTTGCCCGCATTGACGAACAGGTCATCGAACCACAAAGCATGCTCAGCCTGCTTGCCTCGCAGCACAGGGATCGCTGCCTGAAGATCGACCTGGAAAGTGGCTTTGAGTTCTCGATGCATGCACAAGGTGGCGTCGACCTCGTCCGACTTCTGAATCCAGAGACCAGTGCACCGCTGGATCTCCAACCCCGGCACGTGGTCCTGGCCGCCGGTGCTGGAAATGAACGACTTCGAGAACTCATGGGTCTTCCGGGACAGGCCATGCAGCGACGCCCCCTCCACATGGTCGTCGCCAGGGGATCCCTGCCGAGACTCAACGGACACTGCATCCGGCATGGCGCACCATGGCTGACCATTACCTCGACCATCGACTGTGCGGATCGCATCGTGTGGCAGATAGGCGGGACCATCGCCGAGGAGTGCGTTGGAAGAGATCGCCTTGATACCATTGAACGGGCCCGTGCCTGCATCCTCGAAGCCCTGCCCGGCATCGACCTGGGGGGCGTGCAGTTCGGGACCTACACCGCAGATCGAGCGGAGGCAACAACGGATGGAGGAACTCGTCCTGAAGGACCGGCCCTGCTTGTCGATGCGAACATCATGACAACATGGCCGACCAAGCTGGCGCTGGTGCCGATGTTGTGCGATGCCGTGAACGAGGCGATTCCGGTCGTTGGCGGCGAGGACGAACCCCCGATTGATCTGCACGAGTGGCCCCGCCCGAGCGTGGCGCTGCCCCCGTGGGAAAGGGAGGAGACGTGGACCGACGTTCACTCGGCCGCAGTGGCCTCAACGTAACACCTGTTGGTTTCGGCACCTTCAAGCTCGGCCGGAACGAGGAAATCAAGTACCCCGATGGGTATGACCTGCCTTCCGACGAGGAAGCCTCGCAGGTGCTCAATGGAGTCCTCGACCTTGGAGTGAACATCCTGGATACAGCGCCTGCCTATGGCTGCAGCGAGGAACGCATCGGGAACATCCTTTCAAAGCGACGCTCCGAATTCGTCCTCTGTACCAAGGCAGGAGAACAATGGGCTGAAGGTGGTTCCCACTACGATTTCTCCCCGTCGGCAGTTCGAGCATCTCTCGAAGGAAGCCTCGAGCGACTCCAGGTCGATCACGTTGACATCCTCCTGATCCACTCCGATGGCAGGGATCTTGAACACCAGGCCGACGGACTCCTCCCTGGACTGCTCCAGGCGCTCCGTGATGAAGGAAAGGCTGGTCTCATCGGGTTCTCCGGCAAGACACCCGAGGGAATTACAGCGGCCATTGACTGGTCCGATGTCGTGATGCTCGAATACAACTACCAGGAGCAGGACATGGAGGAGAGCATTCGAAGAGCCGCCGACCATGGAGTTGGCGTGCTTATCAAGAAGGGACTTGGCAGCGGGCACCTTGATGGTGCGCGTGCACTCGAATTCCTGCTGCGTGATGCTCCGGTGAAGGATGCAATCGGATCAATCATCATCGGGAGTCGCTCGCTGGAGCGAATGGCCCGGAATGTCGCCCTTGCCGATGAACTCCTGGGATGACTCAGCTTTCAAGCGGCACGACAATCACCATGCCGATCTTGAGACGATCCGGATTCCCACCAAGTTGTTTCGAGTTGGCGTTGAAGATGATGTCCCACTTGTATTCCTTGCCGTAGTAACGCAAGGAAATCGAGGAGAGGGAATCACCAGTCTCGACCGTGTGATGCACCGTGCCTGGATTGGGCTTCGATGGTGCAACTGCCGTTGCAGCGGACCGCCTCATGACAGGCCGTGGAGGAATCTTCAACTCCCTGCCGACACGAAGTCGTTTCGGATCTATCCCCGGGTTGGCTGAAACGATACGGTCCCATTCGGTCACTGAGCCGTAGTACCTGAGCGATATTTCACCGAGTGTCTCGCCGGAAGCAATGACATGCTTCGTAACGGGTGCAGGAGCCGTTGCCGTGGTCTCGACAGTCTTCGGTTCACCCTTTGAAGGGCGTCCCGGGGCAGCTGTCGCTCCGGTACGCCGCGAGTTCCTTCCTGCTCCTGCCACCTTGGTGTCGGGCGTTTGAGGAGGTGAGGACTGCGCCTGGGTTTCAGCTCCCATTTCAAACTCGTTGGACTGTCCTTCACTGAGCACCTGTGCCCCCTGGTCCGGCTTCGGACTCGATGGGGTTGTAACCGGGGCCCGGGCAACAGGCTTTCTGGTTTCAGGAACCGGCATGACCTGCTTCGATTCCGGAGCAGCCTTGGCGGAAGGAGACGCCGCCGTGGCCGGAGTTGCTGATGCGATGGGTTCAACCGGGTGTTCCGGCGAAGCGCCGTAGAACCAGACCAGGAACCCGATGAAACCGAGTGATACGAGCAGAACGACCTTGCTGCCAACAGACATGACGAACTCCATCTAGACCAGGATGTAAGACACCCCCTCATTGATAGAGATCGGACAACGGCGTGCAGGAACTTCTATTTTCGTTGGCGACAGGGTGTTGTTCAGCCTGGAAGGGGCTCGCCTTCGATCACCAGGACCTCTTCCCCGGTGTCCTCGATGGACTCGCCCCGATCTTTCCTTCTTCGATAGACCATCGGGGAGGCGATGGCAACGGAGGAATAGGTTCCGACGAACACGCCGATCAGGAGAGCGAACGCAAAGGCCCGGATGCCCATGCCGCCGGTAATGTAGATGATCAGGACCGCAATCAGGGTTGTCACCGAGGTCAGCACCGTACGGCTGAATGCCTGGTTGATCGAATCGTTGACCACCTCCTTCGATGGGAGTGAGCGCTTGCCACGATTCTCCCTGATTCGATCAAGGATGACGATGGTGTCATTCAGGGAATAGCCGATTACGGTCAACAACGCGGCGACGACTCCCGTATCGATCAGGAACTCATCGATCATCAATGTCTTCCAGAAGAATTCGTAGCCTGCGAGGTATCCCGACAGGGCGAGACATCCCATCACGATCATGACGTCATGGGACAGGGCCAGGATCGCGCCAAGCGAATAGTAGAACGAACCGAACCGGATCCAGATGTAGAACAGGATTCCTGCCAGTGACAGGATCACTGCACCGATCGCGTTGGCCGCCCGTGTCTGTGCCACCGATGGGGCAAAGGAACTGACCTGCTCGAAACTGCTGCGCTTCGTCATGGCTGCCCTGGCAAGATCCCATTCACGGGATGCCAGTCGCCTGTCTACGAGCGCGGCCTCCGAGCGGAGATAGTTGATATCCGGATCAGTGACGAGGAGTACTACCGAGGTCCACTCATCCGACGATGCTGGGGACTGGGTGATGCCGAAGACGGCCACGTCCCTTCCGGAAGTATCCGAGGAGAAGTCTGGATCCTGTCGCATCTGGTCGACCCGCTGCTGAACGTCCTCGAGCGTAACGGGCGGACTTATGTCTTCAACTCGAACGAGAACACCACCGCGGTAGTCGCTGATGTCGGCTTCCAGTCCGTCTACCTCGAGCACCTCGCCAAGCGTCTTGCCTTCGATGGGCAACGTGTAGCGGGCATATGCAGTGGATTCGGCACCTGCAAATTGCCTTGGTTCCGAGATGGCCAACTGGTCACCGAACTCGGCAAGCAGGGCGGATTCAACGATCGGCTGGATGCCCTGGTCGTCATCAAGGTTGATTGGGTTGGCGATCTTCACCTGGAAGGAATCCGCCACGGTATTCCCCGAAGCATCAATACCCGCCAGGCCCACTGTCAGGACCTTTGCATTCCTGAACTCCCGGAGCGTCCGTTCCTCCAGTGAATCCCCCTCGCCAACCGAGGCACCGATCTGGCGAACACGTGAAAGAACTGAATCCTCCCCACTGTGCCGGAGCATCAGGTTGCCTTCTCCACTGGGAGCCGTATCCATGGTGACTGCAACACCACCACGGAACTCCGTATCGAAGAGCTCGACACCCCTGGATAAACAGAGCACGACTGAACCGGTTACCAGCACGATCGAGCACGACCAGAAGAAGACACGCAACCCGATCCAGTCGATCTTCGGCCTGAGAAGTCGGCCGATGACCGGGACCACGGATGCAAGCATCGGCAAGTTGCGTCGCTTCATGATGTGGGCATAGATGTCGAAGATGTAGCGTGTCACGAACAGGGCCGTGAACAGGGTTGCCAGGATGCCGATGGTCAGGGTCAGGGCAAAACCCTTGACCTCCGTCGTGGGCTGCATCATCAGGAGTACCGCGCAAACGATCAGGTTCGTCAGGTTGGCGTCGATGATGGTGCTGTAGACCCGACTGTACCCTTCCCGGATCGCTTCTCGCAGGTCTCGAGCACCGCCCTCGATCTCTTCACGAATACGCTCGTAGATCAGGACATTTGCATCAACGGCCATGCCCATCGTAAGCACGACACCTGCCAGTCCCGGCAGGGTGAATGTTCCGTGCAGGAGGGCCATGACGCCGAAGATGATGATGCCGTTGCAGACCAGCGCGGCATCCGCAACACAGCCGGCAAAGAGATACCAGACGAGCATGAAGATTGCGACCGTGATGATGGCCCATTTGAATGCATCGAATCCCCGGTCGAGGTTGTCTGCCCCGAGCGACGGACCAAGAACATTCACGGCTATCGGTTCCTTGGAGAGCCTGGCCTCCAGTGCACCCGAGGCCAGGACACGGATGAGGTAGTCGAGGTCCTCGTCATTGAAAGTGCCCGTGATCTGTCCGTTGTTGGAAATGTGGGTCTGCAACGTCGGCGCGGTATAGACCTTGCCGTCAAGGACGATCGCCATGGGTGAGCCCACGTGCGGCTGCGTCAGGCGCGACATGCCTGTTCCGCCGGCATGATCCAGTCGGAACGACACCGAGGGTCGACCGAATCCATCAGCGGAACGACCCGTTGACTCGATTGACCACTCCGCTTCGTTCTCATGCGTCAGGCTCTTGGGATCTGTCGTGTAGAGCAGCAGGTAGACGACGCCATCCACGTCGGCTGCAATGAGCCCGCGACCCGAGAAGTAGGCCTGCGGCCCGGCTTCAAGTGCGGCCAGTTGTTCAGGTGTATTCGCCCATTGCTGCAGATCATGGATCGGGAACCAACTGGCGATCAGGGAGTCCGTATTCTCAGGACCAACCTCTGCAAGCTGGGCACGAAGGTCGACGATATTGACGCCCTCGGCTTTCCCTTCCTCGACAGCGATATGGAATTCCAGCACCCCCGCACCCTGGAGCAGCCGCATGAGGTCTGCTGGATCGTCCAGCCCCGTCCGCTTGGCCTGGTAGGCATCAAACGTGGCAACCGTCTCATTGAGCACTTCACCCAGGTGGGGGTACTCCTCGAGGATCACCTGGAGCGTTGCATCCCGAGGAGAGGCCGCCCTCTGGGCAACTCCATCCTCACCTCGAACTGTATTGCCCTCTTCATCCTTGAGCACCTCGCCAATGGACGGCAGTTCAAGGGCCCGGACAACACGGCTCCGATCGAGGCTCAGCGCAAGTGTTTCATCAAGAAGTTCTTCGTATTCGATCTCCGCGTCCGCCAACTCGAGTTGTATCGCCCGGATGGCGGCCGCTTCCTCGTTAGTCAACTCGGCGGTCTGCAGGCGAGTCTGGACATCAACCACCGCGTTCCATGCATCCTGGAGTTCGACTATGAGTCTTCCACGATCACTTGTTTCACCACCACCGAACCGCGATATCGCCTCCCGCGTCTCCAGGGATGCTTCAAGAGCACCCCGGTCAATTTCCGCTTCATCGATGAATCCCTCCAATGCCTGGTCATAGGCTCGTGCCAGTCCCTTGACCTCCTCGTTGGGGAGGGGCATGACGACCTCGATGCGATCTGCGCCGAGCGGGGTCATGGCGATGTCGAGGACGCCCTGTGGATTCACACGATCGCTGAGTACACGAATTGTCTGGTCAAGTACCTGGGTCCTGTCGGCGCCTTCGGGTATTCGTACCGAGTAGACGAGGCTGACTCCGCCACTCAGGTCGCGGCCGAGTCGCACCTTCTCTTCCGGAGGCAAGGTTGCCCAGAGGCATCCCCCGATGATCACGATGATGAGAATGGTCTTCCAGAAGATGTTCTGCATGGTGCCGTTCGCCGCTTTCAACCTGGTGGTTCGGTGGGCTCAATCGCCCGAGTCACTGCCTTCCTGGGTGAGTACCGTCTGGACAGCAGCCCGGGAGAATGTCATGCGGATATTTGAACTCGTATCAACCTGCAGTACCACCGTGTCGTCCTTGACCTCGACGACGGAACCGATGATGCCCCCGATCGTCTGGACTGAATCATTCTTGGACATCGATTTCAGCATCGCTTCACGCTTCTTCTTCTGTTTTCGCTGGCCGAAGCTTGAGAAGATGATGATGCCACCGAAGACAACCAGCATCAGGAGAACGATGTCCATGCCGAACAGTCCCGACGCTGGAGCCTGGCCAGCAGCCGTGTTTTCACCCTCGAGGGTGCCTCCTGCCTGGACAGGAACAAAGGTCTGCGCATTCGAACCGCCGCCAACAGGCGGAGGCCCTCCAAGCGTGGCGGTCGTAAGAACGAACCCCTCAGCCTGCATGATCACGTCAATACTCATGGCAAATCCCTCGAATACATGCCGCCGCCCCCCCGGGCGGCGATTTCCGGGATCAGGAAGTCCCGACAGTCTCCCCCAGCACGGGCCAGTCCCGATCCAGGGAGAGCCACGCATCATCCCTGATGGCCCGACGGATGTCCAGCATGAGCGATTGGAAGTGCTGGATGTTGTGCATGCTGACCAGAATCGGCCCCAGCATCTCCTCTGCCAGAAACAGGTGCCTGAGGTACGCACGGCTGAAGCCCCCGCCTGGCTGGTCCAGGTCGACCTCCAGGCTTCCTGGAGTACCGGCACAGGCCAGGCATGCACAACGAGGATCAATGGGGAGGCTGTCATCCTTGAAGCGGGCATTTTTCAGATTGATACGACCCTCACGGGTAAATGCGGAAGCCGTACGGCCGTTCCGGGTCGGCAGTACGCAGTCGAACATGTCGACTCCACTGGCTACTGCCCGGACAAGATCACGCTCGTACCCCACTCCCATGAGATACCGGGGTTTCTCCCCTGGCAGCTGTGGAGCCGTATCTGCAACGATCCCATGTATGAGCTCAGGGGACTCCCCCACGGCCACTCCACCAATGGCATACCCGGGAAGATCGACGGCCGTGACCTCGGCAAGTGACCTGGCTCGCAGGGCTGGATCGGTTCCGCCCTGCACGATCCCGAACAGGGCCTGTTCAGATGGTCGCGCATGTGCTTGAACGCACCGATGGAGCCAGGACGTGGTCCGATCGACGGCCTCCTCAAGGCGATGCGCATGCGACGACTCGTCATGCTCGTTCCCACCGAGCACGCTCGGAGGACAATCATCGAATGCCATGATGATGTCTGCACCAAGGTTGTTCTGAACTTCGATTGCTCGCTCGGGTGTCAGGTCGATGCGTGCTCCATCGATGATGGAGTTGAAGATGACTCCATCGTCATTGATGGAACTGGTGTCTGACATCGAGAATGCCTGGAACCCTCCCGAGTCCGTGAGGATCGGCCCATCCCAACCCATGAACCTGTGCATCCCCCCCTGCCGGGCAACAAGGTCATCACCTGGACGGAGCATGAGGTGGTAGGCATTGTTCAGGAGAACCTGCGTCCCGGTCATGCGAACCAGCCCTGGCAGGAGACCCTTGACCGTTCCACGTGTTCCTACAGGCATGAAGGCCGGCGTATGAAACGACCCGTGTGGTGTCTCGATGACTCCGCACCGTGCGTGGCCGCCGGGGAGAACATCCGTCACGGTGAATTCAAGCGGGCTCTTCATCTCGGTCACGATGCGTCGTCACGACGCGAAGCCTCCTCGAGGATCCTCTTTTCCTTGCGTGTCAGGCTCTGCAGTCCCTCCCGCGATATCTTGTCGAGAATCCGGTCAACCGAATCGACACGAGGCTTGGTTCGCCCTCGAACCGCAAAGTGCTTCGAAGTCGGATCGACCTTCCCTGCAAAGTCGAAGATCCCATGGAGTGACCCGGGGTGACGGATGAACCACCAGCCTGCAGCGGCTCCACCCAGGTGCGCGGCTTCACCGCCTGCATTCCGGGTGTTGATCAGGATGCTGGCAATCGAGATTCCCACGAGACCATAGGCCAGCGTTGACAGTCGCATCGGGATGACGAAGAAGAGCAGGACCCTCGCCTTTGGAGCAAGAAATGCACCCGCCATCAACACCCCGAAGACGCCTGCCGAAGCTCCGATGAGCGGAGTCCCGGTGGCATTGACGAGCAGTCCCGGAACCGAGCCGAACCCGAGTATCTCGGTCACCATGTATCCACCAAGGTTGAGTACCAGGTAGAGCAGGGCCCCGAAGATGCCACAGAGCAGGTAGAAGGCCAGGTATCGTTTGCCACCGAGGTAGCGTTCGACCAGCGGCCCGAAGAAGTACAGGCCGATCATGTTGAACAGGAGGTGGTACAGGTTGGCATGCAGGAATTGAAAGCCGACCAGTCGCCAAATCTGCGCATTACCCAGTACCTGTTTTGTCGAGAAATGAAACCACTTCTCGATCGGCCGTACCAGTGAGCCCTGCGCAATGGCGACGACGTTGCCATCCTGATCAAGGAGGGGAAATCCGCCGATCCGCTCTTCAGAGAGATCCTCGCCATTGAAGACATGGACATCTTCCTCCCTCCACTGGCTGGACAACGTGAGCTTCTCCGGTCGGTCACGTCCAAACTGGGTGGGATCAACAACATCAACAACCCATGTATTTGAACCAGGGTCACGTACCCAGTAATAGCCCGTCTCAAGGGGAACTCGAGCGAAGAACCCATCCAGCACGAAGACGGCAATGCAGATCACGATCAGCCAGGTATTGACAGACCACCGACCGGGTCCACGTTCAAGGGATCCGGAATAGGGGTGCACCCCCTGGGGCCTGGCGTAGTCTCGATCATGAATACCCATCGTGTTCAATCACCCCCACTGCCATGCCCGCCGGCAGCCATCAGGTGCATGGCTGCAAGGGACTTGCCGTCAACCATGGTCCCCGAAGCAACCATGTTGGAGAGTTCTACTGGTGAAAGAATCACGACCTCGATCTCCTCGTGTGGTTCCAGTCGCTGCATTCCCTCTTCGAGATCACCTGCAAGGAAGACATGCATCAGTTCATCGGCAAATCCAGGTGATGTAAAGAAGGAACCAAGCGGCTCCATGCTACCGGCCTTGTACCCTGTTTCTTCCCTCAGCTCTCGTTCTGCGGTCACCAGGGGCGATTCTCCCTGTTCCAGCGTTCCTGCGGGAAACTCCAGGAGTGCCTGGTCCACCGCAACCCGCCAGTTGCGTACCAGGACGAACCGGCCATCGGACAGGATTGGAACAATGAGCACCGCCCCGGGGTGGCGTATGACACTCCGGACGATCTCCGAGCCTTCCTGGCCGAGGAAACTGCACTCCTCGACATTGAAAACGCGACTCTCGTAGACCTGTTGACGTTGCACTGCACGGCTCATGGGTACCATGGATGATAGAGGATGCCTCCCACCCCAGCCCATCACGACGATCCACCCAGCCAGTCGGCCATCATCCGGCTGGAAGGTGTCTCCAAGAGTTTTGGTCGAACAAGGGCACTCCAGGACATCACGATGGAGGTTCCACGTGGCGGCACCACGGTCGTCCTCGGTCCCAGCGGCTGTGGAAAGAGCGTGATGCTGAAACACATCATCGGCCTCCTGAAGCCTGATTCGGGCAGGGTCTTCTACGAGGATGCACGGATCGACAGGATGCGGGAACCTGAACTCGTCGAGATCCGGAAACGGGTCGGGTTCCTGTTTCAACAAGGAGCCTTGTTCGACTCGATGACCGTCGGGCAGAACATCGGCTTTGCACTCAGGGAACATACCGACCTGCCCTGGTCGGAACGCCGCCGGAAGGTCGAGCACATGCTTGAACTCGTCGGTGTCCCAGGCACGGCCGATCGCATGACGTCCGAGCTCTCGGGAGGCCAGCAGAAACGCGTTGCACTGGCACGGGCGGTCATCCTGGAGCCTGACGTGGTTCTTTACGATGAACCGACAACAGGGCTGGATCCGATCAGGGCGGACGTGATCTCCAGGCTGATCCTGCGGCTCCAGGATCGACTCTCCCTCACCAGCATCGTCGTGACCCACGATATACAGACCGCTTTCAAGATCGCCGATAGCATGGTCATGATGAAGGATGGACGGATTCTCCTTGCTGGCCCACCATCGTTGTTCAAGGACAGCGACGACGAATCGGTCCGCAGGTTTCTTGAAGGTGAAGCAAGTCCCGAGGAACTCGGGGATCTTGCCGTTGCACCGGAGGACACCAGCTCGTGAACCAGACTGCACGCGATTTCCTCATCGGGCTCTGCTCCATCGTGGCCCTCGTCGGGCTTGGCGTCCTGCTCATGCGGTTCGGGGAAATCAACACCTCCAGTCGCTACGTGGTCACGATCCCGACGGTCGAGGCTTCTGGATTGCGTCCTGGAAGCATGGTCACCTTCAATGGTGTGAAGGTTGGTGTGGTTGAGTCGACTGAACCTTCGGGCGATCCCCGATGGCCGGTGACGATCATCATCGGGATCGACGAGGGTCGTTCCATTCCATCGAGTGTCACTCCCTACTCCAACAGCAGCCTGCTGGGCACCGGTGGAACCCTCGCACTCCAGGTTGAACCTGCCGAAAGAAACGTTGAACCACTTCCAACGGACGGGACCGCGATGCTCATGGGCCCCGTCCGATCCCTGATGCTCACGAGACTTAACGACGCCCTGGATGAACGCCTGGATCCCATCCTTGGCTCCGTCGAAACGTTGTCTTCAACGTACAACGACCTTGGCATTGGACTCCTGGCCCTCGTCGGTCCAGGCAGCGAGGAGGGCCACACGATTCGCAGCACGCTGGCTCGAGTCAATGGTGCACTTGAACTGACGGAAGCCTGGCTCGGCGACGAGGATCTTCGCGCCGAAGCGCATGATCTGCTCGGCACGAGCGTCATCTTCGTCAATCACGGAATCGACATGGTTGATCGGCTTTCTGCACTCACCCAGAACATCGATGCACGCAGCGAGACGCTCCTCCAGCAGTTCGGGCCGGTCTCAAGTGAGTTGACCAGGCTGCTCCAGACCACTGATCGCGTCATGGCGGCCGTCGAGGAAGGGAAGGGGACGATCGGCCAACTCGTCAACAACCCGGATCTCTACAAGAGTCTCGAAGCGAGCATGCTTCAACTGCACGAAGCCATCGTGCAGTTCAACCTGCTCATCGAACAGATCCGTGAAGAAGGACTGTTCTAGGCGGGTGTCCGACCTAGACGTCCACCCTCAATCCAATTTCAACGACCTGTTCGGAAGGAAGTTCGAATACGTCCGTCATTGAAGAGGCATTTCGTGCCATCCAGGCGAACAGTCCCTTCCTCCACAACCACATGGGACTCTCTCCGCCTGTCATGACGATCTCGCGGCGAGTGAAGTAGGACAGTCGTTCCATGTCGATCTCAAGCCCCCGATTCCGTGCCAATTGAAGCAACCGAGGAACATTGGGGACCTGCAGGTAGCCATGGTGACCCTCGACATGACAGAACCCGTGCCCGAGTTCCTTCATATCCAGTTGCTTGCTCCGAGGCAGGCGTGCAACCGGTGAAGGAACCATGGACATGATTATCACTCGCTCATGGAGGACGGGCATCCGCATGTAGAGATTGACAAGGGAAGAAGGCGTCGTGTCCTTCATCGCGGTCAGGAACACGCCCGTACCGGGTACCCTGGCAGGCTGATGCACGGGAACCTGCGCAAGAAAGTCCGACAGGGGTTCATTGGCTTCCGGATGCTGCTTCGCCAGGGCGGCACGACCCGCACGCCACGTCGTCATGAGCAGAATCATCATGAACGCGATGACGAGGGGGAACCAGCCACCTTCAGGAATCTTGAAGAGATTCGCGCCCAGGAATGACAAGTCGACTGCAATGAAGACCATGATCATCGGAGCAACGCCCCACATGGGCCATTTCCAGACCTTCTTCGCAACGACCGCAAGCAGGATCGTCGTCGTCGTCATGACCGTTGTAACCGCAACCCCGTAGGCGGCCGCAAGATGTTCCGGCGTCAGGAAGATCAACACGGCCAGGACACAGCCGACTCCCATGGCCCGGTTGATGGCCGGCAGGTAGATCTGGCCCTCCTTCTCGCCCGAAGTATGAACGATACGCATGAAGGGAAGCAGTCCGATCTGGATGGCCTGTCGGGTCAGTGAGAAGAGCCCCGTGATGATCGCCTGTGACGCGATGACTGCCGCCAACAGGGCCAGGCCGATCATGGGCCATGAGAACATGTCCGGGATGATCTGGAAGAAGGGGTTGCCCATGTCCGTCTCAGGTGCAGGAAGACCCCACTTCCCCTCGTGTGTCTGGCCAAGCAGCCAGGCTCCCTGACCAAAGTAGTTCAACAGCAGGCTCGGCCAGACGATTCCACACCAGGCAATCGTTATGGACCGACGATTGAACTGGCCCAGGTCCGCGTAGAGCGCTTCACCACCCGTAATACAGAGCACGACCAGGCTCAGCAGTATGAAGGCTCTCCATGGTTGAGCCTGGAACAGGTCGATCGCGTACCCGGGGTTGACGGCTTCGAGAATCTGGGGAGTCTTCATGATCGACATGAGACCGAATACACCCATTGCCACGAACCACGCAATCATGATCGGGCTGAAGATGACGGCGATCTTCTGGGTACCAACCCGTTGCCAGAGAAAGAGTCCAAGAAGAACAACAAGTGCGATGGGAACGATGTAGTCGTCGAACCTGTCTGAAACGCTCTCAAGGCCCTCTGCGGCTGACAGAACGGAGATCGATGGCGTCACGACTCCATCCCCATACAGCAATGCAGCTCCACAGATCGCCACCAGGAGAATCACGGCTGACCTGGCAGCACGTCCCTTCTCTGAACCAGTTCTCTTGATCAGTGAGAGCATCGCGAAGATGCCCCCCTCGCCCTGGAACTGGGCACGAAGAAGGACCGTTACGTATTTCAGGGTCAGAACAAGCAGGAGCGCCCAGAAGATGAGCGACAGCACGCCGAATACGCTTTCGATCGTTGCCGATACACCAAGGCTGGATGAGTTGAAGCAGGCCTTGAGCGTATAGAGCGGGCTTGTACCGATATCACCGAACACGATGCCGAGGCTGGCAATTGCCAAGGCAATATTCGAGGGAGGTGGCGATTCATCCTCCTTCGACAAGACCAGTTTCTTCGTAGCAGTTGGTGTCACACCCACAGGGTAGCGGCAATATGCTGAGCCTACATGTGCTCCATATCATTGCCGACTGCACATGTGAAAGAACGGGGCCCCGCACGCGGAGCCCCGTTCCACCTTCAGGAATACGGAAGTCTATTCTGCGACGACGATCTCGACACGTCGACTGCTTGACTTGGTGTCCTTGGCCATGTCCGGGCCATAACTCATGATTGAAACATCGGAGGGATCCACTCCACAGGAGATGAGATACTCCCTGACGGCATACCCACGTTCGAACCCGAGGTGATAGTTGCTCTTATGACCACTCTTGCGAATGGGATCGGAATCCGTATGCCCGATCACGCGAACCGTCTTGCCCGGGTAACTGGACTTCAAGACGCTTGCGACCTGGTTGAGTGAATTCCTTGCATTGGACTTCAAGGATGTCCGGCCTGAATCGAAAAGGACGTCACTCGAGACACTGACTGTCACCTCACGACCCGAGACGCTGGTCGAAACTCCGGCGATACCGTCAAAGGCCGTGCCGTTCGATGTTGTCATCGTTACGGTGGATGGACCTGCAGTGAACTGGTCTTCCAGCTCGCGTATGGTCCTGTTCGCTTCCTTCAGGTCGGCATGAGCCGCCTCAAGTGCGCGATCCTGTGTGCCGAGTTGATCACGGAGCTCTATGTTCTCGCTCTCCAGCAGGCTCGACTTGTCGGTTGTCATGTCACAGCCGACAAGCAAGGCAAGGCTTGCG
>JAYZBD010000010.1:0-15410 GCA_036339395.1 Planctomycetota bacterium | reverse complement strand
AGTGCTGGACCTTTTGGTATACTCCGCGGCTCGATTGCGGGGTAGAGCAGTCTGGTAGCTCGTCGGGCTCATAACCCGGAGGTCGCAGGTTCGAATCCTGTCCCCGCTATTCACACCGAAGCCAGCCCTCTTCTTGTTCGGAGAGGGTTGTTTCATTCAATGACCTGACTGATGCTTCAACCCTTCTTGCGACGGGTCTTTTTTCTGTACCCCGGTGAACCTCGATGCCCAGGGGTCGCCTCTGAATTCTTTCTCCTGCGAGCCTTTTGAAGCTTTCCCTTCTTGCCCGCCGTGGCCGCCCTCGCCTTCCACTTCGCCTTGCCGAGTTTCGCACCTTTCCCGGTCTTCTTTCTTCTCTTGGAAACAGGGCCATCCTCGGAAGAAGCCGTTCTTGATCGCCCTGCCTTCTTCCGGCTTCCCTGTGATGATCCGCGGGTCTTCTTTCGACCTTTGCGAGCAGCACCTGATCCACGGCCTGGCGATTCGTCACCGCCCTCTTCGGTTCTCATCCCCTTCAGGGTTCCTCTCGCCTTCTTCCTGCCCTTCCCCTTGCCCCCCCCATTCGTATTTCCCTGCGACGCTTTCTTCCGCTTCTTCTTCCGCCTTGGGCCTGGAGTCCCGCCTTTTTTCCTGCCGGAGGATCGTTCGGCATCCCTCGCACGTTCCTTGGCAATCGTCTTGGGAGAAGCTTTTCGCCGCATGTGCTGTGGAACATCATCTTCATCCATCTCAGGCAGATCATGGATCTCCTTGAGACTGATGTCCGGCAATTTCTTGATCGAACGAAGCAGGTCCCGGTCATTCCGTCCACAGAAGGAGATTGCGACTCCGGATGCGCCGGCTCGAGCCGTACGGCCGATGCGATGCACGTATGTCTCCACGTCGATGGGCATGTCATAATTGAAGACGTGGGTGATCTCATCAACATCGATCCCTCGCGATGCGATATCCGTTGCAACAAGGATTGGCTTCTCGCCGGACCTGAACGCCTCAAGTGCGCGAAAACGTGCATTCTGCGACTTGTTTCCATGGATCGCATCTGCACCGATGCCCGATCGCCACAACACCTTCGCAAGCTTGTCGGCTCCGTACTTCGTTCGGGTAAAGACCAGGGCTCGGCGCATGCCCTTTCTTTGAAGAAGGTGTTTCAGCAACTGGGCTCGCTGCTTGCGTTCTGCCATGTAGACAACTTGTCGTATGGCTTCGACTGTCGCCGATCCCGGTGAAGTTTCTATGTGGATTGGATCAGAAAGAATGGACCCCGACAGCTTTCGTATGTCACGCGAGAGAGTCGCTGAGAAGAACAGCGTCTGCCGCTTGGAGGGCACGAGATCCACGACCTTCCTGATGTCCGGAATGAACCCCATGTCAAGCATTCGATCAGCCTCATCGAGTACGAGGATCTCGATACTCGCCAGGTCGACATGTCCCTGGCTGACCAGGTCAAGCAGGCGGCCTGGAGTTGCCACCACCACGTCTGCTCCCCGCTGCATCGATCTGACCTGCCTGCCCTGTGCAACACCTCCGTAGACAACCACGTGCTGAAGGTCGAGATGTCGGCCATAGGTGCAGAAACGCTCATGAATCTGGGTGGCCAGTTCGCGTGTCGGACACAGGATGAGCGATCGCGGACTCCGGCCTCGACGCCGGGTACCCCCACGATTCCCCTGCCCTTCACCTTCTGACAAGGCATGGAGAATCGGCAACGCAAAGGCGCATGTCTTCCCCGTGCCGGTCTGGGCCGTTCCAAGCACATCCCGGCCGGCCAACGCCTCGGGAATGGCCTGCGCCTGGATGGGCGTAGGATCGACATAGCCCTCGTCGGTCACCGCGCGAAGGATCGGCTCTGATAGCCTCATCTCTGTGAAGTTCATCGTGGTGTGTTCTCTTGGATCGAGTCCAGCTACTGAATGAACCGGAAGATGAGTGGATATCGATAGACGGGGGTTTCCATCGTACTCCCCATCGTCTGTATGGCGGCGATGATGGGAAATATGATGCAACAGACGCCAAGGGCTATCAGCATGAGTATGCCGATGCCCACGAACACGAGAATAATGCTGATGATCGTGTAGATGAGCACCGAAATGAACAGGTTCAACGCTTCAATCGCGTTCTCCCTGACAAAGGAGTCCTTCTTGCCTGTCGTATTCAGCAATACGATCGGCAGAATCAGGTTCGCGAATGGCACGACCCAGGCCATCAGGTAGGACCAGTGCGAAAGGGAAGCCAGGCCTGCCTGCGGCTGAGGTACGAATTCACCCTTGGTTGTCTCTTCCACGGCACTCATGCGCGGATCATACGTGCCCCTGCACAATCATGCCATGCAAAGCCCCCTGAACGTCGCAGGGCTACCTGATACCCTTGTGCGGTGAAAGGAACCGAAGCAAGCCTCCTTGATCTCGCCCGTGATCTACTCAAGAACCACTGGGGCCTGTCTGCAGAGATGCGCCGGCTTCCTGGAGAGAACCACAACTACCTTGCTGAGCCCGAATCAGGCGATCCTGTCGTCCTGAAGATTCTCTCCGAGCCCCATGCCGACCCGGAACTTGAACACGCCGTCATCACCATGCTGCATGAGGAAGGCGTTCCTGTTCCACTGGTTATTCCATCGACGGCCGGGTTGGAGATCGTCCCGGTTGAAGAGATGACGGCTACCGCGAGAGTCCAGGAATACCTCCCAGGCACTCCTTGGAAATCGATGCAGTCGACTACATCACGTCTGAAGTCCATCGGCGGCTTCATGGGGAACCTCCACACCCATCTGATGAAGATCGACCATCCTGGAGCTGCAAGGACGCATGAATGGGACCTCGCACATGCCGATATCCACAGGGAGAAGGTGCGGTATCTCGCGAACCCCGACCAGAGGCGGATCATCGAGTACTGCTTCCACCTGCACTCCGCTCTTGCGTGCCCCCGACTGGCCAGTTGCCCATCGGGCCTGCTCCATGGTGACATCAACGATGAGAACCTGCTCCTGGAGCATGATCGTGTTGTTGGCCTCCTTGATTTCGGCGACTGCCTGGAAGGAGCCCTGGTACAGGACCTCGGGATTGCCCTTGCCTACGCCCTTGAGCAGGAAGATGTATCCCTGGAGGCTGCTGCCTCATTGATCGAGGGATATGACGAACGCCGCCCACTTGACCTGGCTGAACAGGAAGTCCTGCTCCCCCTGGCCATGGCTCGCCTGGCCACCTACGTCGCCGTCAATGCAGATCGCATGGCGGCGGATCCTGGAGATTCGATGCGCAATCTCCACCTGGACACGGCATGGTCGGCGATCGACATGTGCATGGCCATGTCCCCAAGCGAAGCCAGGGACGTGCTCTGCAGTGGCTGCAGCACCCACGGGGCGATCCGCGACCGAACCGACTCGATTCGATCTTCGCGTGAGAAGCACATCGGCCCCTCGTTGTCACTGAACTACGAAGAGCCCCTGCACATCATCACGGGCCGGGGGCAATACCTCCATGCTGCCAACGGCAGGCCTTTCCTCGACCTGGTCAACAATGTCTGCCACGTCGGCCATTGCCATCCGCGTGTGGCCGATGCCATCGCCCGACAATCTGCTCGACTGAATACCAACACCAGGTATCTCCATGAGCACCTGGCAGACTACGCAGAACGACTCTGCGAGACGATGCCGGATGAACTGGACACATGCTTCATGGTCAACTCCGGGACTGAAGCCAACGAACTTGCACTTCGACTCGCTCGCGCTGCAACAGGCGCCAAGGATGTCCTTGTCCTCGACGGCGCCTACCACGGACACACTGGCAACTGCATCGCCATGAGCCCATACAAGTTCAACGGCCCCGGCGGAGACGGCCCCCCCGAGTGGGTTCATGTCCTGCCGATGCCAGATACCTATCGTGGCCCATATCGTGATGCCGATGCCGGCTCTGCCTACGCCATCGAGGTTGCCGACATCATCGGCAAGGCATGCTCCAGTGGGCGATCCATTGCCGGCTTCTTCGCAGAGCCGATGCTGTCCTGTGGCGGGCAGGTTCCCCTTCCACATGGCTACCTCTCTACCGCATTCGACCATGTACGCAATGCCGGCGGCATCTGCATCGCTGACGAGGTCCAGGTTGGCTTCGGTCGCCTTGGTGAAGTCTTCTGGGGATTTGAACTGCACGACGTCGTCCCTGACATCGTGGTACTTGGCAAGCCCATCGGCAATGGGCACCCCATGGGCGCCGTGGTGACGACGAGGGCCATCGCTGAAGCCTTCAACAATGGCATGGAGTTCTTTTCCACGTTCGGCGGCAATCCCGTCTCCTGCGCCTGTGGGATTGCGGTGCTCGATGTGATCCTCGATGAAGGCCTCCAGGATCGTGCACGTGTCCTGGGGCTTCGATTCATGGAGGGGCTCAAGGAACTCCAGGAATGCCACCAACTCATTGGAGATGTACGAGGGCGAGGCCTGTTCCTGGGGATTGAACTCGTCAGGGACCGGAAAAGCCTGGAACCTGCTGACTCCGAGGCAAGCCGGATCGTCAACCAGATGCGGGATCGAGGCGTCCTCCTGAGCACGGACGGCCCTCTTCACAATGTGATCAAGATCAAGCCCCCGATGGTCCTTGATGAAGGTGACATAGACATGACCCTGCGACTGCTTGACGACGCCCTCGGTGAATCCTGAAACCCGCTGGGGCATGTGACCGCCGACATCATCGGGATGTAAAAAAGAACCGGCCCACCCCGAAGGGTGGGCCGGATTCAGTCATGCTTTGAGCAGTAACTCTGGTGTTCCGACGGAAGTCGGAGTCAGAATCAACTGATCAGGCTCGACGTCGGCGACGACCAGCGAGGCCGGCCAAGCCGAGAAGCGCCATGGCACCAGGTGCCGGGATGACTGTAAAGCTCCAGCTGACTGGACCGGATCCAGCGCTACTGGGGAATGATGCACCAGCGGATCCACCAGAGACAGCACTGCCACTGACATAGAGACCACCAATGTAACTATTCCACTGCCATCCATCACCGTATGAATCATTCATGACGACGTCATAGTCGCCAGCTGCAAGATCCATCGTGAAGGTGACGTCATACGCGTGGGCTGTGTCAGATGTGAATGACACGAAGGAGAAGTTGCTTACGCCTGTGTAAGCTCCTGCTGCCATCGATGCTACCACACCATCTGCACCCGAAATTGTCCAGCTGTGCTCACCAAACCATCTGTCCAAACCGTTAAAACCATTAACGGTTTCTGCCATAGCTGAACCAGCCATGGAGACAGTGGCGATGCCAGCTGCTGTAAGTGCGAATCGGTTCATGATTCTAGTTCCTTTCCTCTCTTCTTCTTCATTACGAAGAATGGTTATTTACTTCCTCCACACACTACACACACTGTTGGCCAGATTGGCCTAAGTCGTTCAAGCGCAATCGCGTGCGCCTCAACGATGCATGAATATTTGGAACGTCCTTCTCACTCTCCTGGCCGGGATTCCAATCCAGCCTCTCTCCCCAGAGGGAATGAACCCAATGGAACATCACTAAGGTGCCCGGATATCAAGTTCTTGTCAAGACTGTTTTTAGGACATTTGACGGTAAATTGAACCCCAGCATCCATTTGCTCGAACTCGAGTAGGCACATGCTCTTCAAGGGTATCTAAGGCTCCCAATTCTAGGACAAATGCCCTATTTACCACTTACAGGGCACATGCCAACCATAGGGCCAATGTCGTAACTCTCTATGAGAACATTGGTTATATCCAGCCTGCCCAGCGTGACCTCCAGGGGCCTATAGTGGCTTCTAGTGGCCTCCAGGCAGCGTATTGCATGGATAGGGAGGGATCCCCTCCTGCCAACCCAGGAGGCCCCTGAGGCGGCGTGCGTCTGCCATGAAGGTGCCATTATTCCAGTACCCTGATGCCCCAGGATCATGCCTAAAACACCTGATAATCAACTCCTTGAGCAGGCAAGACTCTCCTTGGAAGCCCACCAATGGCCCAAGGCGGAGCGAGTTCTGAAAAAACTGATCAAGGCCCATCCAGGAACTGCCCTGTTCCACCAGCAACTTGGGATTGCCCTCCAGAAACAGGGGAAAGTGCACAGGGCCATAGACAGTTTCAAGAGGGCCGTGACTGCAGATCCCGACGATGCCAACCTGCTCATGCTGCTGGCCCATGCCCTCCAGGAAGTGGGCCGTATTGATGAAGCAAGGGCGGCGGCGGCCTCGTCCCTTGACCTCGCACCAGGTGATGCTCAACTTCGTCGCCGTCGTGGCAACCTGTTGATGCGAATTGGGCAGCCCCACGAGGCGCACATGGACTTCGTCAAGGCACATGAACTGGCACCTGAGGACATCGGCATTCTTTCGGGTCTTGTCGATGGCATCATCGCGCGTGGTGAAGTACCCATGGATGATGCACCTGCACGTGAGCTTGTTGATCGCCAGCCCTACGAAGCACGCAACCATGCGAGCCTTGGAACCATCCTTCGAATGAATGACGAACTCGATGCTGCAGCAGCCTCCTATGACGCAGGCCTTGCGCTCGATCGATTCAACCCTGATGCCCGGGCTGGCAAAGCCGAGATTCTCATCTCGCTCAACCAGCCAGGAGAAGCGGCTGAACTGCTGCGACCGCTTGTCAATGCCCCGACCTGCAGATACCTCCCGATGCTTGCATGGATGAGAGCGTGCAACAAGCTTGGCGAGCATGAAGCTGCCATCCTTGCAGCTGAACGATGGCTCGCCGCAGATGCACGTTCACACTCACAGGTAGCAACGATGTCTCACCGCCTCGCCAATGCCTATGACAAGGCCAATCGTCGAGACAAGGCATTTGAAGCATGGCGCAGTGGAAACTCCCTGCACTCCGCCCAATGGAATGCCGAGGAACATACGCGCACCACGGAAGATGTCAAGCGTGCCTTCTCCTCGAATGCCATGATTCGACTGTCCAGGAGCACGTACACAACGAAACTCCCCGTCTTCATAGTCGGCATGTTTCGAAGTGGCACGTCATTGACGGAACAGATCCTTGCATGCCATTCCCAGGTCCATGGCGCCGGGGAACTTCCCACCATCTTCGAACTCGCCAGGGAGCTGCCAGGGGAACTTGAAGGCCAGGAAGCATTTCCTCAGTGCATCGAGCAAGCCACGCCCGAACTCCTTGACGACATGGCAGCACGATACCTGCGTGTTCTGGAAGCTGATTCGGGCGATGTTCAACGCATCACAGACAAGCTGCCACTGAACTACCTGAACATCGGCTTCATTTCGCTGCTCTTTCCCGAAACCCGCATCATCCACTGCAGGCGCGATCCCCTCGACACATGCTTCTCCTGCTGGGGCAACTCCTTCTCCTCCCGGATGGCGTTCACGGCGAACTTCAAGACTCTTGGGCGGGCCTACAGGGATTACGTGGAGTTGATGGAGCACTGGAAAGACCTGGACTGCCTCCCGATCCTTGACGTCGACTATGAGGAACTTGTCCAGGAACCTGAACCAGTCACCAGGAGGATGATCGAATACATCGGGCTCGACTGGGATCCAGCCTGCCTCAAACACCATGAGTCCAGCCGGGTCGCCAGGACCCTGAGCATGGACCAGGTCAACTCCCCGATCTCGACGAGTTCAATCGGGAGGTCGCGACGCTACTGGGAACAACTGGAACCCCTGAGAGATGCCCTTGGCGACCTGGCTCCTTCGGATCCAGGCACCTGATTCATTTACTGACCCAGGCCCCACAGCCCTCCAACACAGGTGTCGATGACAGCCTCGTTTCCGGAACCAAGAACAATGGCGGCTCCAAGTGCATGGGGCTCAATATCGGCGAGCGATGCGGCCTCCAGGTCCACGAGAACAAGATCAGCCAGAGCGCCCTCCTCGATCAGACCCGCATCAAGCCCAAGTGACCTGGCGCCATTGACAGTCGCCATGTCCAGGAGAGTCTTGTGCACATGACCCGATGCATCACGCCAGGCCCCCCTGCCCCTGGATTGAAGACGATGGCTCAACTCAAGCAACCTCAGTTCCTCGATCATGGAGATGCGAGCGTTGGAATCCGTGCCGATGCAGATCGAGCCCTGGTGCATTTGCATTGCTTCACGATCAGGAATCCCATCACCAAGATTCGCTTCCGTCAAGGGACAGAGGCAGACGTGGCACCCGGCGCCAAGCAGATCCTCGAGGTCGCTGGGAATCGTGTGCGTTGCGTGGATCGCCGTGAACTCGCTTCCAGGTGAAAGACGATCCAGCACCAGGCGAACCGGGGTCGCTCCTGTCGCCTCCCTGCAAGCTTCGATCTCCTGGACCTGTTCCTCCAGGTGCATGTGAACAACAAGACCACGCCTGCACGCTTCAGCATGCAGATCTGCAACCTGTTCAATCGGAACGGCCCTGATGGAATGAGCCGCAACCGCCATTGACTGGTTCCGGGTACAGGAGGCCTGGGCCTGGTCCAGCGTGGACCAGAACTCATCCAGTCCTGACGTGTTGAATCTCTCCTGTCCGCTGGAAAGTGGCGTTCCGATCCCCCCCGCGACGTAGTGCACCTGGATCAGGACGATGCGAATGCCTGCTTCCCGAGCAGCTTCAAGAATGATTCGATCACCTGAATGAGCCTCATCACCGGGATGGTGGAGGTAATGAAACTCTCCGACCGTCGTGATTCCTGCCAGTCGCATCTCCTTGAACGCCTGGACGCATATCCTTCGCATCCGGTCCGGATCAAGAGATTCGACAAGTGTGTACATGGCCTCTCGCCATGTCCAGAAGTCTTCCTCCCGCGATGGAACATGCTCCCCGAGTCCACGCAGGGCTCGCTGGAATGCATGGCTGTGTGCATTGACGAATCCAGGCAGCAATGCCCGGCCAGGATGGGTCGGGGCATCATCCACACCCCGCTGCACCTTGCTGATACGGCCACCATCTCCAAGCGTTACGCGGACTCCCGGAATGAACTCTCCCTCAAACCATGTCAACTCCGCCTGGATGATGCTGGATTTGTTCACTGGCAGAACTCCCTTGCCAATGATTCGATCATCGCCCTGCCTCGGGCATATTCCTCCACGGGCATGTATTCATCGGGAAGATGGGCCACTCCGATATCACCTGGCCCGAAGACGACACATGCAAGTCCCAGTTGCTGGAGATAGGCGCCATCAGTGCCGTAGGACACGCCGATGTCGGCAACCTGGTTCGTATTGCCGAGGCATGCCTTGTACAGATCGGAACCCGAGGGGGTCAACATCGAGGGAGTCGCATGCACGAGCTCCAAAGACCATTCTTCTGCTGCAAGGGGTCCTTCAAGAACCTTCCTGAGTCGGCTGGTCCAGTCGTCGATCGAATCCCCTGGCATCTGCCGAAGGCCGATCCGAATCTCGCACTGATCCGGGGTCACATTCCAAGCCGACCCCCCTTCGACACCGACGATGCTCAACACTGGATACGGCACCTCGTGGAATGCTTCGCTGGCTGCCGATCGTTCGCCTTGGATCGTTGTTCGAAGCTCTTCAAGAGAAGCAAGGGCGACACTGGCCGGCATGATCGCATTCCGGCCGATGGACGGAGTTCCCGTATGCCCGGGAGCACCCTTGATGACCAACCTGTACTTGAGAAGGCCCTTGTGCATGCTCACGGCCTGGAGTGATGTCGGCTCACCGATGAGAGTATTCCTTGGAAGATCCCGCTCGATGGGCCAATGTTCAGCCACGGCCTTTGCCCCGAGGCAGCCGATTTCCTCGTCACAGGTCAGGACGAGCGCAAGGGGATGTTCAAGATCCCACCCGGCAGCTTCCCTGAGCAGGTTGATGGCGATTGCATCGAATCCCTTCATGTCACAACTGCCCCGCCCATACAGGCGGCCGTCCTGTTCAGTGAGCACAAGTGGATCGGTCTTCCAGCCTTCACCTGTGGGCACGCAGTCCAGGTGGCCCGAGAGGGTCAGCCCATCCCGGCTGGCATCTTCCGGGCCAACGAAGGCTATGAGATTCTCCTTGCCCCCATCCAAGGGCATCCTCGTGACCTCGATCCCGGGCAGATCCAGCCTCTGGCATGCCAGGTCGACGGCCTTGCTGTTGGAACGGCAACTGGTCGTATCCAGTGCAACGAGCTCTGAGAGCAGCTGGATGTCATCATTGTTTCGAACTGCATCCATATTCGCCCACGATCGTATCATGGTCGCCCAAGGCTGAACGAGAACAAGGAGCAACCATGCCGACCACACGAGCAAAGAAGGCCCCCGTCACACCGGAAGACCTCAAGGAGTTGACCTTCCTGTCCGATCCGCAGGTCAATCCTGATGGTGATCGCGTCCTCTTCACCCGCAAACGCATCGGCAAGAAGAACAAGTATGAAACAAGCCTCTGGATGGTGCCGGCCCGGGGCGGCAAGCCGCGAGCATTCACACATGGCCCACGAGACGGGCAGGGCCGCTGGTCCGCCGACGGTTCTCATATCGCCTTCATCTCGGCACGCAACGAGGAATCACCGCAGATCCACCTGATTCCCGCCGATGGAGGTGAAGCCCGATCCCTCACGAACCTTCCGGAGGGAAGTCTTACCAACATCGTCTGGTCGCCCAACGGCCGACAGATCGCCTTCCAGTTCAGGGAGCGGGAACAGGCCTGGACCAAGGCCGCCATCAAGGAACGTGAAGCCGCCGGCGAAACTCCTCCTCCGAGGGTCCTGCACGACACGTGGTATCGACTTGACGGCGACGGCTATTTCAATGCCGAGCGATACAAGTTGTACATCGTCGATACAGACACCGGCGATACGAAGATGCTCTACGGCAAGGACACCATCGGGTGGTTCGATTACGACTGGTCGCCGGATAGTCGAACCCTCGCGGTCACCACCTGCAGGAACCGTCGAGGCGTCCTTGGCAAGATGCATTTCGACCTCGTGAAGATCGACGTGGCCTCGGGGCGATTGACGCCACTGAAGAACCTGCCGAAGGGGCCCAAGACGAACATCCAGTGGTCTCCAAACGGCAAGTACCTTGCCTGGGCTGGGCGAGACAGTGACGACGGCCCCTATTCCACCCGGAATCTCGACCTGTGGACCTGTGACGCCAGCGGTCGTAAGGCTCGATGCCTTACGGAGAACACCGACTGGTGCCTGATGGCCTGCGTGCTTTCCGACACGGCAGATGTCTCCTTTGCTCCGAACCTCCAGTGGTCGCATGATTCCAGGCGAGTACTGGTCTCGATCGGCTGGCACGGGCAATCACACATTGCCTCCATTCCAAGAAACGGCAAGGGAGCAAGGATGCTCACGGAGGGGCGAGCCGTGATCAGCCCTGGGAACTGCTCGAGGGATGGAAAGACCATCGCGATGATGCTCGATCAGCCGGCGGCCCTTCCGGAGATACATGTCGGTCGCATCGGGGCGACGAAGATCACCCCTCGTCGCATCACCTCCTTCAATGATGCATACCTGGCCAGCCGCTCCATTCGCACACCCAGCGTGCGATGGGTGCGCTCGACGGACGGCACGAGAGTCCAGACCTGGATGATCACGCCTCCGGGCTACAGGAAAGGCAGGACGTATCCCACCATCCTCGAGATTCACGGCGGGCCACATGCCCAGTACGGCGAAACCTTCTTCCACGAGTTCCAGGTCCTTGCCAGTGCCGGGTACATCGTCATCTATTCCAATCCACGCGGAAGCAAGGGGTATGGCGAGGATCACACCAGGGCCATCCACGGCTCCTGGGGCGGCAAGGACTGGGAGGACATCCGCTCCGTCACGGACTGGATGAAGAAGCAGTCCTCCATCAACACGAAGCGCATGGGCGTCATGGGCGGCAGTTACGGCGGTTACATGACGCTCTGGGTCATCGGTCACACGAATGATTTCGCGGGTGCCATCACGGACCGATGCGTGTCGAATCTCGTGAGCATGGGAGGCAACAGCGACTTCGTCGATGTGCCGGACATGTACTTCCCGGGAGCCTTCTGGGATTGTCCGGATCAAATGTGGCACTCAAGCCCGATCCGAACCATGGGCAACGTCGAAACACCGACCCTGATCATCCACTCCGAGGGTGACCTGCGCTGCAATGTCGAACAGGCAGACCAGGTCTTTGCAGCACTGAAGATACGCAGGGTTCCCTGCACCTTCGTGAGGTATCCGCGTGAAACGAGCCACGGCATGAGCCGCAACGGCCCGCCGGACATGCGATTGCATCGCCTTCACCAGATACTCGACTGGTGGAAGCAGTACCTGCACCGATCTGGACGCCGACGAAGGTAGAATCACTGCACGAGGAGCATCACGGCAATGGCGAGATCAATTCGAGACATCATGGGCGTAGACAAGGCGCTGATCGGAATGGTGCACCTGGGCCCGCTTCCGGGTTCACCAGACGGATGCAACTCCGTACAGGAAGTCGTCGACCAGGCATGCCATGACGCGCGCCTGCTTGTCGAAGCCGGCTTTGATTCCATTCTCGTTGAGAACATCCACGACCGCCCCTACATGATGCGACATGCCGGGGCAGGCACGCTGGCTGCCATGACGGTTGCATGCAGTGCCATTGCCTCGCAGGAAGATGTGCCCATGGGCATACAGGTACTGGCCGGGGACAACATCGGAGCCCTTGCCATCGCGCATGCCGTCGACGCCCGGTTCATCCGCGCCGAAGGGTTCGCCTTTGCTGCCGTTGCCGACGAGGGACTCATGGCAGAAGCCGATGCAGGCCCCCTCCTCCGTGCCCGCCGAGACCTGGATGCCGAGCATGTTGCGATCTTCGCCGACATTCGAAAGAAGCACTCCTCCCATGCAATTACCGGAGACCTGGACGTGGAGGAACATGCCAAGGCTGCGGACTTCTGCAGGGCCGACGGCATCATCGTGACCGGCACGGCGACAGGCACACCGGTGCACCCACAGGATCTCGAGGCTGCACGACGCGGCTCAACCCTTCCACTGCTTGTCGGATCAGGTGCGGACCCAGCATCCATTCCCCGGCTGCTGGAGCTTGCAGATGCCGTCATCATTGGCTCTGCATTCAAGGAAGAGGGAGACTGGCGAAAGCCAATCGACCCTGAAAGACTTGCGGCATTCACGTCGAGTCGCGCCTGAAGGCCCTTCAACTTCAACACGTATTGAACTGTTGCTGCACTTCTGCGCCGAGAAGAGAGTTGGCAACTCTTCGCAGAACGTCGCCAACTGCAGGCTACAGTCGAGTTCAGCAGGGATGGGGAGCGGGAACGCGATACGCTCGTTGGATGGCGCGTCCAGAGGAGGGACTCGACGACAACGAGCGTTCGCTTGCGCAATCAGTCCTGGACGGACAATGTCCGCAAGGCCTCGATGAGCCTGTCCAGGTGCTCCTGCTCATGGGCGGCTGATATCTGGATTCGAATACGAGCCTCACCCTCCGGCACGACCGGATAGCCGAATCCGATCGCAAAGACCCCCATGTCCAGGAGCGTATTGCTCATGCTGATGGCTCGCGATGTTTCGCCGACGATGATCGGACAGATCGCCGTAGGTGATTCAAGAACCTCGAAGCCAACTTCAGAAATCCCTTTCCTGGCATAGGCGACGTTGTCACGAAGCCGCTGAACACGTTCGGGTTCATTCAGCATCGTTTCGATCGCCTTGGCTGCACTGCATGCCACCGTCACCGGAAGGGCATTGGAGAAGAGCGTCGGTCGGCCTCGTTGAACGAGCATGTCGATTGCCGCTTGCGTGCCGGCAACGTATCCGCCTGCTCCGCCTCCAAGCGCCTTGCCAAGCGTCCCGGTGAAGAGGTCGATGTCCTTCCCCTGCATCTCCCAGTACTCGTGCGTCCCTCGACCTGTCTCCCCCATTACGCCGGTCCCGTGGGAATCATCGACGACCAGCATGGCCCCGAACTCGTCACAGAGTGCTCGGAGCCCGGGAAGGTTTCCAAGGTCACCTTCCATCGAAAAGACCCCGTCCGTCACGACCCATGTCACGCCCGTGGCCTCGGGACTGTCCTGCAGGCCCTTGAGCACCCGGCGGAGATCTTCCATGTCCGAATGCTTGAACACGGCCTTGCCAACGCCTTTCTTGATGACGGTTGCAAGGCGCATGCCGTCGATGATGCAGGCGTGGTTCAACTCGTCCGAGACGATCGTGTCCCCGGGTTCACACAGTGTCGGGAAGAGCGCCTCGGACGCTGTCCAACAGGACACGAAGGTGTAGGCCGCCTCGACTCCAAGCATGCGGGCAATCGTCTGTTCCAGGTGCTCATGTGGCTTGAATGTCCCGCAGATGAACCGGACCGATGCCGTACCCGCCCCATACCGACGAAGTCCATCGATGCCCGCCTCGACAACGTCGGGGTGGTTTGCCAGGCCGAGATAGTTGTTCGAACAGAAGCAGTCGACCTCGCCACGGTCACGCATGGTAATCCGGGGCCCCATCGGCCCCTCGATCATCTGCAGTCGCTTCATCTGGCCGGTAGCCCCGAGTTCTTCGAGAATTCCCCGGGTACGAACCAGGAACGCGTCCGATCCTGTTGCATTGGTCGTCGTCATGAATGACTCCTCGCCTCCCGGGTCAGGTCTGCGCGTAGTGCGTACGGATGCTGGGAATGATGTACTGGGAAAAGGCTTCTTCGAGACCCCACCTCGGGGAGAAACCCCAGTCGTTTCGTGCCAATGTCACGTCGACATCCTCAGGCCAGGAGTCGACGATCGCCTGGCGATCCTCGTCCGGCATGAACTCGATCTGCGCACTGGGGAAACTGCTTCGGATCATGTCCGCTACTTCTCCGGCCGAAGCACTGAAAGACGACACGTTGTACACGCTGTGATTCAGTCGACCAGCATCAACACGACCGACCTGCAGCATGGACTCGATGCACTCGGGCATCGTCATCCATGGAATGCGGGTGTCCTCACGAACAAAGGACTCATAGGGCGTGCCGGAGGCCGCAGCGTGCAGCATCCCCGGAACATAATCACTTGTGCCCCCCGTCGGTTTCGTCTCCGCCGCAATGATACCCGGCAGCCTCAGGCACCTGAAGTCGATCATGGTCGTTCCACGATCCTCCCCCAGGGAGCGATAGTGTCGCGAGTAGTACCGTCCAAGAAGTTCACAATAGAGCTTGTTGCATCCGTACATGGTCCGGGGATCGTTGCAGTCACCTTCGGCGACTGCCCCGACGGACTGCTTCTGGTCGAGATTGTTCATTCCGTACACGGCGATCGTGCTTGGAAGAATGAACTTCACTGGCCGGCCCCAGGAAGCCGAATGCGAAGCGGATAACTTGAGCAGGTTGAATGTCCCTCCGACATTCACCTCGTGGGCAACTTCTGGAACATGCTCGGCCCGGGAGGAGAGCAGCGCCGCGAGGTGATATATCTCGGTGACCTCGTGCATGGCGATCAACTGCTGCATGAGACCGACATCACAGACATCGCCGACATGAACCTCGTCACAGAGGCCGTGGGTCTCTTCAGGAAGTTCCTTC
>JAYZBD010000009.1:0-13680 GCA_036339395.1 Planctomycetota bacterium | reverse complement strand
GTTTCCCTAACTCCCGACATGTCGCCGAGTACATGGAGGACAAGTGCTACCACAAGGCCTACTGGGCGCCCAAGGACCGGATCATCCAGCGTCAACTCCAGCGATGCTGGGACGATGACGGGACGATGTGCTCCACCACGTGGATCGACGGCAGCAATGGTGTGCTGGACATTCCCATGCTCCTGCAGCCTTCCTCCTACGCTTTCTCACCCCCGAACATGGTCAACCAAAATGTCTATCGTCTTCCGGCAGATGACGAGGATCCGGTTGAAGCATTTGCAGATCCCATGTCATTCCCGAGTGGCTTCCGACCCGCAACTTCGGCGCAGTCCAAGTACTCGAGCCTGAAGACCAACATGATGGAGATGCACTGGTTGCAGAATCTCACCACGGGTGAGTGTGGACCTCGTTGGGCGGACTCCGAATACGATTACCACGATGGAGAAGGCAGTGCGAATGCCAACACCTGGTCGTACCAGGGTTGCTACCCCAACTACTTCAATGCGTCATGGCGTTCAGCTCCCGTGGCCATCTTCGTCGACGGTCATGTTGACATGATCGAATGCCAGGAAGCAGAGAAGCACGACTACGTCGTCGCAGACGGCAATGATTCCACCGGGGCACTCAGCGGCTACAAGGGCCTCTGGCACCGAGGAGTCCCAGGTGATGGCGAGAACGGCTTCTTCGTCGAATGTCGAACGGACTGGGGCAACTGGTCTGGTCACACCCACACGGCCGGAGGCATCACCCAGGGCCGGGACGTGATCGCCGAATAAGTACACCCTCGTGTTCAAATGCAACTCCTTGACAGGCCGCCCCCCGGGGCGGCCTGTTTCATGCCCCTTGTGGGATATTGGCGAATCAAACTGAGGAAGGCCTGATTCCCTGTTGACATCCAGGCACGGAAGATCGATTGTGGAATCGTGACAGGAATCGACCTGCACAAGCCACTTGGAAGATCCGACGAATGACACGCCGAACGAATGCCTTCACCCTGGTCGAGTTGATGGTGGTGATCTCCATCATCGCCCTGCTGGTGGGCATCCTGCTGCCGGCAATATCTCGAGCACGAGACAACGCCAAGATCGGGCAGTCAAAGAGCAACATCCGCAATGTCAAGGCAGCTACAGATCTCTATGAAATGGATCATGGTGGTCAACTCTGGACCGGGAGTCCTGAAAACCTCGCCTCAGGGCCGGATGGTTCATGGACTGGATTGACTATCGACAATGCATATTCCCTCTGGCGAAGTCGGTACTGGTCCGGGAGCCAGGGTGGCGCTGGAAACAAGTTGACCATCCTCCCCGGCGTCCATGCCTGTGAGGGTGATCACGGTTGGCACGAGTTCACAACGCACGCCGACCACGTCGCGCCCTACTGCTTCGGTGAAGGCCTGACGACATCCAACCGCGGCTTTGCCCGACTGGGCACGTGGCGTTTCCCCAACACCCGCCAGATCGCCGAATACATGGATGACAAGTGCTACCACAAGACCTTCTGGGCTCCAAAGGATCGAATCATTCAACGTGCACTTCAACAGTGCTGGGATGACGATGGCACCATGTGTTCCACGACACACTTCGGTGACGAAGGCGTACTCGACATCCCGCATCACCTGCAACCATCGAGTTATGCATACTCGCCACCCAACCTGGTCCACCCGAACGTCTACCGACAACCCAACGGGGAGGAAGATCCCATCGAGGCCTTTGCAGATCCCATGTCCTTCCCCAGTGGTTTCAGAGCTGCAACCGTGGCCCAGGCGAAGTATTCGAGCCTGAAGACCTCACTGATGGAAACACACTGGCTGCAGAACCTCACCACGGGAGAGTGTGGCCCCCGATGGGAAGACGCAACGTACAACTACCATGTACCAAGCGGATCAGGCGACGATGATTCCTGGTCGTACAACGGGTGCTACCCCAACTACTTCAACGCCTCATGGCGTTCCGCCCCCGTGGCGATCTTCGTCGATGGCCATGTCGACATGATCGAGTGCCAGGAAGCCGAGAAGCACGACTACGTCGTGGCAGACGGCAATGATTCCACCGGTGCACTGGCCGGCTACAAGGGCCTCTGGCACCGTGGTGTCGCCGGCGATGGCGAGAATGGCTTCTTCGTCGAGTGCCGCACCGACTGGGGCAACTGGTCTGGCCACACCCACTCTTCAGGTGGAATCACCCAGGGCCGGGACGTACTCGCCGAATAGGCCCCCGTGCGTTCCTTCGATGGCAGGACCGGCGGCACACATCGGATGTTGATTCACCTCTATCCCCTTTGAGTGGCTGGTTGGGGCCAGGGGATGCAAATGACGCTCTGATGAGGGCGAAACGCTATTTCAGGCTCTGGGATGTATTTTTGTTGCTTCCAGCCGTTTTTGGACCATCAATTGGGTGGAGCAGGCTTGGAAAGACATTTCCAAGGCCAAAGACATGGAGCGGCATCCTGGTCCCATTTCTACAAGGCCCGCTCCAGGGGTGGAATAAGCAGTCTCTCCCCTTGTTTCAGTCACCCCAAGCTGCCGGCGTATCGAAGGAAACGCCAGAAAGAAGGCTATTTCCGGTCTAGGAGTTGGGAATTCAACCTATCCTGTTCCAGATCGGGCAGGAGATCCGATACGCCATGTCCAGGACATGATTCCAGAATTGAACTGAAGAGGAACGCATCGATGCATCTGAAGAAGAAAACACTTCACGGTTTCACACTCGTCGAGTTGATGGTGGTGATTTCCATCATCGCACTGTTGGTAGGCATACTCCTTCCAGCCATTTCACGAGCACGTGACAATGCCAAGATCGGGCAGTCGAAGAGCAATATTCGTAACGTCAAGACAGCCTGCGATCTCTTCGAACTCGACCACAAGGGCAAGCCCTTCACAGGGAGTTGCCCGGAAAACCTTGCCTCGGGCCCTGATGGGTCCTGGACTGGTATGACTGCACAGGGTGCCCTCAACCAGTGGCTGGGTCGGTACTACTCCGGCGGACAGAGTGGCCCAGGTGGCAAGACAACGATCACGCCGGGCATCCAGCCCTGTGAAACCGATGGTGGTGGTCACTGGTTTACATTTGATGTTGACCACATCGTCCCGTACTGCTACGGCGAGGGATTGACCGTATCGACGCGTGATCTTGCACGTGTCGGCACATGGCGTTTCCCCAACTCGAGGCAGGTTTCCGAATACATGGAAGACAAGTGCTACCACAAGGCATATTGGGCTCCAAAGGATCGAATCATCCAGCGCCAACTTCAACGTTGCTGGGATGATGATGGCACGATGTGCACGACATCCTACGTCGGTGGCGACGTCCTTGATATCCCACTGCTGCTCCAGCCTTCGTCCTATGCTTTCTCACCTCCGAACATGGTGAATCCACACTGCTACCGCAACCCCAGGGAAGACGAAGATCCAACTGAAGCCTTCACCGATCCAATGGCGATCGCTGGTGGTTTCCGACCTGCCACGGGCGGACAGTCCAAGTACTCAAGCCTGAAGACTGCGTTGATGGAAACACATTGGCTGCAGAACCTCACGACCGGGGAATGTGGACCTCGTTGGGCTGATTCGGAATACGACTACCATGACGCCGGAAATTCATGGTCCTACCAGGGTTGCTATCCCAACTACTTCAACGCTTCATGGCGATCTGCTCCCGTGGCTGTCTTCGTCGACGGCCATGTCGACATGATCGAGTGCCAGTTGGCCGAGAAGCACGACTACGTCGTGGCAGACGGCAATGATTCCACCGGGGCACTGGCCGGCTACAAGGGCCTCTGGCACCGTGGCGTTGCTGGTGATGGCGAAAATGGCTTCTTCGTCGAGTGCCGTACGGACTGGGGCAACTGGTCTGGCCACACCCATACCTCGGGTGGACTCACCCATGGTCGGGATGTGATCGCCGAATAAGTACCCTGGGCATTTCCTGCCCACTGCACGATTTGACCCAGTCGCCTTCTCCCCAGGAGAAGGCGACTGTTCTTTTTGGTCGATGATGGTTTCGCCTGCCATCGCGTTGAAGCAGGAGGCAGGATAGAATCGGGGCGATGGAGCCCACATCCACACCCCCCACCACGCCCCCGAGGGCCATGGCCCCGATCTATACGGACATCCTCGACATGGTGGGAAATACCCCCATGCTCGAACTCAACCGGCTGGACGCAGGGCCGTGCCGGCTCCTTGCAAAGCTTGAATGTCTCAATCCGGGCAACTCGATCAAGGATCGAATCGCCATCTCGATGATCAATGCAGCGGAACAGGGAGGACAACTTGCTCCTGGTGGCCACATCGTGGAAGCAACCGCTGGAAACACGGGAATTGCTCTTGCACTTGTAGGGACACAGCGTGGCTACAAGGTCTCTGTCGTTGTCCCCGACAAGATGAGTGAAGGAAAGATATCTCACCTTCGAGCCATGGGGGCAGAAGTCATCATGGCCCGTTCAGATGTGGAGAAGGGGCATCCCGACTACTACCAGGATGTGGCCAGGCGATATGCAGCCGAATGCGGGGGCTTCTTCATCAACCAGTTCTCGAACGAGGCGAATGTACAAGCTCACAAGGAAACGACGGCCTTTGAAATCTGGGAACAGACAGGTGGCGAGGTCGATGCGGTTGTCTGTGGGGTTGGATCTGGTGGAACGATCAGCGGGCTGTCGAAATATCTTCGCGAACAGAAAAGCGACATCCAGATCATCCTGGCCGATCCAGCCGGTTCGGTACTGGCACCACTGGTCAACGAGGGGCGGACTGTACAGCCCGGTCTGTGGCTGGTCGAGGGTATCGGTGAGGATTTCGTTCCTGACATTCTCGACCTGGAAGGCATCGACGAGGCAATCCCCATCGATGACCGGGAGGCCTTCATGGCAGCCCGTGAACTCCTGAAGGCACACGGGGTCCTCGCCGGATCATCGACCGGAACGCTCCTTGCTGCATCTCTTGAATGGTGTCGAAAGCAGACTGAACCGAAGACTGTCGTGACTTTCGTCTGCGACAACGGCGCAAAGTACCTCGACAAGATGTTCAATGATTTCTGGATGCTGGACCAGGGTTTCATTGATCGGCCCAGCCATGGGAACCTTCGGGACCTGATAGCTCGCCGCCATGTTCGGGGTGAGGACTGGACTGTCAATCCCTCGCTGCCACTCCTGCAGGCGTTCAAACTCATGCGACTCTATGACGTCAGCCAGGTAGCCGTGATCGATGACAATGCAACCGTCTGCGGCATCATTGACGAATCCGATGTTCTCCTTGCAGTTGCGGAGGATACGGATGCCTTCAATACGCCGATTGCAGAGGTGATGACACGAAAACTGCAGACGGTTTCGCCGGAGACGGACATTCATGAACTGCTCCCTATCTTCAACTCAGACAAGGTCGCGATCGTGATCGATGGCGGCAAGTTCCTGGGACTGATAACCCGTATGGATCTCATCAATTATCTTCGCAAGCAACTGCCCTCCTGAAGCAGGTCACCATGAACCACGCATCCCATCGCCCAGGAACCCAGGCCGTCCATGGTGGACAAGAGCCTTGCCCCTTGACGGGAGCTGTCATGCCGCCTGTCTACCTTGCATCGACCTATGCCCAGTCATCACCTGGAGAGCACAAGGGCTACGAATACACGCGAAGCCACAATCCCACACGCTATGCAGCCGAACGTTGCATAGCAGTGCTCGAAGGCACCCCGGTTCGCGAAGATGAAGATCCATCGTGCGGGGGATTTGGATTTGCCAGCGGACTTGCCGCCATCTCAACCGTACTGGACATGCTTGAATCCGGCGATCATGTCGTGGCCATGGACGACCTCTACGGAGGTACACACCGACTGTTCAGGCAGGTGAAGATGAGGTCCCAGGATCTCAAGTTCACATTTGTCGATCCTGCTGATCCCGATGCACTCCAGGATGCCTTGACCGACAGGACTCGGCTGGTCTGGGTTGAAACTCCAACGAACCCGATGTTGAAACTCGCGAACCTGGAGGTGATTGCAACAGAGGCACGAGCACGAGGGATTCTCTCGGCCTGCGACAACACCTTCTGCTCGCCAATGCTCCAGAAGCCGCTTGATGTGGGCTTCGACCTGGTGATGCACTCGGGGACGAAGTACCTCGGAGGACACAGTGATTGCGTCGGCGGCTTCCTTGTAGCAGGCAACCCGGCACTGGCTGAGCGGGTTCGTTTTCACCAGAACTCCATCGGATCCGTGCTCGGGCCGTTTGATTCCTACTTGATGCTTCGCGGCATGAAGACGCTCGCCGTGCGGATGCGGCAACACTGCAAGGCAGCCCAGGCGATCGCAGAACAACTCGAGCAGCATGACCGTGTCGGCCAGGTGATCTACCCGGGACTGTCCAGCCACCCACAGCACGAACTTGCCCAGCAACAGATGAAATTGGATGGGTCCCCTGCCGGCGGAGGAATGATCACGATCGTCCTCGACACCGACCTGGCTGGAACGCGGCGATTTCTCGAAACCCTCTCCATCTTCACCCTTGCTGAATCACTTGGTGGTGTTGAATCACTGGTGAATCATCCGGCCATCATGACCCATGCCTCGATGGAACAGAAGGACCGAGAACTACTTGGAATCAGTGATTCCCTCGTACGTATCTCGGTCGGCATCGAGGACATTGAGGATCTCCAGGCCGATCTTGATGCCGCTTTGAAGGCCGTGGGCTAGACTTCGAGCATGGACCAGATTCGACTCGACCTTGCAGGTTGCACTGAGGAACGCCTCGGAGTTGCTGGTGTTTCGCCAGCCGAACTTGAATCCAGCCGGAATACGGTTGCCGGAACAATCGAGCGTGTAAACGCAACAGCAGGTCAAGGCATGGCTGGCTGGCGTAACCTTCCCCTTGACCCGATGCGCAGCACGCACCTTGAAGCAGTCTCCAACCTGGTGCACAAGCACAGGGACGTAAAGACGATCGTGGTCCTCGGAATCGGGGGAAGTGCACTGGGCACGATAGCGCTCCATGCCGCCCTCCGACCGCTCACCTGGAACCTGCTCCCCGATGAGGAGCGGGGTGGACCGCGACTCTTCGTCCTGGACAATATTGATCCGGATTTCGTCGGCCCGGTCCTCCAGGAAGTCCGCAGGCTCGATCCCGGGCTCGAGCACACCCTGTTCAACGTAATCAGCAAGTCCGGAGAGACCGCCGAAACTGCTGCACAGTTGTTGATCGTGCACTCCATGCTGAAGTCGGCTGGTACTGAAATGGGACGGATCGTGGCCACTACGGATGCCCGGAGAGGAACACTCAGGACGCTCTGCAATGAGCGTGGGTGGGACACGCTTCCCATTCCAGATGGCGTCGGCGGTCGCTTCAGCGTCCTGTCACCCGTGGGGCTCTTCCCGGCAGCACTGAGCGGCATTGACATCGGCGGGCTGCTCGATGGTGCCGCAGCAATGGACTCAGCCTCTCGAGCCACCGATGAAGCAGCAAACCCTGCAGCCAGGCTGGCCTGGATGCTTCTTGAGCAGACCAGGAGGGGGCGTCACAACCACGTCCTGATGCCCTATTCGAACCGACTTGCAATGCTGGCAGACTGGTACAGGCAACTCTGGGCTGAATCCCTGGGCAAACTCAGGCAGGGCAAAGGTGACCCCGTGCACATGGGACCAACACCGATCAGGTCGCTCGGGGCAACGGACCAGCACAGCCAGGTTCAACTCTACAGGGATGGCCCTGATGACAAGGTCGTCGGCTTCGTGACACTCGATGAGCACGAGAACACCGTGAAGATACCTCCTCGCTTCGGAGTGGAATCCCTGAAATACCTTGAGCGGAGTGATCTCGGGCAACTCATGCGCGCTGAGCAGCGAGCAACGGAGTACGCGCTGGCGACATCGCAACGACCGCATTACACGATTTCACTTCCCGGACTTGATGCACCTTCCATCGGGCAGTTCATCTGGCTCTGGCAGGTTGCCACTGCCATGGCCGGCGACATGCTTGGAATCGATCCATATGATCAACCCGCGGTGGATACCGGGAAGCAGGCCACCTTCGGACTGATGGGCCGTGAAGGCTATGACCAGTGGATTACTCGTGTTGATGAACTGCTCGGTTGACCTGGCTGATATCATCGACGCATGCCTCTCTACGAGTACACCTGCGACGACGATGGCAGCAGCCTGACACTGCTTCGCACGATGTCTGCGGCAGATGATCCCGTCGAGGATCCTGAAGGAACGGGTCGCCTCTTCAAGCGGACCCAGAGCACCTTCCAGGTTGATACGGCGAAACGAACCGGGTCAACGTCGCCCATGGGGCCTGGATGTGCCTGCGGACATGGTGGCTGTGGTCACTGAGGCACTTGCCCACCATACGCATATGAACTTCACAAGGAGATTCCCATGAGCTGGTATGACGGATTCAACAGGTTCATCATCGGAATCCTCCCGATCCTTGTACCTCTCTACGTGATCGCGCTCGCGATCCAACTCCTCTTTACGAACATAATGCTGCTTGGGGAGACGGACACGGATTGGATGGAAGCAAGCTGGGTCATCAACTCCCTCGCTTCATTCCTGGGAGGTCTTCTCCTTGCCGGTGTCGTCCTGGTCCTGGTTGGAATCCTCCTGGAAATGAAATCGCGCACCAAGTGAAAATGGACCGCGGCGACCTCCCAGTGGTCGCCGCGATCCGGATTCATGGGGAAGATTGTTCTCGCCCTGGTTCCTTTGAAACTCGTGTACCGCTGCTATCGTCTCGGATGTGTTTCCAAGTCCAGTCGGCCTGTCCTGGTCCGAGAAGAACACTGCTCCGGGCAACCTGCAGGGTGCTCCATGCCCTGGAGACCGATCTTCAAAGCGTATTCAGCCGGCATCGTTCCGAGGTGGCAGTTTTTCTGCCGGGAGATCATTGGCACGGCTCCCTCGATTCGCTCCTGGTCGACACTGTGAAATCGAAGGATCCGCAAGGGACATTGCCTGTTCATTTTCACGCTTGATGGCGTCGTAGACTTCCTTTCGATGCACCGGCACGTGCGCCGGCGCCTTGATGCCGATTCTCACCTTGTCTCCCCTGATGTCGATGATCGTCAGTTCCGTGTCATCACCGATCATGATCGTCTCGTCTCGATGTCGTGACAGTACGAGCATGGGCTGGCTCCTTCCAGGTTCAGGGGCGCCTCATGCGCCCCGCCGCGTACAACTACGCATACGCGAAGGTGGTTCACGCTTTCATCAGGCCGAAGCGGCTGAACGTTCATCAGTGAGTTGGGCTATCTCGTGACGCGTTGTCCATCGCTTTTCAGCAAGCACGAGCTGCATTGCTTCCTGGTTCCTGAGGTTCAGGATCAACGGCCCCTGCAGATTCGCAGTCAGGGTGTTGTCATACTTGTTCACGATGACGAAGACCTGGGCGTCATCGATTCGTTCCAGTTCAAGTGACTCCATCTGCTCCGTTCGGATCGTCGCCTCGTACTCGGGCACCCAGATCTGGGGATCCGTCACCACGAAGGCCAGTTCAGGCGCCTCGATCGACTGCAACCAGAAGAAGATGCCGTCTTCATCCGGTTGCAGCAGGACAAAGGATGTGTAACTTGAGAAACCGAGCATGCCGGAATCGAAGTTGAGCACTCGGTCATCATTGACCTCGACGATACCAAAGCGAGTTGTTTGTACGTTCATTCGAACGCTCCATTGAAAATCGGCCTCCCACATCCTGGGGGATACCCCGTACGCACGTTGCGTAACCGGGTGGACCTCCTGTCCAGGTCACCGTGATGGGCCGAGCACCTCGATGCGACGTTGTTGAATGATGGAGCTCCTGGAAGCAGTCCTGCCTCAACAGCGTCAATTGCCGTGGTCATTCTTGCGCCGGGCGCAAGAATGACTTCGCCGGGTACTCCCACGAACCCTTGAAACTGCTGCTGCACTGAGGACCTCCTGTCCATGGCTGCTCTCTGCCTGAACAGGAGCACATCCCATGCCGAAATCTGCTGGATCTTGACAGGAACCGATTGGCGCGGTCCCCTGTCGTGCCATGCCAGGCCCTGTTCACCTATTCCAGTGCATCACCTGTACCTCCCTCCTGCTTGCTGCCACCAGCCTGAATACGGGTTGTTCATCGAGTAATTCAACCCGGGTACCCACGACCACCAGCAATCAAGACCAGGAACGTACCTGGCCGTCGGATGCAGGACAGGCACGCCGCCCTCGTAGCAGCAGCAAACCAATAGCCCTGATCGAGCAGGAGTCGATCACAATCGAGACATTGCAGGATCGCCTGATCGAGCAAGCCGGAGCCGAGATCCTGCGTGAGCTTCGATTGGAATCATCGCTTCGCAGTGCACTTGAAGAAGCTTCGATCCAGATTGATGACATGGCGACGAAAAACGAGGAGAACCTCCTTCTCGAACGCCTGTCAGATGACGAGAATACTGCTCGTAAACTGCTGGAGGAACTTCGGAACAACGAGGGGCTTGGACCGAGCAGGTTCAAGGCTCTCCTGTGGAGGAATGCAGCACTTCGCGCACTCGTACAGGATGATATTGAACTCAGTGAACCACTCCTGAGAAGAATGCACCGGCTTGAGCACGGTCAACGGTTCATCATTCGACTGATCGTCCTTTCTACCCTCCAGGAGTCGGAGGAAGTACGACTGGATCTCAACGACGGTGTCGACTTCTCCACTATGGCTGCAAGGAGATCAATCGATGCGAGTCGAGATCGAGGTGGTCTCCTCGAACCGATCAGCCTCGAGGATCCAGCATGGCCCCAGGGCATCAGGACAGCTCTTGCAGAACTGCAACCCGGTGACATTTCCCCGGTCATCTTCATGGATGACCGTTTCGCCATTGCACGGGTCGAGGAGATCATCCCGGAAGACGGTTCTTCATTCGAATCGAACAGGCCCGAGCTTGTTCGGATTGCCCGGCTCGCACAGGAACGGATGAAGATGGCGGAACTGGCTGGAAAACTGGGGCCTCGTCCGAAACTTCGAGTTCTCGACCCGACGTTGCGAAATGCCTGGGAGATCGATGAATCTGCTCGCTGAGTGAATGACTGGATCAGGTCCTGATCCAACCAAATCGTGCCATGGCCACCGGCAGAAGTACGATGACCGGCAGAAATGCGCCAAGAATGGGTGATATGCCTGGAAGCGGAACGAGCATGAACATCGCGACCATCAGGTACAGGGGCACGACCAAGACCGTGCACATGATCGTGTGAGACAGGATCCGGGACGGTTCCCTATGCATGAAGAACGGGAGTGCAATCAGTACGATCAGGATATTGACGAAGAAGACCGACCACCGCGAATAGCTGCTTCGTATCAAGACTCCCGCTTCATGCATACTCGTCGACTCCAGGATTTCATTGATCTGGGCCGAGCTGAGCATCGAGGTGTACTGGCTGAATCTCCTCACTGTCAGGAGGTCAGGGCTCAAGTCCGTGACAAATGAAGAGATCTCGGTCGGCCTGGACGCTACTGATTGTGACTCCTGATCGTGCTGGATATGCACGACTCTGCCCTCGGTGAACACCCAGGAGTTTGTTGTCTCATCCCATGTTGCGTTTGTTGCCCGCATGCGTTGAACCGTGCGACCAAGATCATCCCTGATGATGATCGAGGGTTGATCAAGAATCTCATTCACGGGGTCAAATGATGGCGATTGGAGAAGCGCCCCATTGGAATCCAGGGTAAACGCCACGGGAAATGATGCGGTGCCTTCTTGGCCGATCTGCTCATGGCCACGAAGGAGGAGCGGTGCCATTCGAGGCAGGATGTACTCCTGGTTCACCAATTGAACCAGTCCCAGACCGCACACGACCCAGAGCAAGGGAAGCGAAGCACGGTGCAGGCTGATGCCACTAGCAAGCATTGCAACAAGTTCACGATTCCGACTCATCTGCGAAACGGTGAATCCCAGGGCACCTATCGCCACAAGCCCGTGAAGGTACGCGTAGAACTGGAAGATCTGGGGACCATGAAAATTGAAGGCAAGTGCAAGCGAAGTAGCAATGCGAGGAATTATGCCGGCATCTTCACCCAGTTGACTTCGAGCTATTTCATCGAATCGATCGAGATTCAGGATGATGTCGATCGTCGCTGCAAAGAGGTAGAGAAACATGAACAGGAGGACGAAATTCGTCACCATTCTGATCATCATGTGTCGGTCCAGGATGCGCACGGTCTATCTGAGCTCCATCAGTGTCTTGCAAGTCTTCTGTAAGCCAGGGCGATCAGCAGGAGTAGAAACAGGTTGCCGGACCACATTATCAACAATCCCATCCAGATCGTCCCGGATCGAATCATGCTGCTCCCACTTGAAATCAGGACCAGGTCAAGCAGGGCAGGAAGAAACGCCCACATGTACACCGTCAAGGGCATGCTCCGCTTCAACAACACTGCGAGGATCGATCCGAGGAGAAGCAGAAGCAGTGTTGTCAGAGACAGTGCAAAGCGGCGATTGATCCGACTCGTGACCTGGTTATCAAGCCCCACCCTTTTCCTGAGCAACAAAGCGAGCTGCCCATTCAACTCATATGAAGAGGCAGATTCACGACTTAACTTTTTCAACTGCTCACTGGAGGATGTAAGCAAGATTTTGGACTCAATGGACGAGATCTCGGCGGCAAGTTCATCAATCGACAACGCACTGAGATGATCGGTTTCCGGGATGGCCCCAGGAGGCACCTTGATCGTATTCAGGACGATGCTCTCTCTCTGGTTTGTTCGTATTCGATCCGGAAATTCATCTGACACTTCCGAGTCGAGACTCTCAACCTTCAGGTCATACAACTCCAGGTTGAAACGCCTGTCTTCGATTGCTTCTGATTCCCCGGCTTTCTGTGACATTACTCCCGCCGGATGTTCAACAAGCTTTGCCCATGCTGCGTCGTATCTTCGAGATGGCTTGCCCTTATTGGTTTGGATGACTACGACCTGGCTGCCTTCATTTGCAGTAAAGACACCGTTCTCAACTCGGTCTGCCTTGACGGAGTAGACACGATCAAGCTCAATCTGTTCAAACTCGATCACCTGGCCATCCTCAACCAAGCGACCAAGTTCTCGCGACAGCAACTGTTCACCATACAAGTTGACAATCCTGTCGTGTATGACTTTCAGTTGCGGGTAGTTCTCCTTCGGCTTGTCCCTGACCTCAAGCAACTCACTGAACGTCATCGATCCCGTCTCACCCTGGTTTGGATTTGGAATCGTCAGGGCACGTGTCGGTTCCAGCCTGGGAAATCCACGAAGTTCCTTCGAAGCCTCATCCCAGGAGACTGCATCGTTCATGACGATCTTCAACTGGACATCATCATCATTTCGATAGATGTCGATGATCGCAACAGCTGCTGTAACATCTGTAACGGCCTTGCCACTTTTATCAAGCTCTGCAGCAACCATCTTCCTGAGCACAATTCGTTCATCTGCACCTGACTCGATTGATGTTGAATCGTCAATTTTCACCTGCTCTGCGAAGATCTGCATATCACCGAAGTGGAAGGGAACACCCTTCTCTACGGAATTCGCAATCATGTGTGTCACGTCCCCAGCGAGGGTCTTGCCCATCAATCCATAGAACTGCGGTATGACCGACTGCGTGAGAATGATCATGACGAGGGTCAGTACGACTCCAAAGGCCAGTACCGGGCCGAGGATGACCCTGTACGAAATCCCGGATACCGCCATTGCCATGATCTCGTTGTCGTTTGCGATCCGATGCAT
>JAYZBD010000008.1:0-4786 GCA_036339395.1 Planctomycetota bacterium | reverse complement strand
GGGATCGCGGCCAGGGCAGCGGCCAGCACGACCGAGAGGCCGGCTGCGGCGTGCGGGTTCTGCAGGAAACGAAGTGGCCTGAAGACAGAGCCGCTGGTCGAAGCCAGTTCCTGGACGACGTAGCGCTGCAGTCGACAGGCGGTATCGAGCGTCGTGCCGGCGAATGAGGCGACGAAGACGCCCATCAGGGCTACGGCGATGCCGGCAGGGATGCCCAGGGACGCGATGAAGTTGGCCGAACCGTCGACGAAGGCCCCGACCTTCGGGGCAAGGCCCTGATCCATGGCATCCCATGAGCCCTAGCGATGAGCCCAGGCTGCGTCTCCGACAAGGGTCGTTCCATCTGCGCCCATGATGCCCAGCCCAAGCCCGGCGGTGCAGGCCAGGATGACCAGGACGGCCAGGAACCCCTCGGTGAGCATGCTTCCATAACTGACGAAGCGTGCATCGCTTTCACTGGCCAACTGCTTGCTGGTTGTGCCACTGGAGACGAGGCAGTGGAAGCCGCTGATGGCGCCACATGCAATCGTGATGAAGAGGAAGGGGACCATGAGGGGTGCACCAGCGGGGTCCCAATGGAACATGGGCGCCACGATGTCCAGGGCTGGTCGAGTTGCTTCTTCACCAACGGGTGCACCGCCGGCGAACGCGGCCCAGCAGAGCCCGATCACGATCAGCCCGAGGGACCCGATCAGCTGCAGCGCATTGATGTAGTCGCGAGGTTGCAGAAGCACCCAGACGGGCAGCACCGAGGCGACGTAGGCATAGGCCAGCAGCAGGGCGACCCAGGCGATGTATGGAAGGGCGGCGAGGGACGCGTTGAAACTCCCAAGCAGCCCGACGTCTCCGTAGACGATGCTCAGGAGCATCAGGAGCAGTGCGATCAATGAGGGGAGCAGGAGGGATGCTCCACGTCGCTGCAGCCAGAGACCGATGGTGACAGCAAGTGGAATCTGTATGAGGCAGGGAAAGATCGCCGCCGGGAACATCCTGAACACCGCGGCGATGACGAGCCCGAAGATGGCAAGGACGATCGTGAGCCCGATGAAGAGCACGATCATGAAGAGCAGGCGAACCCGGCGATTCAACAGCCTGCCGGCAACATCGCCGATCGTCTGTCCGTTGTTTCGAAGACTTACCAGGAGGCTTCCGAAATCGTGGACCGCGCCGATGAAGATTGATCCGAAGACGACCCACAGGAGCGCAGGCAGCCATCCCCAGAGCACCCCGATGGCAGGTCCGACGATCGGGCCGGTTCCTGCAATGGACGTGAAGTGATGTCCGAAGACGATGCCTCGCCGTGTCGGCACGTAGTCGACATCATCCTTGAGGCGCTGGGAGGGGCAGGCCCGTCCTGCAGCGAGGTTGAAGATGCGATTGCCCAGCCATCGCCCGTAGGTGTGGTAGGCGATGATGAAACCAACACCGGACAGGATGGCAATCAGGAGCGTGCTCATGAGATCTCGACACGCAACATACCGCGAGTTCGAGTTGCTGCAAAAAAGTGGAAACCCCGGACTGTTTCCAGGCCGGGGCTTCCGTTTGCCGTGAGTTCATTCGATTTGGATTGCTCCGCTTCGAGTTCCCCTCCGGCTGTCTTCATTCTTTCGTGCTTTCACACGTCCAAATGTCGACGGAGGCATCCTAGGTGTTCAGCAGGTCATGGCAAGGTATGGCTGAATTGTGGACAGCTTGGTGGAAACCCGGTGGATAGCCGGTGCATGATCAGTCAAAAGTCGAGTCTTGGGCCTTCCAGGGACTGTTTTTACCCAGTGGCGTACATGGGTACAACTGAACATGTGCAACCAGTTTGGCGTAGAATCCCGAATCCGGCTCATTTGAGCCTCAGGAACACAATCCCCCTGTTCAGCAAGGGCAATACCGCCCGGATTCCACTGATAAGGACAGCTCAATGCATCCAGTCGTCTCAACAACATCGCTCATCGCCCTGGTAGGAATGACTTCATTTGCACTTGGCAACCAGGCGGCTTCCCCGAGTACAACACCCCTGATTCCCCGTGACACCTTGTTCGGGAATCCAGAGCGTGCTGGTCTCCAGATCAGCCCGGATGGCACGACCATCAGCTACCTCGCACCACATGAGGATGTACTCAATGTCTGGATTCGGCCCACTGCCGGCGGTGAAGCAAGCGTGGTGACCAGCTCGACTGATCGTCCCATCATGGGATATGCCTGGGCAGTCAATGGTGAACAGATTCTCTACAGCCTGGACAAGAATGGTGATGAAAATACGCACGTGTACGCCGTTGATCTTCAGACGAAGGAGACGACTGACCTGACGCCCTTCGATGGTGTCAAGGCTGGGATCGCCGGACAGCACAAGGATCGTCCCGATGACATCCTCATCCAGATGAACCAGCGCGACCCCCGGAACATGGACATGTACAAGGTCAATACCCGGACCGGTGAGTCCGAGATGATCTTCGCCAACGACGATGGCTACGTCGGCATGATGCCCGATGACGACTGGACGATTCGAGGTCGTGCACGGATGACCGAGGATGGAGGAACGCTTTTTGAACTTCGAAACTCGGCTGATGGCGAATGGTACGAGTTCCTGAATGTCCCGATGCAGGACTCGATGAACACCATGCCCCTGGGATTCTCCAAGGACGGCACCATCATGTATGCAAAGGATGCAACTGGCCGGGACACTTCGGCCCTGGTATCCATGCCTGCACGCAAGGGCGGGGCCGAGCAGGCCACCATCATCTTCGAAAGCGACAAGGCCGATGTCGGTGGAATCTATTCGGACATGGATACCCACGAGCCACGAGCCGTATCCGTCAACTACCTCCGGAACGAATGGCATGTCCTCGACCCGGAGTTGCAGGTTCACATCGATGCGATCAAGGCACTCGATGCAGGAGACCCTGCCATCACGGACTGGACGCTCGACGAGTCGACCATGGTCGTTGCCTTTGAGCGAGACAATGGTCCAGTCAACTACTGGCTGTACGACACCGAGACCAGGACAGGTACCTACCTCTTCTCCAATCGGCCTGATCTTGAGCAGTATGAACTGGTCAAGACCCGTCCTGTTGAGATCATCGCTCGAGACGGCCTGGTGCTTCCAAGTTACGTCACGACTCCCAAGGGCGAAGGCCCCTGGCCGACGGTCGTGCTCGTGCATGGTGGCCCCTGGGCTCGAGACAGCTGGGGCTACAACCCCATCCACCAGTGGCTGGCTAATCGTGGCTACGCCGTTCTCTCACCCAACTTCAGGGGTTCGACGGGATTCGGCAAGGAGTTTCTCAACGCCGGGAATCGCCAGTGGTACCACGCTATGCAGGATGATGTGAATGATGCAGCAGCCTGGGCCATCGAAGAAGGCATCGCCGACAAGGACAAGCTTGCCATCATGGGTGGCAGCTATGGCGGGTATGCAACCCTTGCCGGCATGACTCGTGATCCGGAGTTGTGGACCTGCGGTGTAGACATCGTCGGCCCTTCACATATCGGTACGCTCCTGTCGACGATCCCGATGTACTGGGAGCCGATCAAGATCATGTTCACGGAACGTGTCGGTGGAGTGGATGAAACCGAGTGGCTTGACAGCATCTCCCCCCTGACGCACGTGAGCAACATCCAGAAGCCACTGCTCATTGGCCAGGGGGCCAACGACCCGCGGGTCAAGGTCGCCGAAAGCGATCAGATCGTCTCAGCGATGAACGAGCGTTCGATCCCGGTGACATACGTCGTCTTCCCGGACGAGGGACATGGATTTGCCAAGCCCGAGAACAGGCTGGCATTCATGGCCGTGACGGAGCAGTTCCTTTCGGAGCATCTTGGAGGTCGAGCCGAGGCGGTCGGCAGTGAAGTCGAGGCGTCCACGGCACAGGTCCGTGACCTTGGCAGCCTCCAGGTCGAGGGCGTGGCCCTCTGGGAACCCTCGGAAGCGCCTGCGGATGTTCCTGCAGCAACCCCGGGAGCCGCAGTTTCACTGGCGGATCTCACGCCTGAACAGCAGGCCCAGGTCCAGCAGTTCCTCCAGCAGGTGGACACGATCCCCCTTGATCAACTTGGGATGATGAAATCCCTGCTCGAGGCACAGAGGACGAATGTCCCACCGGCTGAACTGCCCCTCTTCGAGTTCATGCTCCAGACGATCAACGAGAAGATCGCCGAGAAGAGCTGAGCCTCACTGCACTTGGAATGATCACCGCCCACCTTCCGGGGTGGGCGGTGTTGCATTCAACCTCCCCCAAAGGGGGTACACTCACACCCAATGCAATACGGGTTCGTCATCGACCACGACAACTGCATCGGCTGCCACGCCTGTACCGTTGCCTGCAAGTCTGAGAACGACGTGCCCGTGGGCAATTTCCGGACATCCGTGAAGTATGTCGAGGAGGGGGCCTTCCCGGCGATCAAGCGGCATTTTCTCGTGCAGCGGTGCAACCACTGCACGGATGCCCCGTGCGTGACGATCTGCCCCGTCAATGCCCTCGAAAAACGAGAGGATGGCATCGTCGACATCGATCGAGATGCCTGCATCGGCTGCCGTGCCTGCATGCAGGCCTGCCCGTATGACGCGATCTACCTCAACGAGGACCTCGGCGCGGTCGAGAAATGCCACTTCTGCGCCCATCGTGTCGAGCAGAACCTGGAGCCTGCCTGCGCCGTCGTCTGCCCGACCAATGCCATTATTGCCGGTGATTTCCACGACCCACACTCGAAGGTCTCCCTGCTGGTTCGTGACAATCCCACGAAGGTCCGTCGACCGGAGCAAGGCACCAGTCCGAATGTTCATTACAAGGGGGCT
>JAYZBD010000007.1:0-24979 GCA_036339395.1 Planctomycetota bacterium | reverse complement strand
CTGGGGTACTGAGCGATCTGCATCCCCAGTCATGACGATCTCGACTTCTGATGGTGGAAGCGGGGCCGAGACCACCGGTCTCTATGCAGCCCCGTGGCTTGAACACGCACCGTGGCTGGCATTCGGACTCGGCATACTCGTACCCATGGGGCTGCTCGGGGCTGGTACGTTCTACCTCGTTCGTCCAACCAACTCCTCCCGGGATTGAGGAGGACGTCGCAGGGAGGCCCCTGGCCCCGCAGGAGGGCTCGAGACGGCCTCTCGCTGCTGCCATGGAGAATGCCCATGCCTGGCCTTGAGGGATGGCCAGGGATGCTGAAGGGAGGATCTCAATGTGCAAAAGGGCAGGTTTGCTTGCCCGGCCTGCTTGAATTGGGTACCGTGAAGTGTTCCACGACACGTCGTGTGAGCGACTGAACAAGGCGACTTGACCTCCCTTCGCCACACGCATCGAACAACGGAGCCCCCGCATGGACAAGATGTTCTACACCCTCCAGGAAGTCTGTGAAAAACTCGGCAAGACCGAGGATGAAGTCCGGGAGATGGTCAGCAGCGGGCAACTCCAGGAGTTCCGTGACAAGGAGGAACTCGTATTCCGAGTGGAACAGATCAACCTGCTTGCCGGTGTCGATGAGGAGTCGGGAGATGTCATTGTCGACCTCTCCGGTGCGTCTGGATTTGATGGAAGTGGCATGGACCTCTCCGGTGGAGTCGAGAGTGAAATCGGCCTTTCCAATGCAGGTGATGGCAGTGCCGGAACTCCCGTGCCAACTCCTTCCACGCCACATGCACCAGGTGAACCGGAACTTGGGGCCGCCTCCAGTGAACTTGGCTTGACTGGCGGAAGCGGCATAGACCTTGGCGACACGGGCAGCGCTGCCGGACTGTCGGCTTTCGATACGGGAGCGGACATGGCTGGCGGAGAGGACGATGCTGCCGAGACTCGCGTTGGCGATGGTGTCGACGATGACCTGACACTTGAAACAGTCGGTTCAGGATCGGGCCTCCTCGACTTGACCAGGGAATCCGATGACACTTCACTCGGGGCCGAACTCCTTGAAGAGGTCTATACAAGTGACGATGATCAGTTTGAAATTCCAGCGAACGCATCCGGGCTCTTTGAAGCCTCTGCTCCGGACGATACCGCTGTTGCAGGTGCCTCAGCTCCGTCGACAGGTCGGGCAATGCCCTCTGCCGCCGGGTCCTTCATGATGCAGGAATCCTACGATGGCGCTGGTTCAGGCCTCGGCGTAGGAGCTGCCATCGGCGGCATTGTCGCACTCGTGGTGCTGTTGATCATCCTCACCGTTCAGGTCAGTGGAACAACCTCAGCCCTGGCAATCACTATTGCCGAAGGACTCTGGATGTGGACTGGTGGCCTGGCTGGTGTCGCCATCCTTGCCATCCTTGCAGGCATGTTCATCGGCCGCGCCTCCGAATAAGACCGCAGGCGAGGGCAGCATGCCTCTGACGAAATATGGAATACGAGAATGGGGAATCGCCACGATCGTGGCACTCCTCCTGGTGCCACTGTTCCTGGCTGGCGATTGGCTCCCCTTTCCCGGCTGGATCCTTGCCGGGCCGGTAGCACTGGGCTGGTTTGTCATCGCGGCCTTTTTCCGGGATCCCATTCGCCGGATACCAAAGAACCTTGCTCCGGGAAGCATGTTGTCCCCCGCGGATGGTGTCGTCTCCGCCATCGAATACGTAGACAGCCATGAGGCGACCGATGGAAATGCCGCTGTGATTCTCCGAATCTTCCTCAGCGTGCTGAATGTCCACATCAATCGCGCGCCGTGCGATGCAACCGTGACGGGGACGATCTACAGGAAGGGCATGTTTCTCAATGCACAGACGCCGGAATCCGCCAGGGTCAACGAGTCGAATGTCATCCTTCTCAAGTTCCCCAGTGGTGAATTCTTCGGCATGCGACAGGTTTCAGGAATGATCGCCCGTTGCATCGTCTGTCCACTGGTCAAGGGTGACCGGCTCATCCAGGGGCGGAAGTGGGGCATGATCAAGTTTGGTTCTACAACTGAACTCATCCTTCCCAGGCCCGAAGATGTACAGGTGGGGGTTGAGGTCGGAGACAAGGTAAAAGGCGGGAAGACGATCATTGCCCTGCTGCCCGGGAAGGGGTGAGTTGATTACCTGTTCAGTTCGACTTCCTGGTGTCGGATTGTCGATACAACTCACATGAGCCTGCTTCCCGCATCCATGACCTCATCGTTGATCCAGGCAGCACATGCCAGGATCTTCGCATTTCGCAAGAAGGCCCGGGCAGATTCAAGAGCCGGGGAATCCGAACGGAGTGTCAATCTCGCCCAGGAAGGCATCGACCATGTTGACCTGGCAGAGGCCAGCCAGAAACTGGTTGGTAACTCGCGGAAGACATCGAGACAGCGTGAAAACGAAGTCCAACGGGTGGAAACGCCTGTTCTGAGGCGCGTCGATCTGACAGCCTGAATCAGTCCGCGGAAGTGTCCTGTTCAAGCCGTGGGAAGAGGGCAACCTTCTCGACCTTCATCCCTGCGGCAAGCCCGCCCCAGGTGGTGCTCGTCATGAGATCGCCTCGCAATGGATCGATCTCGAGATTCCAGGCAGACCAGAGTGCCTCCATGCGTTCCGGAATGACTGCCGCAAGGAGACAGGAGGCTATTCGAAGAGCCTCTGTACACCGGTAGAGGATGGCGCCGACCTCCGGCATCGCCTCCGGATCCTTTGCCAGTTTGAACGGCTCCTTCTCGTTGATGTACCCATCAACTCGACGGATGATGGCCATTGCCTTGTTACATGAACCGACAAGATCGAAGTCCTCCATGGATGCGATGCTGGACTCGACAAGAACGGTTACGGCTTCCGCCCATCCATCGGAAGATGCATCGGGATCTGCAGGCACGAGGCCTCCGAAATACTTGCCGATCATTGCCGAAACACGGCTCGTGCAATTGCCGATCGTGTTCACAAGGTCCGTCGTGTAGACATCGTGAAAGTGCTGGCGGGAGAAATCCGCGTCCGTAGAGCCAAGAGGCCCCTGTGTAACCAGGTACCATCGCAGTGCATCCTGCCCATACTTGTCGGAATACCCCTGGAGTGACTCAAGGTCGATGAAATTGCCCAGCGATTTGGACATCTTCTGTCCTTCACTGATCCAGAATGAATGCGCGTAGATGCAACGAGGCAATGGAAGTTCCAGCGCCATCAGGATTGCTGGCCAGATCACCGAGTGAAACCAGAGAATCTCCTTGCCGACTACGTGGTAATCAGCCGGCCAGAATCGACTCCTGTCTTCACCACTCTCATCATCAGAAGCGAGTCCGAGCGCTGTTACATAGTTGAAAAGAGCATCGATCCAGACATAGATGACATGCTCTTCATTGCCTGGAACAGGAATACCCCATGTGAAGTTCGTTCGACTGATTGGAACATCGTTGAGCCCTTCCTTCAGCCTGCCGAGCATTTCATTCCGACGTGCCTCGGGTCGCACGAAACCGGGCTCATCCCTGTACAGCTGCTCGATTCGATCCTGGAAGGAGCTGAGTCGGAAATAGTAGTTCTGTTCCGTAGCTCGAATGAGATCCTGTCCGCTGACGGGGGACTTGTACTCGAGTTCACGAGCCTTGGTCTCCGTGTAATACTCCTCCTGGCCCTTGTCGTACCAGCCCTCGAACTCACCGAGGTAGATCGCGTCACGATCGATGAGCTGCTGTACGAAGGACTGCACCTGCTCCTCGTGGTGGGTATCCGTTGTCCGGATGAAGTCGTCATTCGAGATGGAAAAGAGGTCAAGAACCTCCCGAAAGACGGCGGCGTTCCTGTCTGCCAGTTCCCGCGGTTCGATGCCCTGCTCAAGAGCCGATGTTTCCACCTTCTGCCCATGCTCATCCGTCCCGGTGAGGAAGAAGACATCCCGGCCGAGAAACCGCTCGAACCGGGCGTAGACGTCACAGACGGTGCTGGTATAGACATGCCCGATGTGCGGATGCGCGTTGACATAGTAGATTGGAGTCGTAATGGAGCGGGTTTCGGTCACGGAGCGGCAGTATAGCCGTCAGCAACAAACTTCCCAGAAGCAGGGGTTGTTGCCGGGACTGCACGAAATCACTGGATCAAGCCGATTCCGTCTCTTTGGCTGAGCTACCATGGAAGCAGATGCCGCACACCTGGAGATCATGTTGATGCATGCAAAACTGATCCTTGTCTGCCTCTCGATACCATCCTTCATTGCTTCACAGGCCCCGGGGCAGGATGCCCTTGGAGATGGACACGCCCTCGATGGGAACCTGAGTACCCGGGGCACCAGGAATTCAATGACCAGCCGGAGTCGCTCCGAACAGGGGCGGTTCACGATGGGGCAGAATCCCCTGGCCGGGCGTGGATACCAGAATGCTGTCGGATACAACTCGAACAGTGACTTCCAGCGAGCGAACAACGAGATGGCCATGTATGCCGATTCCCTCTACAACAATCCCTGGTACTGGGAGAATATCGGCAGCCTTGCTACGAGCCTGGTCACAAGTGGTGGCAGTGGCGGACTGGGAAGGGAGGCAGCGAACGCCGGAGGTGGTTACTACAACCCCTTCTTCTGGAATGCCAACGCATCCAACCCCTCCTCGTCACGAGTCGATGTCGGAAAGCGGATCGGGGACTTTGGTCACTATGAAGCAGGAGAGAGCATGCACAGGGAAGCCGCTCCAGGAGGCGTGGACAACCTCATGGACACGCATATGACCCGCCCGGTTGTCTACGGCATTGGGCAACCAAACAGGTTCCTGCGTGATGATCGACGCAGCAGCGTTCTCCGAAGCATGTACAACCTTCGTGATCTGAATACGGATCCGGATTACATCGGAGTCGGAGTAAGTTCCGCCGACATCCCTGTTCGATATGCCGCATCCCCTTTGAGCGGCGTGACTCCTGTCGCGTACGGGCTTTCGCACGCAGACATGGGGCTCACTCCCCTGGACACTGCCCGTATACAGGAGGACTTCCGACTTGGCAGGAACTTTGAACCCGCTGGGCAGTCCTATCGTCCCGATATAGAGGGTTCGCTGGCATACACGTCGCGTATCACGAACGAATCCAATGATTCCCGGTTGGAAAACAGGACCGATGCCACCCTCAATGATCTCCTTGGCGTCGTAGCCAACCGGTACCAGGAGGCATTGGGGAGCAGCACTCCATCGAACGCCACCATGCTTGAGAATGAGTATCGAAATGTACTCAACATGGTCGCCGGTGGATATGGCCAACGCGAAGCCGGTATTGGGCAGGAGCCCTCCAGCATCGCCGGCATTCCCGATCCAGCCACCCAAACTGGTTTCAATGAAGAACTCGACCTGCCCTCCGAACCACCAACACCCCCAACGCTGGATTCCCCGCCGGTGCTTGAGACTGGCGAGCTGAAGCCACCGGAACAGGCACCGATGCCTCTCGATAAGTTCGGTCTCATTCTTCGACATGGACAACAAGTCGGCAGCCTGGCCGAAGAAGACGGCACTCGGCGCTCGGAGTTGATTCTCTCTGCCCAGGAGAAACTGGCTGAAGGAGAATATCTCTGGGCCGAGAGGCGCTTCAACCGGGCGCTGCGACTCACTCCGGGCCACCCACTTGCAACCGCTGGGCTGGCCCACGCGCAACTGGGTGGAGGACTCTACCTTTCTGCCGCGTTGACGCTGCAGAGCCTGATGGGCTTCCAACCCGAAATGATCGATGTCGTATACAGCGAGTCGCTGCTTCCTCCATCCAAGGACATGGACCGGGTCATCCTTGAACTCAACAATCGACTGAAGGGTGACACCGACAGAGATCGCTATGCATTTCTCCTGGCATATATCGGCCACCAGTTGGATAACCCGATGCTGATTGAACGGGGCCTGGATGTAATGCGGTCAATCCAGGATGACAAGGCCTTTGTAGATCTCCTGGAGACCATCTGGATCCCACCACCAGGGCAGGTTGACCTCGGCGATGAGGTTCCTGAACTGCTCCCCCTGGAACCTGTTCCCGGGCCGGAGAGCGAGCTGGACACGAAGGAAGATTCCAGCGAGGAAACTCCTCCGAGTTCGGAAGTTCCCGAGCAAGGCACCCCCTGAAGTCACCTGGCAGGTGATGTGAACCTTGCCACGAAGAGACCCGGCCCACTTGCTCCCATGTCAGGACGCAGATGCTGGATTCGAACACGTTCACATCCGCTCTTGGAGGCCCAGGACTCGATCTCTTCACATGAGAAACCCAGGTGCACGTGCCCCATCGAATCTCGATACAGGGCACGATCATGTTCGACCATGTCGACGACGATGACCGGACCTCCCGGCTCGACGATCCGAAGAGCTTCCTCGATGGCCGCGAGAGGATCCTCCATGTGGTGCAGAACAAGTGAAATCAAGGCAGCATTGACGGAAGCATCCTCCAGCGGCAGATCCGACAACTCAGCCTGGTGGTACCTGACATGTTCGTATGACTGCAGGCGGCTGGAAGCAGCCTCAAGCATCCCTTCCTCACGGTCGATGGCCTCGATACCCGAAACCCATGGGGCAAGTTCTGCCGCTGAAGCCCCCGTGCCGCAGCCGAGATCCGCCACGACCCAGCTGGGATCAAGCAGTGATAGCATCGGCTCGAACTGCATGGCCGACCCGAACATGTCATTTCGCAGTTCTGCCCATTCTCCCCCGAGAGTTCCGAAGAATTTCCGGCTGTCGATACTGCGTTGTGAAATGATTTCCGCCGCCCGGCGGGTATCTTCTTCACATTGAGGATCCGCTCGACACTCAACTTCTGCCAGGGACCAGATCTTCCTGGCCTTTTCGTCTAGTGCCGAGGAGGAACGGCGATAGAGGCTGGCAGTTCCCTCGCTGCGGCGAACGACCCAACCAGAATCGAACAATCGCTTCAGGTGGCGGGAAACGGTTGATTGTGGAAGTTGCAGTGCACTGGACAACTCACCAACACTCAACTCCTGTCCATCAAGAAGATGGAGAAGGCGGAGGCGTGCGGCATCAGTGAGCGGATCGAGCCACTGGAGCAGAGTACGGCCACTGACGACTTCACTCACCGAGTACCACTCGAAGGCATCGCCAGGGTCGGGCCGGGAATGACACCATAAGAACGAAGCCGTTCCTGAACTGTCGCATTCGATGGATCAACTTCCCACCCCGTGCGAAGGTACTGCTTCGCGGCATCAAGGTCACCCATCTGTTCAGACATGGTCGCTGCCCTGAGATACGGATCGATGGAAGAGGCGTCGTCTACAACCATTGCCTTTGAAACGAATTCACGTGCAGAATCAGGATCGTTCGTCATCAATGCATACTCGCCAAGCAGAAGCCAGTCGCTCGAATCCCTCCTCGCCTCCGCACGATCCCCGAGGAACCTGAAGAGCGAGTTGTAATCCTTCTGCTGGTACATGGTCTCGGCAAGATCAAGGGCGATCTGGCGGTTCGATGGCTTCAAGGTATGCGCGATCTCAAGCGCCTGCCTTGCCTCAGACAAATCCCCCGTATGCATGGCGCTCAGACCATACCCATACTGGACTCGCCAATTCCCGGGGGATTTGGCTACGAGCTGGCCATACAGTTGCTCTGCCTCGGACCAACGACCCTGCCATACGGCATTGTTCGCCTGGTCTCGCATGGTCATCGTAGTCGTTGCTGATTCGCATCCAAGCAATGTCCCTGCAAGCAGGGCCATCACCACGATGTAATATCTTGAGTTCGCCATTTCGCTGCACTCCCTTGCTGCGTTGCGTCTACCCATCATACGGAACAGATCGATGACAGGCCAGCGAGTAGCATGCTTTCGTGGAACACCGCCTGGAAGATCTGGAACCCTCAGCCCCGCCACGGCCTGTTGTCCTGCTCCGGCATGAGGCTGGTCAATCGCCACCACATGTAGACTGGATGATCGCCAGAAATGCCTCGGGGCACGGCCCATTGCTGACGTTCAGGCTTCCCGACAGGCTCGATACCCTGGCTATACGTGGTACAACCCGGGCTCAGAGGATCCAGGACCACCGTCCTCGCTACCTGCGGTGTGACGGACCCCTTGGTCAAGGCAGGGGGAGAATACGGAGAATTGCCACTGGCAGCATGCGGATCAAGGAGATCGCACCTGGGGGAACCCGTCTCGAAATAGCCTGGCACACCGGCCCTGCCACTGGACAACGACAGGTACTTTCTCTCGAAAATGAGGGGGAGGGTGGATTCCATATCCATTGTGGAGCATGGAAGAATGGCTGAACGTAAATTTTCTGCATGCATTTGATCGGTCGGGTATCAATAGAACATCAGATTCGCTGCAAGAGGCTGGAACCATGACTGACGTACCCATCGAGGACGCTGACAAACATTTCAGGAATCCAGACCTTCCTCCGGACGACCTCCCCAAGGAAGGAGGAGTCCCTGCGGAAGATGAGGTCATCGAGGTTGTTCATGACAGCCCGGGTGGTCTGAAGAAGAAGATCAAGACGTTCGGGAAGGGTGAGCGGCACGAAGACAAGTGGTCACGAACCCCGAATGCTACGGGCGAAGGTGCGATTCATGTCCAGACCTTCTTCTCGAAGTTGACACAGGATTCCGTGACGTACATGGATCAATCCATCAATGAATGGCTTGATGAACACCCTGAGTACGAGGTGAAATTCGTCAATTCGAGCATCGGTACGATGCGTGGCAAGATGGGGCCACAGGAAGTCATCATCTGCCAGGTCTGGGTCTGAGCAGGCACTCCTACGACTCCTTCTTCTTTCGGTATGCACTACGGCGTGTGGCGTATTCCGAAGGAGCGATCGGCAGCATCGGTTCTTCTCCTCTTTCCCATTGAGCATGAAGCTGCTTGAGAAAGGGGACGCACCATTGGCACCCCGTGCCCGCACCGAGGCAATCGCTCAACTGCGAAGCAACGATGGGCTTTTCACGATTCATGAAATGAACGAGCTTGCGCAACGGGACCCGGTGGCAGAGGCAGACGTGGTCATCAGGTTCCATTGAGATCAGGCTCCAACCGTCCTTATCGGCCAGGACGAGGTGGCTCCAGTGGAATCAGGGCCACTTCCCCGATGGGTGTCCCGTGGGCAATGAAGGCCCCTCCAGGGCCGAGTACGTAGGGCACATCGGGTACAGGCAGGGGCATGGAAGGAGTACGCAGTTCATTCGTGGCAAGATCAACGACATACATCGTGCTTGGCTCGATGGCCAGCATCCCCCCACCTGCAGGATCAAAGCTGCCCGACACGAGCTGACCCATGGCGACCGCGCGCCGACTGGGGAGCGTGGAGCCATCCGTCGAGAAACTGGTGACCGAGCCTGAACTGTCGAGCATGAGAATGCTGCCAGTGCCCGGATCGATCGCGAGATCAAGCTGTTCCCCGTGGAGGTCCAGGTCGTACCTCAGAGCCTCCTTCGGCCCCGGATCGGTCGTCCAGATCGTCAAGCGTGAATCAGTGCTCCCAGCAAGATGACCTGATGTTCCGAATGCCAGGAAGTCGAAACTCCCCGTCGTGGATGTAACCCTGCCGAGGGATCGACCGGAGGGAGTGAAAAGACTCATGGAGAAGTCTGGAAAAGCGATCGCGATGAGGGATCCATCGCTGTTGACCGCCAGTGAAACCGGGTCCCGGCGTGGCAGGTTCCATCGTTGATCCCTGCCCTCGACAAGATCGATGACGACGATCTCCCGAGCCCCTGCCACGGCAAGGACTCGACCATCCAGGCTCATGGAGATCAGCCTGGGAGACAACTCGCCCGTATCCCCTGTTGATCGACGACGAGTATCTGGCAGCGACCACGCAGCGACGGTGTCACTTGACGCTGCGGCAATGACATCATCCGAACCGGACGTGGCCAGCAACATCGCTGGTGAATCCAGCCCACGAAGTGCGAATGGTGTCGCTGGATAGAACTCGTTGGGGCTGCTTGCCCTCGCCTCGTCACGCTCGGATTCCGCCTGGATTCGGAGTGACTGCTCCTGGTCGATCTGCTCCTGCAATGAAGCCTCACGAACCGCGTTGAGCCAACCTGGAAGCAGGGTCAAGGCAAGGATGGCTGCGACCAGTGCCACGAAAACAGCAGCCCCTGCGAGAACGACCGTGCGATGCCTCCGGGTAAAGAGCCTGGCACGGTACCCAAGGCTGGGTCGCCGAGCGGATATGGGCTCGTGCTTCAGGTACCGAACAATATCCCGTCCAAGTTCACCTGCCGTGGCATAGCGACGAGATCGTTCCTTCTCGAGACAGGTGAGCATGATTGTTTCAAGATCCGGCTCGATCGACGGATTCAAACGACGGGGGGTGAGAGGAGCATCCTCGCGAATGGCCCGCATCGCCTCGAAGATGGGCTGGCCCTCCAGTTCATGGGGAAGGCGACCAAGAAGCAACTGGTAGAGCAGAACACCGAGGGCATAGACGTCGCATCGCCCATCTATATCCTGCATCGCCATGTCCACCTGCTCCGGGGCCATGTACTGGACAGTTCCCACGAGACGGCCTGCTTCCGTGTGCATGGTCTTCGCATCTATGTTCACTTCGGATACGCGAGCGACGCCGTAGTCGATGACTTTCGGCATTCCCTGCTCATCGACAAGTATGTTCGCTGGTTTCAGGTCCCTGTGGATCACCTGCCTCTGATGTCCATGATCGATTGCCGCGCAGACCCGGACGAAGATCTTCAGTCGCTCCTCGATGCTCGCTTCACGTTCATCAAGGTAGACATCCAGCTCTCTTCCACCCGGAATATGTTCCATGACGAAGTAGGGCTTCTCCCCGCTGCCGTCATCCCAGGTTCCCGCATCGAAGACCTGTGCGATGCCCGGGTGCCGCAGTTTGCCGAGTATTTCGACCTCCTGCTTGAATCGACGGAGCGTGGAAGGTGGGAAGACTGTTCCCTTCAGAACCTTCAGGGCAACGAGACGCTTCGGTTGATTCTGCATGGCGGCATAGACAACCGACATCCCACCCTCGCCCAGCAGCCTGACTATTCGATAGCCTGCAACCTCTGCAGGCAGGCTCGCCTGGTTTTCGCCACCTGGTTCAAGCACGACTCAGGCTCCTGGCAACCGGTCGGTTCGCGGATATCACTCGCGAGTATCCTCGTCACCCACGATCTCCGGAGGCGGCTCCGAGGGATTCTCCAGGACATCCTGGATCAGTTCCAGCCGATTCACAACGACCTCCATGGAAGCCGGGCGATCATCTGGATCAAGTTGAACACAATCCATGATCTGTCGTGACAGCAGTGGATGGATGCGGGGATTCATTTCATGAGGAGGAACGGGTGGCTTGATGTCCTCGGCTGCAATGGTTCCCGAGTAGAGTGAATCACCCTCTCCCTTGGGAGGCATTGCCGTTGGGATCACTTCACGAACAAGCACCCAGTACATCATGGCGCCGAAGTTGTAGACGTCGGTCTTCGGTGTAATCGCCTGCCGGTGAGCCTGCTCGGGGGCCATGTACCCCGGCGTACCCTGAATACGCTTCTTCACGGTGCCGATGAGGCAGGCCTGGCCGAGATCGATGATCTTGATCGTCTTGTCTTCTGTCACAAGTATGTTCGTCGGCTTGATATCAGCATGTACATATCCACGACCATGCATGTGAAGCAGTCCTTCCGCCACCTGCCTGAACAGCATTACGGCATCCGTGTAGTCGGATGGAAGGCTGTTGTCGAGCGTCACGGCATCCACCAGTTCCATGATGAGGGATACCGACTGCAGCTTGAACAACTTCCTGTGCCGGATCAATTTGACCATCGAGCGAAGGGACGGATGGTCGAACTTCGAACCAGCCTCGTACTCGCTTTCAACCTGCTCGATGAACCGCAGGTCCTTGCCTTCTTCTCGAACGACGTGCTTCAGTGCCCAGACCTGCTTGGTCTTCATGTCCTGGACAGCATAAAGGTGTGATTCCGCGCCCTCTCCAATCTTGGCGAGAATCCTGAAGTTACCAATCTGCTGTGGTGATGACATGAATGTGCGAACACAAAGAGAGTGACGGATGCCCCCGGCTCGGCATGAAATCGACACGGGGCCGACTGGAAGAGACGGGGGGGGGAAATGAAGCCGTTTAGGGTATCTCGTGAGGGGATGCTGTTCAACGAGCCACGTCGAGTAACTGCTCAGCAAGCCTGGAATACTCGAAGTACCGCCCGGGGCTGTTGATGCCGGGGGCCAGGTCCCCATGAAGGCGGACCGAGGTGCCTGGAATGCCCAGTTCCTGCTGGAGCCGCTGGACGAGTCGGATGAGTTGGGCCATTTGCTGGTCTGTGAAGGGCCTTCGGTCGCCATTTCCAACAAGGCAGATCCCGATCGAATGTTCATTGTGAAGGTCGCCCTCGGGGCCGATGACATGAGCCCCTGGAAGCTGGTAGTCCCAGCGATACCCGGCGTGAATCTCTCCATCAGCGAGTCCATTGCCATTTCCGATCAGGAAGTGGTAGCCCAGCCCCTGGTACCCGAAGCCCAGGTGTTGCCTGTGCACCGTCTCGGGGGTGCCGAATGTCGTACCCAGGTGGTGAATGATGATTCCAGTCCACCGCCTGTTGTCGAGTGGTGTTGCAAGATCGAAGAGAGAATCATGGCCTGCCGAATTGACCTCATCAAGGTCCCTGAGATTCGTCAATGGAAATCCACGCGTCGTCATGGATCGGCTGTCGAGACTCAGCAGTCCGATCGCAATGCTCATAGCCGCGATGAAACTCGCCCAGACCACCTGGGTCCGGCGAGCGATCGCTGGCTTCGCTCGGGATGTCGAGGGGAAGGTTGCCACCGTCGTGTCTTCGTTGCTCCAGAACCATGTATATCGTGCACCTGGTTCCATTTCCTTGAACAGAAACGCCCTGAACAGGTTCACAAGGTCCGATATCGACGGGAGTTGTATGAATTTCGTCGGGTTGTCAGGGATCGAGACGACGCTGAAGCGCCGGGGTCGGGTTCCCGAACACGTCCGGATCCTCTGTCGGCTGTGGTCCGTGCCGAGCTTCGTCGTATTCCGAGTACTGGTGACGCGGCAACTTCTCTTCGAAGAGTGGTCGGTAGCAACCTGCCATGAGCAGGATCGAAGCAAGGAACAGCACCAGGAGGGCAATGCGAATCATCGGGTTGATTCTACTCCTCCGGTTGACTGGGAACACGGACTTCAACCGTTGCATCGTGATCTACACCGGTAAGGGCATCTGTAAAGCGGGCAGACACGTGTATTCCACTGGAATCCTCGGAAATCAGGGAAAGCTGAAGCGGAATCTCGACCTGGTAGGACGCACCGAGTACTCCCGCTCTCCAGGCGTCGCGAACTTCTGCCGGTGAAAGTGACACGCGGCCCAGTTCGATCGACTCCTTGTCCACCGGCATGAAACGCGCAACAGCCTTGAGCCTGCCGGTGAGTTGGATCGGTCGACCCCTGCCATCGACGGCAGTGACATGCAGATCAAGCGTGGCACTTCCTTCGGATGCAGATCGCACGCTGCTCAACCTGGAGAGTTCGATCGCAGCAACACGTGGAACATTGAGAAGCGTGACGGAATTCCCGCCGGATTCGACTGCAGCCTCTGCAACTTTTGCTTCCAGCTCTGAAACCTGGTGCCGGGACAACTCCAACTCCTCCTTGAGTTGATGCACTTCTACACGAAGGCGGGCACTTGCCTTGCGGCTCCTGCCGTCACAGCCTGACGCAAGAACCACGATGACAAGTCCAAGCGATGAGACCGTGCACAGGCGAGGCATGCTCATGACGCCACGACTCACGCGTCGTCTTTGCCCGGCAGCTTTTCGATGATTTGATCGACCAGCCCGTACTCTGCCATGTCTTCGGCGCTGAGCCACTTGTTCCGCTCGCAGTCAGTGGCAATGGCGTCACTCGACTTGCCTGTCTGTTTGGCGTAGATGCCATAGAGCTGATCACGCAAGCGAAGCATCTCCCTCGCTTCGATTTCAAGATCGGTCGCCTGTCCTTCCAGGACACCTCCGAGCAGGGGCTGGTGCATGAGATTCTTCGAGTGAGGCAGGCAGCATCGCTTCCCCTTCGTGCCTGAGCACGAAATCAGGGAGCCCATGGAGGCCGCCTGCCCGATGATGAAGGTGGCCACGTCGCAGGGGATGAAATTGATCGTGTCGATGATCCCCAGGCCAGCTGTCACGCTTCCCCCGGGGCTGTTGACGTAGAGGCTGATATCCGTATCAGGATCCTCGTTTGAAAGGAACAGCATCTGGGCCACGATGAGGTTGGACATCTCGTCGTGAACGGGTCCGGAACAGAAGATGATCCGGTCCTTCAGGAGCCGTGAGAAGATGTCGTAGGCCCGCTCTCCCCGGCCCTCCTTCTCAATGACGATTGGAATCAAACTGGACATGAATGATGCTCGCGCCGACCTGTACGTCAGGACGCGTCCTTCTTCGTATCTGGTGTGTGCTCGAATACTTCATCTACTAGACCGTATGCCTTTGCTTCCTCGGCAGAGAAGTACTTGTCTCGTTCTCCATCAGCCGCAACGGTCTCGTACGACTGCCCGGTGTGCTGGGCAAGAATGCGATTGAGTGTTTCCTTCGCCTTGATGATCTGGTCCGCCTGGATCTTGACGTCACTCGTCTGCCCGTAGACACCTCCATACGGCTGATGAATCATCACCTTGCCGTGAGGAAGGATGTGCCTCTTCCCCTCGGCACCTGCTGCAAGCAGAACAGCCGCGCCTGAATATGCCCGGCCGATGCAGTAGGTCGCCACATCGGAGGATATGAACCGCATCGTGTCATACAGGGCAAGCGTGTCATCAACTGAACCGCCTGGGCTGTTGATGTAGAGGTTGATCAACTGGCCCCGTTTCTGGTCTTCCAGGTAGAGCATCTGCATCATGACCCGAAGGGCGCTGGCCTGGTTGATCTCCCCGGCAATGAAGATGACCCGGTTTTCCAGGAGAAGTTCATCCAGGGTCATCTCCCTGGTTCGCTGGTAGGAACCAGCTGCAATGGGATCAACGCCAGCCGGTTTCTGGAGCATCGGCAACATTGCTGGCCTTTCGAGGGTGGGTCCCGTGCGTTCCATCATGTATATCCGTCCTTCGGTGGGCATCTCGTCGGTGGGGAGGCATGATAGCCGGTCAGGCCGATGATGATCATGCTACAGATCGAACTCGGATTCGTAGTCATGCGGGGGGTGGGTTGGTCGAGGCCCCGTGGTTTCACCTGGATCTTCAGGCCCGCTGCCAGGCAGAATGATCCTGAACCGTGCCCCCCCGGGATCCGAGGCTTCCAATTCAACCCGCCCACTGTGGTCTTCGACAAGCTGTCGAGTCACCGGCAGGCCCAGGCCTGTCCCACGCTGCCCCTTCGTCGAGGCAAACGGCCGAAATACATCCTCGTGACGACTGGGGTCGATACCTGGTCCATTGTCCTCTACGACGATCCAGGCCTCCTCCTCCTCCACATTCCAGCCTGCCGCCAGGAGCACCGTGCCCTCCTTGGAGGGAGCGGCCTCGACTGCATTCAGGAGCAGGTTGAGGATTGCCTGGTGAAGAGCATTCGAGTCGTATGGAACCGGTGGCATGTCCTCCTCGATGACCAGTTCGATCGTGACACGCCTCCGGACGGCGAGGGGGCGGACAAGTTCAACGGCTTCCTCAAGAACAGGGCCCAGCAATTGTCGCTCCGGCTCAAGGCCTCGAGCGCGAGCGTAGGCAAGCATGTTGAATGTCAGGTCATAGATTCGATCGAGGTTCCGACTGAGGATCGGCCAGCCTTCGCGTGCAAGTTCAAGATCACCACGGTCGATCGCCAACTCGATTGCACTGGCTCCACCACGAAGGCCCTGGAGAATATTCTTGATGGCATGACTGATCGAGGCGACAGTCTGTCCGACCGAGGCCAGTCGTTCCTGTTCGAGAGACCCCACGGGACCACCGATGTCTCTTGATGCATCTATGAAACGATACTTGGATGAACCACACTGCAGTGCGTCGCCAGGCTTGATGACTGTACGACCATCAATGCGTTCATCATTCACGAACGTACCGTTCGATGAGTCGAGATCCCGGACATACCACGAGTCACCATCGGGAGTCAGTTCCGCATGACGGCGGCTGATGGACGTATCCGTCGAGGGCAATGCCTCCGTCGAACGGCCGATGAGCTGGGGCTCATCCACCGGGAGAGGGAAGACACGACCGCGATCCGGGCCCTCGATGACCTGCAGCATCAGCATGCCCGGAATAGTACGGGGTTCGGCTCTGACGGGAGCCCGTGGCGAAGATACCATGGCTGGATGGCCCGTCGAAGCCCATATGCACCGCCGCGATTCGACGCCTCGATGCGTGTCGTCGTCCTGCGTGGCAAGGATGCGTTCCTCGTGCAGGAATACACCCGCCGCTTCATTGCAACGATTGAAGAAGCACACGGGGTAGTGGAACGTTTCGAGTTCGACGGTGACAGCGTTCAACCGGCGGATGTTCTTGATGAACTCCGAAGCTATGGACTGCTCCAGGATCACAAGGTCGTCATCGTCGACCATGCGGATCAATTTCTTGCCGCCAAGGGATCCACCGGAGGAACCGGTACGCGGCGGTTGCTTGAGCGATACCTCGAGTCCCCGGTTGAATCCGCAACACTGCTTCTTCGTGCTGAAACCTGGAAGGCCGGAAAGATCGACAAGCGGATCGCCGAGATCGGCTTGATGCACAAGATCGATCTTGATGATCGAACGGACCTTCCATTTGCAATGAAGTGGTGCAATGGTCGAACGAAAAAGGTTCATGGGGCCTCCATCGAGGATGATGCGGCGGCACTGCTCCTGAAGAGAATCGGACTCGACTTCGCACGCCTGGATTCCGAATTGGCGAAACTGGCTGCTCTCGTGGGCGAGGGTGGAGTCATTTCCCGTCAACACGTGATCGAGATGACCGGAATCAGCAGGGAAGAGCAGGCCTGGGCGATCCAGGACGCCGTGCTGTCAGGAAAGTCCGAGCGAGCGATTCGAACACTCCGAGAACTGCATGAGGTTTCAAGACAGCCTGCGGAACTCATTCTCTGGTCCCTGGTTGACCTTCTTCGGAAGCTGCATGGAACCTCGGCACTGATCCGTGCAGGGCATGAATCCGGTGACATTGTTCGTCGGCAGCGACTCTTTGGTTCCAGCCGGGATCGCGTACTCCAGCTCGCTCGTGCCGGAGAACCCGCCAGGTGGTCCTCGATGCTTCGCGAGACGCTTCGTCGGCAACATGGAATTCGCAGTGGATACGGGCGGAACGAACGAACTCTTGAAGGAATCACCGTTCGAATAGCCGATACGTTGAATACGCTCGCGGCAAGATGATCGACCCATCGGGGTCGATGGCCAGGATGGCCTTCATCGAGACAGGACGTATTCATGAGCGCTTTGCAACACGTGATGATCTGCTTTCTTGCCGCTGCGACGGCCTCGGGCTGTGGCCCCCGGGCCGTCACGTTGGATGAGCCTGGGCAGGAACCGGTCCTGGTCGCCGAAGGCACCAACACGCCCATTCCGTCCGAAGTGGGCAACATCCCACGCAACGAGATGCCTCCTGCCGTCGGCGGAGAAGGTGCCGGACGACGTCCAATGCGCCAACTGCTTGCAACCGCTTCCGGATCGATTCTCCACCCGGATCATGACATGACCGAGGAGGAGATTGCGAATCTCAGTACCGAAGACCGCCAGCTCCTTGAAACGATGCAGACCTGGTTTGCCGATGTCGGGGAGAACCTTGGCAATGGTGATGATCCCTGGATGGTCATGGCGGCGGCTTCGGATTCACTGCAGAAGCAGTTGAACAGGAAGCCGGAACTGAAACTTCCCTCCGTTGCACTCTGTACCCGGGTTGGAGGATTCGGTGATTATGACGAATGGGGAAACAGGACCGGGAATGAAACGTACACCTTCATTGCGCATGCTGGACAACCCGTGATCATCTATGCGGAAATGGATGGAGTCTCAAGCAGGCTCGATGATCGAAGCCTCTGGGAAACAATTACGAGCCAGCACCTGGTCATCTACAGTGACCGGGATGGAATGCCACTCTGGGAAGAACAATGGCAGACCGCGTCCGATCGAAGCCGGGTACGGCGAAAGAACTACTTCACCACCCAGGTCGTGGAACTTCCCCCTGCTCTCTCCGCGGGGAACTACCACCTCAGGCTGCGTGTTCGTGACGAGAAGAGTGGAGCGGAGGCTGAACGGAGCATTCAATTCACGATGTCGTCGGCCCGGAGAAAGTAGAACTCCGCTCAGGCACTGAGTACATCCAGCCCCAACGCCGCCGCCATGGATGAACCAAGCCGGGCCGGGCTCTCGCTGACAAGAACACCGCATGAATCAAGCGCCTCCATCTTGGCGATGGCCGTGTCGTCTGCTCCACCGATGATCGCACCTGCATGTCCCATCCTTTTCCCTTCAGGAGCAGTGCGACCAGCAATGAAGGCGGCAACAGGCTTGTTCATGTTGTCACGGATCCATTCACCGGCAAGCGTCTCATCCGAGCCGCCGATTTCTCCAATCATGACGACGCCATCCGTCTCGGTATCGTCATTGAACATCGACAGCAACTCGATGAAATTCAGTCCCTTGACCGGATCGCCCCCGATCCCGATGCATGTCGTCTGACCGATGCCAAGTGTGCTTGTCTGCCACACCGCCTCGTATGTAAGGGTTCCGCTTCGACTGATGATTCCGACCGCCTTGCCCGAAGAAGCGTCTTCCCTTGCAGTATTGATGTAGCCGGGCATGATCCCGATCTTGCAGCCACCCTCGAAGGTCGAGGCGGGCCCATCGCCACCGACGTGCCGGCCTGGCGTGATAATTCCCGGGCAGTTGGGACCGATGAGGTGGGTCGCCGGGTGCTCGGTCATCTGTTCCCTGGTTCGAATCATGTCCTGGACTGGAATCCCCTCCGTAATCGCACACACGACCTGGATCCCGGCCTCGGCGGCTTCGAGGATCGACGCGGCTGCAAATCGAGGTGGGACGAAGATCATCGACGCGGTTGCACCTGTTGCTTCGACTGCCTCGGCAACCGTGTCAAAAACCGGCAGGCCGTTCGCGTCCTGCTGGCCACCCTTGCCTGGAGTCACTCCACCTACAAGCTGCGTGCCGTAGTCAAGACAACCCTTCGTGTGAAACGCGCCGGATGCACCGGTGATTCCCTGGCAGATGACGCGTGTAGAACCATCGACGAGAATAGACATGAACGCGGTGCTCCTCGTGGGGGCGGAAAGTGTAGTAGAAGGAAGACCACATGCAGCAGCCCCACTATCAGGTCACCCCTCCGCCTTTCCCTCCGTGCTTTCGAGATTGATTCCGATTCGACCGAGTATTCGCTTCTCGATCCTCCAGAAGTATGCAAACTGCCCGAAGAGTGCTCCGATGGCGACAAGGATCAGCTGGTAGACGAGCAACATTCCAATGATTCGAAGCGGCCAGTAGACCAGTCCATGCATCATGTCGGGCGAGACTCCCAGCAGCACAAGCAATGGCCTTGAAACCAGTACGGACAGCGAGCCCGTGATACCGAAGACGATGAAGACGATCACCAGCTGGGTCGTGGATTCAACCTTGAAGATGCGATTCAGAGTTTCCATTCCCGAACTGTACATGCCAATGTACTTCTTGACCATGCCTGCTTCTCTCCCGGGGATCCAAGGGCTGAATGGGCTACACTACGTGGATCATGACGGCCGTCGAACAACCTGACACCGGCCTGACGTACGAGCAGTCCGGCGTCAATATCCAGGCAGGTGATGAGCTTGTCGAGCATATCCGGAGCATCGTTACCAGGACCCACAGCCCGCGTGTACTCGGGCCCCACGGCGCCTTTGCAGGGATGTTCCGCCTGGACTTCAATGAGAAGATCTTCAAGCGGAACTACAAGGAACCCGTCCTCGTCTCATGCACCGATGGTGTTGGAACGAAGCTGAAGATCGCGACGACGCTTGGGATTGTCGACACTGTCGGGCTTGACTGCGTGGCGATGAATGTCAATGACCTGATTGTCCAGGGCGCCGAGCCTCTCTTCTTTCTCGACTACATCGGTCTTCATTCCCAGGATCCGAGGGAAACAGCGAAAATCATCGAGGGAGTGGCTCGTGGATGCGAACTTGCAGACTGTGCTCTCATCGGGGGCGAGTGCGCGGAGATGCCTGACATCTACGGACCGGGTGAGTTCGATCTCGTGGGATTCTCGGTCGGCGTGGTTGAATTGGAACGTGCCATTGATCCGAGTCGCGTGCAGCCCGGCGATGTCCTGATCGGGCTTGCCAGCAGCGGAGTTCATTCAAACGGGTATACCCTTGTCCGTGCCATCATCGATTCCGCCGGGCTCGACCTGGGGGCGGTTCATGAAGATGCTCAGAATCGAGCAGGGGAGACACGGAGCCTGGGCGAAGTACTCCTGGAACCCACGAGAATCTACGCACGGTCGATCACCCACCTGCTCAGGCACTACAAGGTGAAGAAGATCATCTCGATGATGGCTCACATCACTGGTGGGGGACTCCCGGGGAACCTCCCGCGTGTCCTGCTGGACGATATCGACGCTGTCATCAGTCGGGACAGTTGGACCGTCCCACCCATATTCGATTTCCTTGCCCAGCACGGGAACGTCGAACCCGACGAGATGGATAGCGTATTCAACATGGGAATCGGTTATGTCCTGGCCGTACGACCCGCATTCGTCGATTCGATCATCAAGCAGTTGACCAAGGATGGTGAAGAAGCAATGGTCATCGGCAGGATAGAAAAGGGCCAGGGCCGGGTGCGATGGGCCTGAACCCCTTCCAGGATACTCCCACTGGAGAAGTTCGATGATAGAAGCATTGCTTGCCATGACACTCGCTGCCACGGGAATGGTTGCCGCAGACGGCCCCACGGCGGAAGAGGTCATCGCGCAGGCAAATGCTCCGCTTGGTTTCAATGTCACGACAGGCGCATGGCTCATACGACTTCGTGGAAACTCTTCCTTTGGTGGTTCACAGGACCTCTCCCTCGACGATCAGCTGGGCATGGATGACAGGGAAACCACGTTCCGCGGCGAGTTCCGGGTTGGGCGAGACGACTGGGGCGTCTGGATCATGGGGACCGACTTCGACACCTCATCCTCGGGCTCCTTCGACACCGCGGGAACCTGGGATGGCTCCTCATTTTCCGTGGGCGACCCGTTCCAGTCCAGCTTCGACATGATGAACATCGCAGTCGAGGGGCAATGGAATCCCCTCGACCTGATCGGCGAGGCGAACACGCACATACCCCTGTTCCTCACTGTCGGCCCGCACCTCGGGATGCTCTACAGCGATATCAAGCAACACCTCTCCTTCAACAACACGGCATCGGAAGAACAGGGCGAATTCACTTCGCTCTACGCGGGCGGGCAGGCGATCATCCGCATGGACACGATGAACCGACTGCCCTGGTTGCAGAAGATCGAGTTTCGCGCCGGGGGAGGTGTCGGAGCGGCACTGGGTCATGACGGGGGAACGATGTATCACGCCCGTGCCGACATGCGTTTCTACTTCATGAAGAATTTCGCGGTGCTCTTCGGATATCGACTCCTAGAACTCAATGTTGAAAAGGGTGACTGGAATCCCTCCCCCAGCCTCCAGGGACTTTTCATAGGCGCATCAATCGAGTTCTGAGGTCCGGTCATGGCAAAGAGGCGAACTTCTCGAAGCAGTCATTACCGCCGCGCCCGGCTCAGGCACTTCTTCCTTACCCGGGGCCTGAACAGGATCAGTGGTGATCGTCTTCGACAACGCCGGCGTGCCGATGGTGTCGAGTTGAGGGAATTCCAGGTCGACATTCCAGGGTGGCCCGTGGAACTTGACGGGATGCGTATTGCCCATGTCAGCGACCTTCACATCGGCGACCTGATGACTGTCCATGATGCCGCCCGGATCATCGAAACCCTTGGAGACATGAATCCCGACGTGGTATGCAACACGGGTGATGTAGTCGACCTGGACTGCATGAACCTGTCCCCCCTCTTCCAGGCAACGGCTGCATTGCAACCGCCCCTTGGCAATTACCTCGTACTCGGTAACCACGATGAACTTGATGACCCTGCTTCCGTTGCAGCACAGGCCGAGGAAGCCGGCATCAGCGTACTCAGGAACACCGTTGCCACGGCCAGGGACGGTGGGCGGACTCTCCGTGTCGGTGGGATCGACTGGGCACGCTCATCATCCGCATGCCACGACCAGGTCGACGCAGCAGGGGCGGGAGATATCGATCTGCTCCTTTCCCACAATCCAAAGGCGTTTGATCGCGCTGCGGAACTTGGAATACCCCTGACACTCTCCGGGCACACGCACGGCGGACAGATCGCCCGGAAGAATCGACCCAATGCGAATCTCGCGCTCGCCATGACTCACCGGAGGAATGCAGGCCTGTATGAGAAGGGGGACAGCCGACTCTTCGTCACGGTCGGAGCCGGCGACCTGTTTCCCCTGCGAATGAACTGCCCGGCGGAAATCGTGCTTCTCAGGATTCATCGCCACGAAGGCGCATGAGTTCACGGGCCATCGCCCTGGCTGCCGCTCCCCGGTGTGACCTGGAGTTCTTATCTTCCGGGGTCAGTTCCGCACTCGTGCACCCTTCGCCTGGGAGATGAAGCAGCGGGTCATATCCAAAACCGTTCTCTCCAGCCGCAACATCCGTGATGACTCCCTCGAATGAACCACCTGTCTCGGCAAGGATGGATCCATCCGGGTCCGCAAGGCACATCCTGCAGACGAACCTCGCCCCGCGATCGGACTCGGGAACGCCGGTCATCGCTCCAAGCAGCTTTGCATTGTTGGCCGCATCACGTTCGGCCCGGGTTCCATCGACACCAGCCCAGCGGGCGGAGTGCACCCCGGGCTGTCCCCCAAGGACATCGACAACGAGCCCGGAGTCGTCTGCGAGACAACGTATTCCCGTGGAGCGCGCATAGCCGACCGCCTTCAACCGGGCATTCCCCTCGAAGGTAGCTTCATCCTCTGCAGGCTCTGGATACGTGCCGGGGAGAGAATCAAGCCCAACGACCTCGAACCCCAGTGGCTCAAGGACTTCACGAACCTCGGACAACTTGTGCGGGTTCGACGTGGCAAGAAGAATTCGGTTCGAGCAGGACATCGGGCTCAGCCGCGGGCCCAGTCCGGCGGCACATCGCCGTGGCCTGCAACAATCCTGCTCCGAATGCCGCCTCGGCCCCGCCAGTCCGTCACGACCTGGAGCCACTGAGGCTCCATGCACTCGGCGAGATCATCACGGATGCGGTCAGTCACTGCTTCGTAGTAGATTCCCTCGTTCCTGAATGACTGGAAGTAGAGCTTCAGGCTCTTGAGTTCCACGCAGGAGGTTCCTGGCTCGAATCGAACTGTCACTGTTCCGAAATCAGGATGACCCGTCACCGGGCAAACAGAGGTGAACTCCTCGTTGACATGCTCGATGAGCAGCGGAGAATCCGTGGGAGTCGGGAAGGTGTCAAGCAATGATGGGTCCGGCATGTGCGACAGGATATCGGATAGTCGGATCCGGCTGCTGCCGGGGGGGGTGCCCGGGGGAATCTACCTCCGCATCCCGTACTTCAACATCAACCTGATGACCTTGGCCTGGTCGATGTTCAATTGAAGTGATGTCCGGAACGCATCCCGCGCTTCCTGGCGTGCCTCTTCATCCGTCCTGTCGCTCAGAAGCCACCTGTTCAAGGCGGTGCAACCAAGCCCGTTGTATGCACGCCATTCATCTTCATCTATTGCAACTGCGGCACGGTAGGCTTCTTCTGCTTCCTCGTACTCGCCGAGGCGGAAGAGCGCCCAGCCCTTTCGTTCCAGGGAAGAGCCATCCGCCCGAAGTTTCTGGATGGTGTCGGCGACGTTGATCACCTCTCGATATCGCTTCTGGCGAACAAGCATGTTCATCAGGTTGATCATCAATTCCGGGGTTGGCTGCATTCGCTCCGAGGCCGCGACATAGGCATCTGCCGCGTCCGCCCAGCGATCCACCCGCTCGTAGGCGACCCCAAGGTTGACCCACGCGGGTCCATTTCCAGGATCGACTTCAACCGCCTTCTCCGCGAAGACGATGGCATGATTCGGCTCGTCCATCTGCAGGTATGTGGTTGCCAGATTCAGGTTCGCCTTCGGAGAGTCGGGATCGATCGTCAGCGAGCGGTGGTAGGCGCGAACCGCCTCGATGAACCGTTCCAGCATCTGGAGAGCCACGGCATGTCCGAACTGGGCATCGAAATTGCGTGGTTCGAGTTTCGAAGCCCGGGCGAATGCCGGCTCCGCCTTCGAATACGACCCCTGTTCAATGTAGACCTCGCCGATGCCGATGTACGCGGGAGCGGAGGTCGGATCGTCTTCAAGAACATCATGGAAGAGGGCCAGGGCGGAGTCGTATTGGCCGGCCGCGGCATGTTCATCCGCCTCGAGGAGCACCTCGGTGATGGCCTCCTGGTCTACCGTTTCGGGGATTGTTCCGATCGGCTGACGGACCTCCGGCGAACCGATTCCAAACTGGGCGCAGCCGGCAGGCAGGAGCGAGGCCATGACCAGGATGAATGAACGGATCGCCACGCTTCTTGTGCTCCATGTGAACGAATCGCCACCGTGGCTCATCGGCCCGATCGAAGCAGCCTCTGCAGCAACAACGAGGTGATCAGGCGGTTACAAGACCGAGAATGCCTGCAGCATGCTTCGTGATGGATTCGCAGTTGAGTCCACACTGCTTGAGGATTTCCTGCTCACCCTTGGCTGACTTTGGAATGCGGGTCACGCACATCTGCTCAACGGTGAACGCATCGCCGGAACGTGCGCAGGCCTCCGCAACAGCCGAGAAGAGGCCGCCTCCGTAATTGTCCTCGATGACAAGCACCATCCCGCCATTGTCGTTGGCGAGGTCCAGGAACTCCTCTTCATCGAACGGAAGAGAGTAGAGATCCACCAGGGATGCATCGATGCCCAACCTGTCAAGCGCATCGAGGGACTTGTTGCATTCGTGCAGCATGTACCCGGC
>JAYZBD010000006.1:0-8357 GCA_036339395.1 Planctomycetota bacterium | reverse complement strand
CGTCGATGTATCGACATCGCCACTCCCCGTTCCATCGACGATGTCGACGATCTTCGGGCGACCATCACTCGTGACCTGGAGACCATCCGCCCCGGGGTCGACACCGGTGTCGAAGATCGCCACCACGATGCCACGGCCATCCATCGAGGGATGCGTCTTCAGAAAGTCAGCCGCACCCGTTTCAACCTTCGGCTGGTACTCCGCCCCTCGTGAAACCGGCTGCGTGACGGCGGCTGTTTCAACACGTGGAGATGATGAAGGTGAAGGCGAAGGTGACTGGGACTGGCAGGCACACAAAACGAGAAGTGGGGTCAAGAACGTTGCTGATCGCATGGCGACCTCCTGGATCGGGTTTGGCCATGGTAGCAGCGGAAGACGTGGTCCTGCGAACCCTAGAAGTCCATCGGGGCCTTGTGGTGTACGTCCTCGAGATGGGCGTTCTTCCACTCCGGCTTTCGGAGGGCGAATACGACGTGTGGGATAAGGAATGCCACCACGAATGACGTCACCACCAGCGAGACGAAGAATGCAGGAGAGAGAGGAAGATTCGAGGAATCAGGCGGAACGAAGAGTATGAAGATGCCCAACGTCCCCGCCAAGGCCCCTGTCCCGGCAATGATCCAGATGCCCGCGTTGCCCCCTGGGATACGGAACGGACGCTCCACGTCTGGCTTGGTATACCTGAGGACGATCGCGGAGACGAACATGAGGATGTACATCACGAGATACAGTTGAGCCGAGACGACCGTAGCGATGTAGAAGACGTTGTTCATGTCGATGAAGATGTACATGGTGCAGATGACGGTCACGATGACCGCCTGCAGGATCAGGAGGTTCTTTGGAACGAGTGCAGCGTTGACCTTCTGGAACGCAGGAGGAATGACCCCATCCTTGGCTGCGTATCGCAGGGTTTCAACCGGACCGATGATCCACACGATCATGTGTCCCACCATGCCAAGGAGCACGCACAGCGCCAGCAATGGCAGCCAGCCACCCAGTCCATATTCATTGAGGAAGATCCTGAAGACCTCGAGTGGCCCTGCTGCCATGGACTCGCCATCCTGCGGCACCAGGATGCCTACTGCAAGTGCGCCGAGGATCGATACGGTCAGTACGAGAATGACCGAGATGAACAACGACCAGGGAATGGAACGATTCGGCTGCTTCACCCTGCGGAAATGAACGCCATTGACTTCGAGACCTGACAGGAATGAAAAGAGCGTCATGGCAATGGCGATCTTCCCGATGCTTGAAAAGTCCGGTATCAACTCCCGGGGCTCAAGTGGGATCTGCGATGGCTGGCCGTCGAGCAGCCACCAGGCGGCAAACGTGATCGCCAGCACGGTCGGCACGAACGTCCCTACCCAAAGACACAACGAGGTAATGAGACCACTGAGCTGTATTCCAAAGAGGTTCAGGAGTGTTGAACACCAGAAGGCACCAATGATGATGGGAACGGTGAACCACTTTGATTCACCAAGTTCAGGAGCAAAGATGTCAGCTGCTGCAAGTGCACATACGGCCAGCACACTTGGATACCACACCACGATCTGGATCCACTGCATCCAGCTTGCGGTGAACGCCCACCGGATGCCAAGTGCCTCCCTGACCCACTCGTAGACACCCCCCTCCCTCGGGAATCCAACACCCAGTTCTGCCGCGACGTACCCGACGGGAATGAAGAATATGACGCCGAAGATCAGGTACCAGGTGACGAGACTCAGGCCGAAGCCGGCCATCGTCGGAAAGCCTTCCAGGCCGACGACGAGGGCCGTATTCATCATGGCCAGCACGAACAGTGACAGCACCCTCGAGGAGCCACCACCACCGCCGCCGCCATCTCCACCCTGCATGTTTCGTGAAGGCAGTGCCACGGCGAGACGGTACACGGATCATGGCACTCCTGCATCCGCTATCCTCCAGCCTGCAGAAATCGAAGAGCCCCATCCTCATGACGCACACCCCTCGAATCCTCGCCTTCAGCGGCAGCCTCCGATCAGCATCCTGGAACCATCTTGTCGCGATGACTGCAGCCAGCGGGGCCGAGGCCACCGGGGCAGACGTCACCTTGATTCGTCTTGGGGATTATCCACTGCCGCTGTACGACCAGGATCTCGAGTCCAGCGAAGGGCTTCCCGAGCCCGCGATGAAACTCAAGCAACTCTTCCGGGAACATGATGGTTTCATCATCGGTTGCCCCGAATACAACGGGTCACTCACCGCCGCATTGAAGAATTGCATCGACTGGGTCAGTCGACCGGAAGAGGGGCACCCCTCCATGGACGGCTTCAAGGGGAAGGTCGCCGGACTGGTCGCGTGCTCACCTGGAAGGCTCGGTGGAATCCGTGGCCTGGGCCATGTCCGAACGATCCTCTCGGGCATCGGCGTCCACGTCGTCCCGACACAGATTGCTGTTCCCGGCGTCGCAGACCTCTTTGATGACGAAGGCCTCATGACCGACGAGCGAATGAAGGCGAACCTCGAGGAACTCGGGCAGGCTGTTGCCGAAACTGCCCGGAGGCTGCGGGCCTGATTCAGCCCGCATCGACCATCGCTGCCGCCCTCGACTTGACCTGCGTCACCATGCCATGCAGCCCGTTGCTTCGAGTCGGGCTCAGGTGTTCGTGCAGTCCAAGTCGTGCAAAATCAGATTCCAGGTCATGAGCGATGATCTCGGCAGCGCTTCGGCCTGCCAGGATCACCACCACCATGGCTGCAAGACCCTTGACGATGAAGGCATCACTGTCGGCCTGCAACTGCACTGCTGAACCAACTCCATCGGTTTCAAGCAACTGGACCCACACACGACTCTGGCATCCATGGACGAAGTTCGACTCGTTCTTCGCTTCTTCCGGCATGTCCGGCAACTTTCTGCCAAGATCAAGAATGAAGCGGTATCGGTCCTCCCAGTCCTCGAGGTACTCCAGGGCCTCGAACAGGTGCTCACTGGTCATCGGTGATCCAAATGAAGCCCCTGTCATGCCCCTCCCTCCCGGGCTCGTGCCGAACGCAGATCCGCCTCGGACCCAGCGGGCCTGAAGGCATGCAGTCGGCTGTCATGCGTTTCCAACCTCGGACCACCAACGAGATCAATGCAGTATGGCACTGCTGCGAAGACGGCATCGAGGCATTCGGCGATTGCGGCAGGTTTCCCCGGCAGATTGATGACCAGGCAGGCCCCACGAAGGCCCGCTTCCTGTCTCGAGAGAATCGCGGTCGGCACCGACTCGAGGGACACTCTCCGCATCTGCTCTCCGAACCCGGGAAGCATGGTCTGGCATGCCCCCATCGTTGCTTCCGGAGTCACGTCTCGCGGAGATGGCCCTGTCCCGCCCGTCGTGATGACCAGGCAGCATCCGACACGATCAACCAGTTCAATGATCGCCTCTTCGATGGCCGGTATCTCATCCGGAACGACCAGGACGTGCGAGGTCCAGTCCGACGAGAGCACCTCCTCGAGCCAGGACATGACCGCGGGACCACTGCGGTCCTCGTAGACGCCCTCGCTTGCGCGGTCGGATACCGTCAGGATTCCAATACTCGCCTCAGGCATGATGGCATTGTACGACACGTCGAAGCGTGTACGCTCTGATCATGACACGACAGAACATCTCCAGCGGAACACCATGGGAGGACCAGGTCGGCTACTCAAGAGCCGTTCGGGCCGGGGATCGCATCTTCGTCACAGGCACGATCGGGGCCGATGCCCAGGGCACCATCCTCGCTCCTGGAGATCCCTACAGGCAGGCGATGGATGCCCTGGACAAGATCGAACAGGCTGTCACTGATGCCGGCGGCAGCCTTGATGACCTTGTCCGCACGAGGATCTACATCACCGACATGGATCATGCTGATGAAGTGGGCCGGGCGCATGGAGAACGGTTGGGCAGGGTCAAGCCATGCTGCACGATGGTCGTGGTCAGTTGTCTGTTCGCAGATGCACTTGTTGAAATTGAAGCGGACGCCGTCCTCGTACCAGGTACGTAGAACGGCGTCCGATCAGGAACATTGAACTTTCTCTTTACCAGTTTGCAATGACCAGCAGCAGGTCGTTGACGTCGACCGTGCCGTCGCCATTGAGATCTTCGGTGCAGTCACTGCAGGAAGATCCCCACATGGCGATGACCGCAAGGATGTCATCGACATTCACCTTGCCGTCACCGTTTGCATCTCCTGGAATCGACGCATCATCACAGTAGAGTCGATCGATCAGGATGGCATCGACGCCGGCCTCGACAATCGATCCCTCGCCGAGGTCCGAAGCCGTGAATCTCAGCTGGAACTCGTCGGTTGCCGAGAAACCGGGAAGTGCATCGAGCTGGAACTCCACGGAGATCCAGCCACCATTGACCTCGTCTCCATCCGGTCCGACGATTTCCAGGTCGTACCAGGTCAGGCCTCCGTTGAGCGTGAACTCGACGATGAAGACATCATTCTGAGGATCTGCCCCGCCGCAATTGGTGCCGTTGTTGTACCAGCGCCTGTAGGCAAGTGATCCACCATCGGGAGCCGACAGCATGGGCGACGTGAGGATTGTGCTGCCATCATCGATGTCGGTGTCGCCCGAACCATTCTGCGTGACATAGCACGAACCGGAACCATCGGCATCGGACGGTGGATCACAACGTGTTCCACCACCATTGGGTTCGGCTCGCTGCCAGGCTCCCGTCGTCGCATCACCGCTGACCGTCCACCCGGCATCAGACTGGAAGTCGTCTTCAAAGGCGATCTCCTGTCCGGACCATGCATGGCCAAGCCAGTTTGAACTGGGGGCGTTGTAGGGCGACGTCACGTATTCGCCTTCCGAGGTTTCGATCGAGAGATACCAGTTGACCGCTGCTCCACAGTCGAACCCCGGGAAGATAGCCATGTAATCCTCGTCGCCCAGGTGGACAAGTGCTGTTTCCATCCATGCACCGCCATCAGCGCTGTAGTGCAGGAGTCCTGAACCATCCTGTGGAGTCGCAGGGCCGGAGATGATCAGTGGAACTTCCTGCCCACCATTTGGCTCGATGTAGTCAGGACGACCGGCTGGATAGTCAAATGACAGGTTCACGGTCGACAGGGCGACCTGCAATGCCTCCCATGCGTCGATCATGCCATGTCCGTAGTCGTTGTCCTCGCCTGGCGATCCCAGGTCGTAGGCAGTGTCATAGATGATCTGCTTGACCTGCTCGACAGGGAGATCCGGGTTGGCCTGTCGCATGATGGCCACGACGCCGTTGACATGCGGTGAAGCCATGGATGTACCCGAGTAACTCGAATAGGAGTTGCCCGGCACCGACGAATAGGTGTTTACACCCGGCGCGGCGATATCAGGTTTCACAGCCGCACTTCCATCAGGCGTGCAGTAGGTCGGACCACGCGAGGAGAAACTCGCGATATCCCAGTTGGACGTGTAGGGATCGATGGCAGCTACGGCGCAGGTCCTGAATGCGTCGGTCGCCCGATCACCAGGACGCCGAAGACCACTTGAGCCCTCGTTGCCTGCCGAGAAGAGAATCACCGTCCCGGCCAGTTCACACGCATCAAGGTATGTCCAGAAAGTCTGGTCGCATTCGGGGTAGCCGTGAGAAGTCACCAGCCCCCATGAATTCGAGCAGACCGAAGGAACGTCGAACGAGGTAGACGGTACACCGTCGGGATCGATCATCCATTCGAAGGCCTGGATCGCGCTTACAACCGTGGGCTCAATACCACCCTGGTCGATTCCAGCGGAAGCCATCCAGTGAGCACCCGGTGCAACACCGATCTGCAGCCCCGGGCTTCCACCACAGACCGTCCCCATCGTATGGGTGCCGTGCGATCCGGAGTCGTAGGGAGATCCATGGTTCCCGTAGTAGGGATCCAGGAATGCCCACTCCGGGTGGCCTGCATATTCCGGCAGTGTTCCAGCCCACCGACTTGCCAGCGCGATGTGTGAACCATCGACACCGGTATCGATGTTTGCAACCAGGACACCAGTCCCGTCGAACCCGGCCGCCCAGCATTCTGGAGCTCGGACAGCCGCCACCCCGGCCTCTGCTCCCCCACGGGCGACCTCACCGGGAACCGTTCCATCGAGATCGACTGGTTCGACCAGTTCGATCGGGTGGTCAAGGTACATGAGCATGATGTCATCCCTGTGGGACAACTGCTCAAGCGCAAGCACCGATGCGTCCACATGAATGACGTTGGCAATCCAGAATGCCTGGTGCGACTCGACGCCCGGCATCTCCTTGAGATCGGCGAGGAGATCACCCTGTGTGAACTCCGCCGTTGCCTGGAGTGTCTCGACGACAATCTGGTGTCGATGGGCACGCGTCGCACGTTCTGCGAGGAACTGTTCTTCAAGACCGTTGATATCAAGTTGATCGTGGAGATAGAGCAGGGCCTGCACGGTTTCACCTGGCTGGGCCTGTCTCATGTGATCCTGGAGTTGCGGATCAACCTCAGCAGCTGCCATCACCATGGATGCAAGTGCCACTGGAGCAATAATCGGTAGGTACATCGTTCTGGACATTCCTGGTTCCAATCCTGTTGTTGATTGTTGTGAGGTTTCCTTCTACTTGGGGGGCTACTGGCCCCAGTGTGCAAGGATGACCAGCAGGTCAACCACACCAACGACTCCATCTCCGTTGAGGTCCCCTGAACAACCGGGACAGGGACCCCACTGCGATATGACGACCAGGAGGTCGTCCACGTTCACGTATCCATCGCCGTTGACATCACCCGGGGTCTGCTCGGCATCCCCGCGGGTCACGAGTTGAGCTTCAAGTGCAAGTAAACTCCCAAGACCGACCAGGTCCAATGACAGGATGACATGCGCAATGTCACCTGGCGGGAGAATCGTCGGCAGATCAAGCGGCGTGTCCGGCAGATCTACCGGGGGAATATCTTCGGATGTCTCGATCAGCTCATCGAACGACATCGTGATCGTACGAACCGATCCGTTGTCAACGCAGGTTCCTTCGATCCCGATGAGGATCTCCTGGGGAGGAAACTCGAACGGCTGGCCTTCGAGTTCCCCAGAAATCGACATTGCCACGAACACCTCGGCCGAGAAGGTCCAGGATCCGGGGGTTCCACTCTCGACCAGGACTCCACCGGCGATGGTGTCATCCTGCGTCATCCTCCAGGTCGTAATCACACCGGATCCGACTGGTATTGGAAACTCGATGCCTCCCACGTACAGCGAGGCGGGGTTGTAGGTCCGAAACGTGTCGAACAGCATGTAGACGGTTGAATCAAGGGGAAGCTCAACCCTGGATTCACCCCCCAGCAGGTCGACCTCGAGGTCTTCGATGCCGATCAACCCGATTCCAGTATCGATATTCAGTACACAGGAACCAGAAGGATTGGTGCTGCCACCACCTGAGAACTCCTGCCTGACATCGAGGGGGATCGGCTCGTTGCCCTCTCCACCCCATACACCTGGCATGGTCTTCGTGCCATCGGGCTGGGCTTCTTCATCCCAGTTGCCGATGAGGGTTCCATCGAGGAGAGCCTCGGTTGACACCTGGGCTGTAAAGGAACTGTCGTTGGAATCAAGCCAGAACGTCTCCCCGGAACCAGCATTGCTGGATCCCGCCATGCCGATCAGTACGACCGACAGGGACCATTGGCATAAGTACTGCTGATTCATCAACTTCTCCCGCCCCATCAGCCACGAATGCCTGCAGAGCCTCCACCTCTCAGCCTACAACGCTCGTCAGGGTGAGGCAATGGTCGAATCCAAGGGTGCCTGGTTGTGGAACCGAAATGCCGCTTGGCGTGCCCCTCAGCACTTCACTGGGAGCGAGGCGACGAGTTGGAATGTCTCATATTGAAAGAAGAGGGGCGATTCATCGCCCCTCTTCCTGGTTACTGTAATTTTCCTGATTCCTGTAATCGTGATCGAAGGACTCAGTCTTCGTCCTCGTATTTCTCACGCAACTTGCGGTTACGCCGTCGTTCCCGCTCCAGTTCACGTCGGAGTTCATCACGATCGTCCTGGGCCTTTTTCTTGTCCATCTCGTTGCCAACCAGGTATCCAGCCCCGGCACCTACCCCGGCGCCAATGAGTGTTGAACCAGTGTTGCCACCGATTGCCTGGCCAGCAAGGGCGCCTATGCCCGCACCTGCCAGTGTCCCTGTCTGGGCATCTGTGGCGCATCCTGATCCTGCACACGTGGATGCTGCCAGCAGGGCTGCCACGGAAATTGCCTTGAACGTAGTCATGTCAAATCCTCCGTTTCTGGGAATGCCGTACCACATATCCTACCCATTTCGACGCATGAAGTCTCCAGAAAGTTCCACTGCTGAGCCTCCACCGGGAAGCCATGCGCGGTAAAACCATATCCATGCCAGGCCCACTGCCAATCCCTGAGCGGTCTCAA
>JAYZBD010000005.1:0-35281 GCA_036339395.1 Planctomycetota bacterium | reverse complement strand
GCCCTGGTCGACGACATCATCGGACAGGACTGGAATACGCTCCTGGATCTCTACGATGGAAGTGGAGGCGGTACGGGAATCGACCTGGCCGATGCAGGGCTCGCTTCCATCTGCTGCATTCGCATCTCGAATGCCCACGATGCCTTCTTCTCCCCGGAACTCGATGCCGTGGTTGATGTCTCCCCGATCGAGTCGGCCGATGTCAACCTCGATCGTGTCATAAGCGTGATCGACCTGCTTGCGGTGATTTCCTCGTGGGGTTCGATCGATGCCGGTCGGGAGGACATCGATCGTGATGGACTGGTTGCTGTTCCAGACCTGCTCCTTGTCATTGCACAGTGGGGAGAAACTCCATGAGACGCCGCATGGGATACACCCTCGTCGAACTGCTTGTTGTCATCTGCGTCATCGGCCTGCTGATGGGTGTTCTTGTACCGGTTCTTGGAGACGTCGGGGTCTCAAGTCGTCGAATCCAGGGACAGGCGAACCTCCGCACCATGACACTGGCCGCACGGAGCTGGTCATTGGAACATCTCGGGTCACTGCCGCCGGCACTGTTGATCGGAACCGACGAGGACTCGACCTCCGGTGACGTCCGCTGCTGGGACTGGTGGACCCGGACACAGGACCCCTCCTTCGTGCAACCCGGCCTGCTCTGGACCTACACGGGACATCCTGACAAGGTGCTGCAATGCCCTGCGTATGCCGGGGAAGACAATTGGCAGGGCCCGGCCCGGCCCTCGGGGTACAACTACAACGTCACCTTCATTGCAGCGATGACGCCCCTCCAGGGTGTTGCAGGACAGGGGTGCTGGGATCTCCTGGTACCCAAGCCCGCCCTCGCCGAGGAAGGTGAGCCACCGGTCGCGGTTGACCTGGCCCTCTCGCAGTGCCGGAGATCCGGGCAGGTCGCCCTCTTCGGCGAAGGAGGCTATCGCGATGGTGCAAACAAGTTCATGAGATCGCCGCTCCACGAACTGGAAATCGCGTATGCAGGAGCGCAGGCGTTCCGGCACGGTGGAATGAGCAATGTCGGCTTCATTGACGGCCATGTTGAGGCCATGCGAAACCCCAGGCTGGGCCTCCTTCATGATCAACTGCCCGAAGGGATGACAACCCTCCTGGATCATCCTCGCAACGGCTTCCTGTCCGACGACGACTCGGCCTACGACCCGAGGTAGTCACGAGACTACACTGCCCCGATGCCCGACCTCCCCTCATACGAAGAGGCACTGGATCGAGTCCGTTCTGAAGTTGTTGAACTGCGGCGAAGTGAAACTGTTCCGCTGGAGGCGGCAACCGGTCGCATCCTTCATGAGACGATCAGGGCCGACCGGGATCAACCTCCCTTCGACCGCTCCGCCATGGACGGGTACGCCCTGAGGCACCAGGACCTCGCCGCCGGAGATCCGCTTCCTTCGGCAGGCATGGTTGCCGCTGGTGATGGAACAAGCCCTGCGGTCTCCACGGGCTGCTGTATCGCCATCGCGACCGGCGCCGTGGTTCCAGGTGGATTGGACACTGTCATCCAGCATGAACTGACGGACCGAGGTGATCTGCAGGGTGGTCCCATCCGCTTCGAAGCCGATGGCATCAAGCCTGGGAATGCGATCCATCCACAGGGTGCCGATGCAAGGGAGGGCGATGCCCTGGTCGAGGCAGGCGAGTGCATGGATTCAATCGGGTGCGCACTTGCTGCGGCCACGGGTGCCCTCACCGTACAGGTCCGTTCCCGCCCCCGGGTGTTCATCCTGACAAGTGGCGATGAAATCATCCCCGTCGACTCGACTCCCCAGCCACACCAGGTACGCAATACGAATGCAATCCTGGCCCGCGATCTTTCGGAACACATGGGTGCCCGGGTTGCAGGACATGCACACCTGCCTGATGAACCTGGTGCCGTGAAGAATGCACTCGAGGCTGCGCTTGGCGATGTGGATCTGCTAGTCACGGTAGGAGGTATCAGTGCCGGTGATCGTGACTTCATCCCAGGCCAACTTGAAGCACTGGGAATCCGCACCGTGCTTGAAGGCGCCTGCATCCAGCCGGGCAAGCCGATCAGGGCCGGGCTCGACCCACATGGCACCATGGTGCTGTCTCTTCCCGGCAATCCAGTCTCCGTACTAGCCTGCACCTGCCTGTTTCTCTGGCCAATCGTGCATGCAATGCTCGGAGCCCGCGCCCCCCTGCCATGGCGTGATGTACGGCTTGGCGAGGCGACCAGGGCCAGTGCACGCCGAGAGCAATTTCGACCGGCCCACGTGTCCCTCGAGGGGAATGCCACCGTGCCCGAATGGGCTGGTTCAGGTGACCTGGCTCATTCCTCCGGAACCTGTGGACTCCTGGCCCTCCCGGTCCAGTCGGAGGTACCAGCCGACACACGGCTGCGATTCCTGCCATGGCCGAGTTGACCCGTATCGACATCCTGTTCTTTGCAGCGCTTGCAGAAGCAGCCGGCACCGATCGCCTTTCCTGGGAAGGACCGGAAGACGCCAGCGTGCAGGACGTGATCGACTGGTGCATCCAGGTGCATCCACCGCTTGCACGTTGGGAGACGTCACTGGCGACTGCACTCAACGAGGTGTACGTCACACGTGACCATGCAGTCCGCCAAGGTGACACGCTAGCCCTGATTCCACCTGTCAGTGGCGGCTAACGACGGCCGAACTGCTTCTCGAGATCCTCGATCGAAAGTCGCAGCGTTGTTGGTCGACCATGCGGGCACCGGCTGGATCGTTCAACGAGGTCCCGCTGCCGGAGCAGGTCAGCCATCTCCGCTTCATTGAGGTGATCCCCGGCCTTTACGGCAGCCCGGCAGGACATCATGTCGAGTGTTTCCTGCAGGGCCGTTTCCTCGTCAGGTGGAAGGGCGCCGGTTCCAGCCTTCGCAAGAAGTTCTCCCATGAACTCGACCGGGTCGACGCGCCGTTCAAGCAGAAGAACGGGGAATGCATGAATGCCGACCGCATGAAGCCCGATGGGTTCCGCTTCGATGCCGAGTTTCAGAAGCAGTGGACCTACCCGCTCGAGTCCTTCCAGTTGCAGGGCGTCGACATCGACGACGATCGGTGACAACATGCGCTGCGAATCGAGCGTGCCCCGGGTCACGCGATCAAGCAGTGTCCGGAACATGATGCGCTCATGGAGCGCATGCTGGTCGATGATGAGTACTCCGTCCTCATCCTCGGCGACGATGTAGCTGCCATGGACCTGGATGACTGGAACAGCCGGCGTGGTCACCAGCAGCGGAGGTGGACCGGGCACCGGGGCCTGCATCTCCATGCGTGCCTCGTCTGCATCGAAGCCCCGTGGCCCCTGTCCTGGAACCGGTGCCCGTGATCGTTGCTCACGACCGGGGCCGTTTCTCGCTCCGAAGGAACGTTCCACGCCCCGACTCGGGAGCACGGTCGCCCTGGAAACGGGGTCATCGTCGATGCGCAGGGCCGGGGTGAGGTCGGCCGCGGCAAGTCGATCCGTGATGGCATGCCTCAGGACCGAGTAGATCAGCCTGTCATCCCGGAATCGGACCTCCGACTTCGTCGGATGGACGTTGACATCGACCCTCGCTGGATCGATATCGAGGAAAAGGATCGCCGTCGGGGTGCGTCCCGGATCGATGAGACCACGGTAGGCCTCCCGGATCGCGTGGACCAGTGATCGATCGACGATCGGCCTGCCATTGAGAAACAACTGGAGATGACGCGAGGTCGGCCGAGCAATGGATGGTCTTCCAACAAGACCCCAGAGCGACACCCCGTCCCGCTCGACTTCGACCTCGAGCAGTTCCTGTCGAAGTTCTTTTCCAAGTACGTCGATGACACGCTCTGCAGGTTCACTGCGGGCGGCCAGTTCCATGAGGATTCGTCCCCCGGAAGCAACGGTGAATGCAATACCGGGATGGGACAGGGCAAGCCGCTGCACTGTTTCACGGATGCGACGGGTCTCGGCCCCCTCGGACTTGAGAAACTTCCGCCGAGCCGGGGTTCTCGCAAAGAGTTGCTGGACATCGACCATCGTTCCCGGCGGACAACCGATCGGAACAGGCCCTTCAACTCGATCACCTTCGATGGTGATCGACCCTCCCGACTCGGACGAAGCCGTTCGGCTTGCCATGTGCAATCGGGACACGGCCCCGATGGATGCAAGGGCTTCACCACGGAAGCCCATCGAGGCAATCCGATCAAGGTCCTCGAGGGCACCGATCTTGCTCGTTGCATGAGCAGCCACGGCCAGGTGCAGCTCGTCAAATGGAATCCCGCACCCATCATCGCTGACACGCAGTCGATCACATCCCCCACTCTCGACGAGCACCTCGATGCGGGATGCACCGGCATCGATCGAGTTCTCCACGAGTTCCTTGGCGACATTGGCTGGTCGCTCGACCACTTCGCCGGCCGCGATTTGATTGATCAGCAGCGGCGGGAGCGTGCGAATGGGCATGCGGAGGATTATACGGATCGATCCGATGTCCGCGGCGAAGTCGATGCCACGCTGCCCGAGGTATCACGTGCAACCAGCGGCCAGGGACGGCCTCGGCCGAAGGCTCGCGGCGAGGTCTTGAGAATCACGGCTGCCTGGTCACGCTTGTACTGGGACATGTCCAGCTGGCGGGCGATCCGGGCGACGAGTTCAGGATCATGATCTGTTTCGTCCTGCACCTGCAGCACCGACTGCTCCTGCTCGACCAGCCGCCTGAGTACATCATCGAGGACTCCGTAGGGAGGAAGGCTGTCCTCATCGACCTGGTCGGGTGCCAGTTCTGCCGAGGGGGGCTTGGTGATGGAGGCATCGGGTATCGGTGGCGATGCAAATCCAGCCTGCCCCGACGAGGAGTTGATCCACCTGGCCATCGACTGGACCTCGGTCTTGTAGAGATCGCCGAGTACGGCCACGGCACCATTCATGTCTCCATAGAGCGTGGCATAGCCCATGGCCAGTTCCGACTTGTTGCCCGTGGAGAGGACGAGCGCGTTCCGTTCATTGGCCAGGGCCATCAGGAGCAGGCCTCGAAGCCGTGCCTGGATGTTCTGGTCGGTCAGTCCCTCGACGGATTCACCCGACGCTTCGATCACGTCGACCACGCCGGCGTGCAGGGTGTCGATGGGCAACTCGATACGACTGCTGATGCCGAGTCGATCCGCAAGTTCGATTGCATCGGTGCGAGAGCCCGCCGAGGAATACCGCGATGGCATGAGAACACCGGTTACACGATCCGGGCCGAGCGCTCCCACGGCGATGGTTGCCGTGAGCGCCGAGTCGATGCCGCCACTGAGCCCGATGATCGCCTCGCCGTGTCCTGTCTTTCGCAGGTACCCCTCCACGCCACTGGTCAACGCCCGGTACCTGGCTTCGTCATCAGGAAGTTCCGACATCGCGACCGGCTCGTCATGCTCGATATCGATGACGTCGACACGGTTCGTGGAGTCCGTGAACTCACCCCGTGCGAAGAGCATCCGACCAGCCTCGTCGACAAGAAAGGCCTCGCCATTGAAGACGAGGTCGTCATTGGCACCATGCTGGTTCACGACCGCAACGGCAACTTCATGTCTCGAAGCAAGTCGAACGAGTTCAGAGGCATGGCGAGCATGTTTCCCGACGATGAATGGTGATGCACTGGGAACCAGGAGCAGGCGAACACCCGCCGCTGCAAGGTCGGCGACCGGGTTCATCGAGTAGCGGTCACCACTGGTTACATCACGAGCCTGCCAGGCATCCTCGCAGAGCAGTACACCGATGTGCACTCCATCAAGTCGGCATTCACAGGCCCTGAGACCGGGCTTGAAGTAGCGATCCTCGTCGAACACGTCGTAGCCGGGCAGCAACTGCTTGTCTGCGATGGCCTGGATGGACCCGCCATGGCAGACGAAGGCGCTGTTGGCGAATCCGCCGGAATCGAGGCGACGTGGCGACCCGACGATGACACAGCAGTCGCCGGCTCGTTCGGCGATCGATGCAACGGCGCGTTCACAGGCCTCGACGAAGCCTGATCGAAGGAGCAGATCCCGGGGTGGATAGCCGCAGATCACCAGTTCCGGGCAGAGCAGGATGTGTGCATCCTGCGCACGTGCAGCTTCGAGTGCATCGAGAACCTGGTCACGGTTGCAATTGATGTCGCCGATGATCGGATCGATATGGGCCAGGGCAATCTTCACGTGAAGATTGTACGCCACGGGCGCGTGCAGCGGCCCACCCCCGGAAGAGAGTGGGCCGCAACTGGATGCAATGTACGCTCTGGGAGCGTATGAAGAGGACTCGTATCTCGTGTCAATACACGATGGCGTTCGCAGCCTCGATGGATTCGACAAGCTGGCGAACGGTAAACGGCTTTCTCAGCGTGCCATCCCAGCCCTGCTGGGTCAACGCCGTGGCCTGGCCGTCGGTGATCTGGTTGCTCATGGCAATGAGCCTGGTTCCGGCATAGTCGTCGCTCTTGCGAAGCCAGTTCCTGAACTCGGTCACGCCCTGCTCGTCCATGTGAACATCGACAAGGAGAACGTGTGGTCTGAATCGCTCGCACTCCATTCCAGCGGCGAACATCGATTCGCACCCGCGAACCTCGTAGTTCGTCTCCTTCTTGAGCACGTCCTGCAACGTGTTGACCACGTTTTCATCACCATCAACGATCAGGACCCGTGGGTTCCCGGACATGAGTCCATCGAGTGGAATTCCATGATCCTTCATGAAGGTGATGAGGTTGGCTACTGGTATGCGTCGGTCCTTGGAACCGGGGATCCGGTATCCCTTGATCTGGCCGGAGTCGAACCACTTGCTTACGGTGCGTGATGCAACATTGCAGAGTTTTGCGACTTCACCGGTTGTCAGGACATCTTTCTCGAAGAGTTTCATACTCGATCCCTCGGTACTGTTTCGTTCCATCGGCGGGCACGCCCTGGGCCCGCTCCACCGTGTACATCGTGCGGAAGCAGGACCGTCTTCACCGGCATAGTCCATTTCAACGAACACAGGTTGCATAGTTGAACCACGCCGGTCCCAAACAGGGCAGGCGGTGCCAGGAATCAAGCTTTATGGGACTTTCGAGGCGCCAAGTGCGACTCAAGCACTCCCGGGACCGGCCTGCCTGACCTCGTCTGTGAGGTCGTACTTGCCATCATTCTCCCGAAAGAGGTCTGCCAATGTCCGTGCCTGGGCATCGTAGGCGTCCTTGTCTGCCCAGGTCGTCCTTGGATGAAGCACGTCACTGGGGACATTCGGTGCGGCTTTGGGCATCGAAAGTCCGAAAATCGGGTCCTCGATGTAATCCACGTTTCGGAGTGTTCCATCCAGGATGGCTGTTACGAAGGCCCTCGTGTATTCCAGGGAGAATCGATGACCTGTTCCATAGGCCCCCCCCGTCCAACCCGTGTTCAGGAGCCAGACATCAACAGCATGCTCATCGACACGCCGAGCAAGCCAGTCGGCATACACCATCGGCTCACGGGGCAGGAATGGACCCCCGTAGCAGGGGCTGAAGTTCGGTGTCGGTTCGGTGACGCCTGCCTCTGTCCCTGCAAGTTTCGATGTATAGCCGTTGATGAAGTAGTACATCGCCTGCTCACGCGAAAGCCTGCTCACGGGTGGAAGTACGCCGAAGGCATCGGCAGCGAGGAAGATGACGTTCTTGGGATGCCCCCCCATCGACGGAATGCGGGCATCGGGAATGTAGTTGACAGGGTAGGTCACCCTCGTGTTTTCCGTCTTTGATCCATCATCGTAATCCGGAACACGTGTTTCCTCGTCAAGGACCGTGTTCTCAAGTACGGAACCGAATCGAATGGCGTTCCAGATCTGTGGCTCCGACTCCTCGGAGAGGTGAATGCACTTGGCATAGCAGCCACCTTCGAAGTTGAACACGCCGTCATTCGACCAGCCGTGTTCATCATCCCCGATGAGCGGGCGATCCGGATCAGCCGACAGTGTCGTCTTGCCTGTACCAGAGAGACCGAAGAACAGGGCGACGTTCGTCGCGTCGGATGCGTCGACGTTCGCCGAGCAATGCATCGGGAAGACATTGCACTCGGGCATGTCGTAGTTCATGGCGTAGAAGATCGACTTCTTGATTTCACCGGCGTACCTGGTGCCGATGATGACGACCTTCTTCTGTTCAATCGACTGGATGACGCATGCTTCCGAGTTGAGTCCCAGGTCCTCCCAGTCCTCGATTCGAAGGTTGCATGCGTTGATGATGCACCAGTCGGGGGAGAAGTCTGCATGGGTTTCCGGGGAAGCCTTGATGAAGAGTGTCGAGGCGAACAGGGCGTGCCAGGCCTCCTCGGTCACGACGGATACGCTCAGGCGATAGGCCTCGTCTGCCCCCGCATATCCATCGAACCTGTAGAGCTCCTCGCGACTTGACAGATGTGCGTGTGCCCTTGATTCCAGTTCACTGAACAACTCGGGCGTGATGGGGCGATTCACGCTGCCCCAGGCGATGTTGTCGTGGATCCCCGGGGTGTCCTCGAGGAACTTGTCGTTGGGACTCCGGCCGGTCCGTTCGCCGGTATCACAGGCCAGGGCACCGTTGGCTGCAAGCACGCCTTCACCGCGACGGAGGGCTTCTTCGACAAGCCGCGCCGTGGAGAGATTGCAGTGAAGGGATACACCCTCGAACGTAAGCATGTCCTGTGCAGCTGACAATGCCATCCCGTATCTCCTCGCCTGGTTCGGCGGAATCCATTCCAGCCCATTGGACGTCTCCGGCGTCCGGGAAAGCGGGGCAGTGTACATTCATATCGGCTCCGGATCGACCATGAAATCCACCCGAAATCCAGTCAGCCAGGCAGGCCCCACAATGGACCCGGAAAGGGCCAAGGCGGTACACTTCAGGCACTTCGGCGACCGTAGCTCAGTTGGTAGAGCACCTGGTTGTGGTCCAGGATGTCGCGGGTTCAAGCCCCGTCGGTCGCCCTTCCCCATCTCCCCGATCTCAAGCCGGTTCTCGATCCTCACCCCAGGTACAGCCGCACTCGGGGCAGTGGCCCGTTGCCCCCGGCCCCTTCTCATAACCACACTGCTGGCAGTGTCGTGTCCACCATGCCGGCCGCCGGCGAAGCAGGACAAGGAAGGCCATTGGACCAAGCAGCCACAACGCAGCGGCAACACCGCCGATCAGCGCCTGGAAACTCCCCGTTGCGCAGTAACACTCCGCCCGGCGACGGACCATGACTTCAAGAGGAACCAGCAGGATGACCTCGACGAGGGTTCCTGCAAGGAGGAGGCCGGTAAGCCTGCTGATGCGATCAGCCGGTTGGCCGCGGCGCATGAACCGCAGCAGCACAAGGCTCCAGAGGAACCAGGACACGAGCAGGAAGGCCAGGGGGATGAGGAACCCCGGGTATGCGTACATCTTCGGTTCAAGAAAGGCCGGGCCGTCCAGGCCGGAGTAGAGGGCCAGGTCCAGGTCGTCAACCCAACCACCCAGCAGTTGCACGAGGCTCACCATGCCCAGCGCAAGTCCTGTCGTAAGCATGGCGGCTCCAAGTCCACCCAGCACGAGACTGGCTCGAAGTGAACGTGACTTTCCCACCGACATGCGAACCGGAAGAATCGGCAGCAGGAAGAGGACCTGCGTCCCGACCATCACGGGTACGAGGATGCATGAATGGACCCAGTACATGGGCTCCTCGAACCAGATCCCAAGCAGTTCAAGGAACAGGTGGACATCGGCAGTTTCTTCATGTCCCCAGGGCATGAAGATCAGCGCTGCAAGCAGTGTTCCCATGATCCAGGTACACAGGGACCAGGCCACCAGGACACCCATGAGTACGTTCCTGCGTGAATACATGGCCTGCACCCTATCCATTCCCACTGCGGAAGTCCCGAAAACAGAAATTTGACACTTTCAAGCGCATGGGCCCTGTAGCCACTTCTTTCTCTGGTGGATGCGGGCAGTACGTGCCCGCCGAATGGACAGCAAGGAGATGAACAATGAAACTTCGAACAGGAACATGCGTTGCACTGGTTCTTTCCACCGCCGCGATGCTCACTGGAACAGCCGCCCAGGCAGACATCATCGAGGCCGCCTCATGGAGTGGAATTGGTGATGAATACCACTACGGCAAGGCGGTTGGCTGGCAGTTCAAGGCCAATGACGACCTGCTTGTCACGCATCTTGGCGTATTGGACATGGGGTCGGCAGGACTCACGGAGTCGCACAGCATCGGCATCTTCGATTCCAATGGCAGCCTCGTTGTATCAACCGAGGTGGGTGCTGGTCTTTCCGGCGACCTGATGCTCGACTCGATGGTCTACAACAGCGTCGGTCTTGCGACATTGAACAAGAACGAGACCTACTACATCCTGGCTGACAACTGGACCCAGGATGCCTACACCTTCGGCCAGGACGCCGTTCAATACTCTTCAGACATCTCCTGGTTGACTTTCTCCGAATCGACGAGCAACTCGATCTTCGACTCAGTCCTCCATTTCGATGGTGGCGAACCAGGAAACCTCGGGCCCGGCTTCATGTACAGGAACCTTCCTGCGCCAGGTGCACTGGCACTCCTGGGCCTTGCTGGGGTCGCCGGCACTCGGCGTCGACGCAACTGACTCTTCTCTCACTTCTCCACACACCACGGGCCCGGCTTCCTTGAAGCCGGGCTCGTGGTTGCGTGTACCCTGCACGGGTCATGCACGTCACGATCGTCCAGTACGACATCACCTGGGAAGACAAGGCTGCCAGCCAGGCGGCCATGGATGCCATGCTTGCGGAGCATCCGCCTGCGAAAGGTGGCCTGGTCCTGCTGCCTGAACTGGGTGACGTGGGCTTCTCCTTCAACATCGATCGGATCTGCGATGACGCGTCCATCGAATGGGCTGCACGCACCGCCCGTACATACGATTGCTGGGTGCAGCATGGCCATGTTGAACGTGCGGACGACGGACGTGGTTTGAACACGGCGAGCCTCGTTGCTCCCGATGGAACAATCGCCGGCTCCTACAGGAAGGTCCATCCATTCTCCTTCGGTGGAGAGGCATCGCACTATGCAGCAGGTGATCAACTGGTGTTGAGGCGTGTCGAGGGTGCGTGTCTCTGTCCCCTCATCTGCTACGACCTCAGGTTCCCGGAACTCTGGCGGCTGGCTCGACGAGCCGGGGCCGAAGTATTCACCATCGGGGCAAGTTGGCCGGCGGAACGAACCGCCCATTGGCGAGCACTGCTCATCGCCAGGGCCATCGAGAACCAGTCCTTCGTCCTGGCATGCAACAGGACCGGCTCAGACCCACACCTGGCCTACGATGGCAACTCAATGGTCATTTCGCCCCGCGGAGAAATCATCGCCGAGGCTGACGACTCAAGCACCGTCCTCCAGGCTGATATCAACCTCGATGAGGTCCATTCATGGCGTGAGACGATGCGATGCCAGGATGACGTAGTGGAGGGCTTCCTCGGCGAGATCGAGGTCGACACGGATGCTGCGCCTTGATCGAGGCACGCCGGGTGCGTATCTTCCACATCCCACGGCGAGGTAGCTCAGTTGGTAGAGCACGGCATTGAAAATGCCGGTGTCCCCGGTTCAAGTCCGGGTCTCGCCATTGCAGGATGAAGACGTGGCCCGATTCCCCCTGGGATCGGGCCACGATTCATTCGTTTCGAACAAGCCTGCTTGTCTCAGGCGACCTTGCGGCTTCGCCTGCGGCGTCCGTACAGGGTGGCACCCGGCAGTGGATACGAATCCTGCAGCGCAGTCTGCAGCGCCTCGGGTTCACTCATGACGAAATAGGTCGGCACTCCAAGAACATTCGCTGCAAAGCGAAGGGCTCGGGTCAACGCCTCGGGGGTCGTCGCCATCATCAGTTCCCGGCCATCCCAGGAAATGGGAAGCGCATTGAACTGCCATGCCTGCCTTCGTGTCACCATGTCCAGGGCGGATGGGTGTGGAGTCATCAGCCTGGGGTCGATCGTGCGGGTTCTCAAGGCATACTGGGTGGCCCAGGCGGATTCCACCTGCGCCGGATCGATGCCGTATTTCTGTTCACAGATCAGGCCGAAGGGTTTCCCCGTGCGTTCCTGCACGTTGAGTACTGCCTTGACCTGGTCGGGTGTCAGGACACCCCTTTCAATGAGAATGGTTCCTATTCGGACTTCCATGTCGTTGCCTTTCTCCCACGGTGTGGTTCTCAAGTTCCTCGTGCTGAACTCTTCCTCGGTCCGTGGGGCATGGAACTGATACGCAAATGCCCTCACGCTGGTTCGTGAAGGGCTTCACTGTTCGGTCTGGGAGGGTTAGGCACCGGAGGTGGGTCCGAAAACGGTGGGTTCCAGATAGGATCCCTGCGATGTCACCCCGCGAACGACTCCTCGATGCCTGGGCCCGCTGGGTCACGAGGCACCCCGCCGCGACCCTCCTCATGAGTCTCCTGGTCGCTGCAGTCTCGATCCTCCTTGCTGCAACCTCACTGGAATTGCACTCGGATCGCAGTGACCTGGTCTCTGGAGATCTTGACTGGAACCAGCGGTATGCCACCTATCGCCATGACTTTCCACGCTGGGACGACCTGGTTCTCTGCATCGAGGGGGACCCTGGTGACCATCGAATTGACGAGCTTGCCCGACAGGTCGCCGAGAGGCTCAATGCGGAGGATCGCATCGCCTCGGCCGATGCGGGGTTCACCGCCGCACAGGCCCCACGCATGTGGAAGGTGGCCGATGCCGAGAAGTTCAACCAGGCACTGACCTGGTTCGAGCATGCGAAGAAACTCGCCGTTCAATCCGGTCCAGCCGAGGCCCTGTTCCTCTTCAGCACGAGCCTGCCTGGATTCGAACACCAGTCAAGCGTGCTCGAGGGAATCGAGACCTTCCTGCGACCGATGCTCGAAGGTCTCAACGGCAGGAGTGTCACCTTCGACCTGACTGCCCCGATCCAGAACACCTGGCAGCCACTGACCATCGGTTCTGGATCGATCCGGACGGTGCTCATCCAGATGGACCGTGCATCAACCGGCGGCATTGAAACGGTTGGAGAGGACCTGGAACTCGTACGTACAACTGCCACCGAACTGATCGAACACGAGATGCCTGGAGTGTCCTGGGGTGTCACCGGCCTGCCGGCGCTTGAAGCCGACGAGACGACACAGGCGATCGATGACTCGACATGGGCATCGATCATCGCCTTCGTCCTCGTCACCCTCATGATGCTCCTGGTCTTCAAGCGCTTGACCCTCCCACTGCTCGCAGCCGTGTCGCTCCTGGTGGGCATGGCATGGAGTTTCGGCTGGGTCGTCCTGGCCGTCGGTCACCTGCAGCTTCTCTCGGTTGTCTTCTCCGCCATCCTCATCGGTCTTGGAATCGATTTCGCCCTGCACCTGCTTGCGAGGCTTCGCATCGTGCATGCCGAGTACGACACGCTTCCCGATGCAATGGCACGAAGTTTCAGGGATGTGGGACCGGGACTCATCACCGGGGCGGTTACCACGGCCTCCGCCTTTGCCTGCACGGCCCTGACCGATTTCAAGGGTGTCGCTGAAATGGGAATCATTGCCGGCGGAGGCGTACTGCTGCTGCTGGTTGCCATGCTCTGCGTCTTCCCCGCGCTGCTGGCACTCTGCTCCAACTGGCGTGAACAGATCAATCGCGTTCGACCATGGGATGACCGCATCGTCCCATCAATGCTCGGCTGGGTCCCCCGACATGCTGCAGCCGTTCTCGTTGCAACAGTGCTGCTCGTCGCGGCCCTGTTCATTCCCTTGAGCCGTGTCGGCTATGACTCGAACATCCTGAACCTGCAGCCACCGGACCTGGAATCCGTCGCCTGGCAACACAGGCTCGAACAGGAAGCGGGTGTCAACATCTGGAGTGGACTGGTCCTGACGACTCCGACACAGGCACCGGCTCTCGTGGCCCAGCTCCGCAGCCTGCCTGGCATCGGGGGTGTCGGGGGCATGGGCATGTTGTTCCCGACGGACATGGAGGACCGTGAGCAGCAGATCATGGACGTCCGATCTGATGTCCCTGTTTCAACCGTACTTTCCGGCAGCAGTCCCCAGGACATCCTTGTCAGTACGCTGCAGGCGATCGCCGGGGGACTTGAGTCCCGGGCGTCGGGTGTCCCAGCCGCCGTTGCACTTGCAGGGGACATCTCGGATTCGATAGAGGCATGGAATACCGCCGATCCGGGGGAACGTGACGCTCGCTTTGAACGCATCGAGGAGGCGTGGACACTGGGTAGCGCAGCCCTTGATGCTGCAATTGAAGACGCCATGACTCCCGGAATGCCTGGCCCGTCACAACTGCCTGCCGTGCTCCACGATTCCTGGATCGGCGTCGACGGCCAGTGGCTGCTGCGAGTCGAACCACTCCCGGAAGAACGCTCGATTCTCGAACCGGAACGTCTCGAGGGGTTCGTCGAAGAGATTCGCCGCGTTGCGCCGGACGTACTGGGTCCCCCGGTCCAGATTCTCGAATCATCACGGCTCATCACGCATTCCTACCAGTCCGCAGCGATCTACGCGTTTCTCGCCGTCATGTTGATCCTGCTGGTCGACTTCCGATCACTCCTGAATGCCGGGCTGGCGATTCTCCCTGTACTCATCGGGTTCGTGGGCGTCTTCGGAGTCATGGGCGTGCTGGGCATGAAGGTGAACTTCGCGAACCTCATGGTGCTCCCCTTGATCTTCGGAATCGGGGTGGACGCCGGCGTGCACGCGGTACATCGCTGGAAGCGAGAGCCGGGTGTACTCCCGCCGGGACTGGGCGGAGGAACCGGGCAGGCCATTACCCTCACCATGTTGACGACGATGATCGGTTTCGGCTCGCTGCTGGTGGCAGAGCACCGCGGGATCCGTTCACTGAGCATCGTCATGGTGACCGGGCTGGGCATCACGTGGCTGGCCTGCATGATCGTCCTGCCGGCAGCACTTCATGTTCGTCAACGATTCAGTCGAAAAGTGAAGTCTTGAGCGATCAACTCTTCAGGGCATCGGGATTGAGTCCCATGAGATCGTCGACCACGAAGAGCCCGTTCTCGCGGATCACCTCGTCATCGAATGCTATGGTCCCGCCCCCGTAGTCCTCCCGCTGGATGAGCACCAGGTCCCAGTGGATGTCGGAGCGGTTGGTATTGTCCGCCTCCTCGTAGGCCTGCCCCGGGGTGAAGTGCAGCGAACCGGCGATCTTCTCGTCGAAGAGAATGTCCATCATCGGCTCCAGCACGTAGGGGTTGAACCCGATGGCGAACTCGCCCACGTATCGTGCCCCCTCGTCCGTGTTGAAGACGTCCTGGAGTCGATCATTGTTCTGCTCGGAGACGGCGTCGACGATACGACCTTCTTCGAAGGTCAGGCGGATGTTCTTGAAGGCCGTTCCCTGGTAGATCGTGGGCGTGTTGTAGTGGATCACGCCGTTGACCGAGTCACGTACGGGTGCCGTGTAGCACTCGCCATCGGGAATGTTCTTCTCCCCGCAGCATGGAATGGCCGGGATGTCCTTGATCGAGAAGGCCAGGTCGGTATCGCCGGGCCCCTTGATGTGCACCCTGTCCGTCCGGTTCATCCTTGCTGCGAGCAGATCGCATGCCTCGGCCATGCGCCTGTAGTCGAGCGTGCACACGTCAAAGTAGAAGTTCTCGAAATCCTCGGTGCTCGTCTGCGCAAGTTGCGCCATGCTCGGCGTCGGCCATCGAAGCACGCACCATCGCGTGTTCTTGACCCGCTGCTCCAGGTGTACCGGCTTCCCGTAGTGACGGCCGTATGCCTGCATTCGATCCGGAGCGACGCCCGAAAGCTCGTTGATGTTGTGGCCACCTCGAACACCGATGTATGCCTGCATGGATTTCATCCGGTGCAGGTCATGGTCCGCCCAGGTATCAAGCTGGACGTCATCAGCCTCTTCAATGACGCTCCGCATGACCCTGTTGTTTCGAAGTGCGACATGTGGATGCCCACCGGCATCACGACAGGCACGAACGATCGCGATGACCATCGCCTCGGGTATGTCGAAGGCCTCGATGAGCAGGTGATCGCCGGGGCCGACCGAGGTCGAGTAGCCCACGAGGAGTTCCGCGAGTCGTGTCATGCGTGGATCAAGCATTGGTGTCTCTCGTTCAGGCACCCGAACCAGCATCATCCCCCGGGTGCATGGGTGTCGAGGAACCAGTCGTTTCATTTCGACCAAGCAGTTCCTCGAGCAGGGATTCTAACGAGGAAGCCAGGGTTCCCGGTTCCCTGAGAAAGAGTTGCCGTGGCATCTCCTCGGATTCAAGATCAACCTGGCACCAGCTGCAGGCCAGCGACTCGGGTCGGCCCTTGCCCGACCAGAACCCATCATCGGCCCGGCCGTAGGCGATCCGGCGACCCCGGGCAGGGTGGACATCCCAGCGTTCCTCGTGCGAACCCAGCAGGGCCGTCTCGACATCGGTTGCATCATTGATGCCTGCCGAAGCGATGACGATGATGTTCGTCGCCCGGGGCATGAACTGGCGATGTGCGCGTGACAGCAGCCGCCTGATGCGTGGCACCTCGTCGATGAAGCCGTCCGGGAGACCGATGACCAGAGAAACGTGCGTCCCTTCCCAGGGCGCCACGATGCGCACGCCGCCGAGTTCCTCTCCGGACTCCCCACGTACGGTCAGTTCGTCCCCGATGTGCGCATGCTTGATGAACGATGCTGCACGCTCGACCAGTTCCTGCATGCGCTGCTCCGAGAGGCTCTCTTCCCACCGGATACGGACGATGAACGGGCGCTTGATCCGCTCCAGGAAGCGAAGTCTCGAGGAGATCCCGAGCCGGCGGGCACTGGTCTCCTCGTTCGCCAGGCGTTTCACGTGGACGTAGCAGTCGTGGCCACGCAGGTGCACGGCCAGGTCACAACTCCTGCCGCTGGGCGTGGGTACTTCCACGTCAATGACACAACCAGCCTCGATGAGCTTCGCCGCCACGCGAACCTCCGCCCAGGTATCAAGGAATCCCCGGAGGCCATGCTGCGAGCGAAGTCGCTCCAGCAGTGGAACCATCGCCGTGTGCTCTTCGAGCAGTTGCAACCGATCCCGGAGGGAACGGTTTACCTCCCGTCCGAATCTTCCCAGGAACCCATGCGACCGGTCTTCCCCGTTCATGGACCACCTCCCGGGGCATGCATCCGATGCGGTGGTATGGAACTGGACGATCCCCCCCCACCCCAGCCGGCAGCAGGATCTTCACCTTCGTCGATCTCGAATCGGGCGCCACGAGCACGCAACTGGTCCATCTGTCGTTCGCCGAGGGTTACCTCGTAGGTCACGATCCCGTCACCGTATTCCCGGGACTCGACGGTGGTTCTCTTCTCTATGAAGTTCACCGTTGCACCATCGGAGAGCTCGACGATGATCCGCATGCTCCTCGGGGTTCCGATGTAGATCGAGCGGATTGCGTTGACAAGTTCGTCAAGCCCCTCACCGGTCACGGCACTGATGGGAATCGCATCCGGGTAATCCCGCAACCACGGAAGCAACTGGGCGTGATCCTTGAGCTGGTCGATCTTGTTGAGTACGACCAGGCGGGGCTGGCCCGTGGCTTCGATCTGGTCGAGGGTGTTCCTGACGGACGCTGCCTGCTGCCTCGCCTGCGGGTCATCGACATCGATGAGCAGGAGCAGCAACTGGCAGTTCACCGTTTCCTCAAGCGTGGAACGAAACGATGCCACGAGGTGGTGCGGCAGGTTCCGGATGAACCCGACCGTGTCCGAAAGCATGACCGAGTTGCCTCCGCCGAGGTTCCAGCGTTCAACGCGGGTCGAGAGCGTCGCGAAGAGCTGGTCGTTCGCGAATGCTCCACCGTCCGTGACGGCGTTGAAGAGCGAGGATTTTCCTGCGTTGGTATACCCGACGAGCCCGACCGTGAAATGATCCTCGTTCCGGGACTTCACTTCCCGAACCTTGCGCTGCTGGATCTCCTCGAGTTCCTTGAGCAGTTTTCGTTTGCGTCTATGAACGATCCGTCGGTCGATCTCCAGCTGCTTCTCACCGGGTCCACGTGTTCCGATGCCGATGGGCGCTCCACCCGTGACCTGCCCCAGGTGCGTCCACATGGCACGAAGTCGCGGGTAGGTGTATTCCAACTGCGCAATCTCGACCTGGAGTTTCGCGGCATGCGTCGTAGCACGCCGTGCGAAGATGTCGAGAATGAGCTCGCTGCGATCGACGATCTTGCAGGAGGTGGCCTGCTCGAGGTTCCGGATCTGCGATGGGGAAAGATCGTGGTCGAAGATCACGAGCGTTGCGTCGTTGAGCTTGATGAACTCGACCAGTTCATCGACCTTCCCCGAACCGATGAACAACTTCCCGTAGGGAAGTTTCCGGTTCTGGGTCACGATTCCACAGATCTCCGCACCGGCAGTCCCAGCCAGGGCGGCAAGTTCTTCAACCCTGGCGTCAAGGTCGACCTCGTCATCCGGGAAGTGGACGGCGACAAGGACGGCTCGCTCCCTGGCCACCTTCAGATGTTCACGATGCTGCTGATTCATTGACTGGCGTGCATTTCCAACAGTGGATGCCGCGTGGAGGCTAGGATGTTCCAACGACGCGAGCTGGATGCCCCTGTCAATCCTAGGGAGTCCAAGCACCTGCGTCTGGAGGAGTTCCATGAAGATACGACAAATCATCCCGGTCACCGTGCTCCTGGGCATCGTCATCCTGCTTTCCACGCTCGTCCCAAGGGCGATTGCCACCCGCTCGGATGGGTATCGCTGGTTTGATCCGATTGTCGACATCCGTGGACACATCATGGAGGACTACGTCGAGACCCCGGACGACGAGGCGATGCAGGAAGCCGTCATCAAGGCGATGATCGAGTCGCTCGACGATCCCTTCACGACCTACATCGCTCCAGAGGACCAGGCCGAGTTCAGCAAGGAACTCAGCGGCAACTACGTCGGCATTGGTGCACGAATCCACTCCAACAGGGAATGGCTCACGATTCTCACGCCCATGGAGGACTCGCCCGCCCTGAAAGCCGGCATTCTTGCCGGTGATGTCATCCTCGACATCGAGGGGGTTTCAACACAGAACCGACCGGTCAACGACTGCATCGACGACCTGCTTGGTGAGCCGGGCTCAACCGTACACATCCGTGTCCGGCATGCAGACGACACGGAGGAGGACATCACGATCACCCGCGCGCCGATCAGGACGAAATCCGTCTTCGGCGTCATTCGACGGAACCAGATTTGGAATCACCTGCTCGACGATGAACGGGGTATCGCATACATCAGGATCGAGAGTTTCACGGAACGAACTGCATCTGAACTGCGAACGATCCTCGAGACTCTCGAGTCCAGGGATGAACTCAATGGGCTCGTCATCGATGTACGTGACAACAGGGGCGGCGCACTGACAGCTGCGCTGGAGACCTCTGACATGTTCATCGACGAAGGAACACTTCTTTCCATCCGTTCCGCGCGACCCGACCGCAAGGAACAGGGAAGGATCTTCAAGGCACATCGCTCCGGCACGCTGCTGGATGTTCCCCTGATCGTCCTGGTCAACGACGGCTCGGCTTCAGCCAGCGAGATCGTTGCCGGTTCACTCAAGGACAATGAACGGGCACTGGTGCTCGGCGAACGGAGTTTTGGAAAGGGTTCCGTGCAGGAAGTCCGCGAATTGGACGACGAGGGTGGGCTCCTGAAGTTCACGACCGCCTACTACTACCTGCCCAGTGGCCGCAGCCTTCACAAGACCCATGGTGAAATCGACGAGGACTGGGGCGTCGATCCTTCCGACGGATGCCTCGTGGGTGAGACACTTGAGCAGGGCATCAAGCGCATCGAATCACGCCAGCCATGGATCGTCATCTCCCGTGAAGAACCCCTCGATCCGGCTCTTGCTGATCCTGCGTGGCTCAGGGAGACGCTCAATGATGAAGCACTCGCCCGGTCCGTTGAACTTCTCGGGCACCATGTTGACACCGGGATGTGGCCTGAGCTCGAAGCACAGGAACGCCCCGCTGAGCTGGCACTTCGAAACGACCTTGAACGTGCACTGGACGTCAGGGATCGGCTCGAGGCCGAACTCGTTGAACTCCAGGATCACATTCACGGGCTCGAAGGCATTACTGAACTTGCAGACCATGGCATCACTCTCCCGGAGGATGGCGACATCGAGGACGCAGTCCTCGTCATTCGCAACAAGGATGGCGAGGTCATCGGTACGTGGGCCATCTCCTCTGTCAATGACCTGCAGCGATCATTGTCATCCGTGGAATTGACCCCGATCGATCGCTGATCGGGTACATCGGGAACAAGTGCATGGACCAGGTGATCCTCGGCATCGAGAGCAGTTGCGATGAAACGGCAGCAGCCGTCGTCATCGGGGGTCGTGACGTCCGTTCAAACATCATCGCCACGCAGCATGATCTGCACGAGCGATTCGACGGTGTCGTTCCTGAACTTGCCAGCCGCGCCCACCTTGAGCGGATCGGACCCGTCATCGAGTCCGCCGTGAGTGAAGCAGGCATCTCTCTTGGCGACATCGATGCAGTCGCCGTCAGCTGCCAGCCCGGACTCATCGGTTCACTGTTGACCGGTGTTGCAGCCGCAAAGTCGCTGGCCTGGTCGCTGCAGAAGCCCATTGTCGGTGTCGACCACCTGCATGCCCACCTCTGGTCGCCCTGCCTTGGTTCCCATGAACTGGATTGCCCGGCACTGGGCCTGGTCATTTCGGGTGGGCACACGACGCTCTCCCGCATGCAGGATCCCCTTCACGTGGAACTCCTTGGCCACACCATTGACGATGCCATCGGTGAAGCCTTCGACAAGGCGGCCGTGCTGCTGGGGCTCGGCTGGCCCGGTGGAGCAGCCATCGATGCCCTGGCCGAACATGGGGACGAGTCGGCGGTCGACTTCCCGGTCGCACGGCTTGCCCCTGACAGCCTCGACTTCTCCTACAGCGGGCTGAAGACTTCACTCCTGCACGCGGTTCGAGGCCAACCCGTCGGCCGCGGTGCCGAGGCACGCTTCGAACGCGATGCCTCCGACCTCGATGAACAGCGTCGTCGGGACCTGGCCGCATCATTCCAACGCGCTGCCGTCGAGGCGGTCAGGCTGAAGGTCGAACGTGCCCTTGATCAACATGAAGCCTGCTCACTCGTCGTGGGTGGTGGCGTGAGTGCCAACCGGAGGGTCCGCAGCGTACTCGGGGATACGTGCACGGCACGGGGCCTGGAACTTCGCCTTCCTGCACTGGACTATTGCATGGACAATGCGGCGATGATCGCCGGGCTCGCCCACCCGCTGCTCGAGGCCGGCCTCGTGTCCGATGCAACACTCAGCGCCCGTGCACGCAGCAGGACATGACGAGGAACCCGATGCCTCTCAACGTACATCCCGCCGCACTGGACGAAGCACAACTGCTCAAGCAATGCAGCATGACAGCCGGACAGGGCTCCGGCCCCGGTGGCCAGCACCGGAACAGGCGCAGCACATCCGTCACCTATACCCATGAACCAACAGGAATGCAGGCTACGGCCTCTGAACGACGTGAGCAGAAGGCGAATCGCTCGATGGCACTCCGCCGACTCAGGTTGAAACTCGCCATCGGTCTTCGATCGGAGCATCCACGTCGTGCACCAAGCGTTCTGTGGAACCGGAGGCGGAGTGGAACGAAACTGCCGATCAACCCGAAGCACCCCGACTACCCGGCCCTGCTTGCCGAAGCGCTCGATGTCATCAGCGAGGAAGGATTCGATGTCGGTGGTGCGGCTGGTCGACTGGACATCACCATGTCGCAGTTGACACGACTGCTTCGACATGAACCATCTGCCATGGGGATGGTCAACGATGGCCGCAGCGAACGTGGATTTCCCGTTCTCCGATCGTAATGCCGACGACATGCAGGTACCCTGTTGGACATGACGACCGAAACAACTGCATCACTCAGGGAACGAATCACCTCCATCATCCCCGAACTCATCGAGTTCAGGCATGACCTCCATACCCACCCGGAACTGGGGTACGAAGAACATCGGACCTCTGGAGAGGTTCGCAAGTCGTTGACTGAAGCCGGCGTCGAGTTCGTCGATGGACTCGCGGGCGGCACCGGTGTACTCGGGCACATTCCAGGTGAAGCCGAGCAGGCCGTCGGCCTGCGTGCAGACATGGATGCGCTGCCGATCCTTGAGAAGACTGGACTCGACTACGCCTCGGTCAACGAGGGTGTCATGCACGCATGTGGACACGATGGACACACCACCATCCTCGTCGGAACTGCGCGTGTTCTTGCACAGGTTGCCGGAGAAGGAACACTGCCCAATCCCGTGACCTTCCTCTTCCAACCCGCCGAAGAAGGCGGCGGAGGTGGTAAACGAATGGTCGAGGACGGGTGCCTTGACGGGAAGGTCATTGGTCCTTCCGTTTCGAGAATGTACGGCCTGCATGGCTGGCCGGTCCTTCCCTTGAACATGATCAGTACGCGTCCCGGGCCGATGCTTGCCGCTGCGGATCGCTTCGATATCACGGTGACCGGTGTCGGTGGACATGCAGCCATGCCGCATGCAACACGGGATCCCATCGTTGCCTCTGCTGCGATCGTGCAGGCAATCCAGTCGATCGTCTCGAGAAACGTCGACCCCGTGCAGGGCGCCGTCATCTCGGTGACCATGTTCAACGCCGGTTCGGCATTCAACATCATCCCCGAAACGTGCACGATGGCAGGTACCGTGCGTGCACTCGATGATGATGCCATGTCGACCGTGCGAATACGACTCGACCAGGTCGTGCAGACTGTTGCAGCCGCCCACGGCTGCCAGGCGAACCTGGACTACCACGTGGGATATCCCGTCACCCGCAACGACCCAGGCGAAGTCGAAACGGTTCTCGGTACTGCAAGATCACTCTTCAGCGAAGAACAGGTTCAACTTCTGGAAGCACCAGGCATGGGAGCAGAGGACTTCTCCTACTACTGTGAACACGTCCCCTCCTGCTTCTTCGTCCTCGGGCTCCTCCCCGCCGACCAGGACTCGATACCCCTCCTGCACCATCCCTGCTTTGATTTCAATGACAACGTGATCGCAACCGGCATCGAGATGTTCTGCACACTCGCATTGAACGACATGACCAGAAAATGCTAGGCTGTCAGGCCAGCAGGAAACTGAGAAGGAGAAGTCACATGCCATGCCTCATCGTTGTTTCCGGACCCCATGAAGGCCACATGTTTGCTCTTGATGACAAGGAGCATGTCATTGGCAGAGGCGATGACTGCGCAATACAACTCGTTGATGAAAAAGCCTCTCGGAATCACTGCAAGATCTCCCGCCAATCAGGTGATACCCTCGATGGAAGTGGCATCCAGGCCAACAAGTGGGTCCTCGAGGACCTGGGCTCAAGCAATGGAACGACCGTCAACGGCCAGTCCGTCAGTAGTCCAATTGCACTTGAAGAGGGATTGATGATCGGCATTGGAACAACGAATGCCGTCTTCCTGAGAGATACCTACGAAACAGTCGAGGAAGCCCGTGAGCACGCCGACAACCTCGGCAGCAGTCAAGCAGTTGAAACCGATGACAGCTGGCCCCTGGACCCACCCTGGAAGTCGCAGACACTCTCAGAGGGCTGAACCAGGTGATCCCGGGGGGGATTCACCCCATGTATCCCTTGCCGGGCAGGCACTGCTGATGTAGAGTGCCCGGCTCACAATTTGAAAACCGCATGGACCACTTTCACTCCAGCGGGGCCTTGGCCGGGCCCGCACTCATGGAATCCAGGAAGGTGGGAGGCAGGAGGACACATGGCCAAGCAGATCACCAAGCAATTCAAGATCACTGCGCCGGGAGGCCAGGCGACTCCTGCGCCCCCCATCGGACCAGCGCTTGGTGCCAATGGCATCAACCCCGGGCAGTTCATCCAGGCCTTCAATGACCGGACCAAGGACCTCAATGGCAAGGTCGTAGGCTGCCTCATCACGGTCTTCCATGACCGATCCTTTGACTTCGAAATCAAGTCTTCTCCTGCCGCCAACCTGCTGAGGGATGCTGCAGGAGTTGAGAAGGGATCTGGAAACCCGCTTGAAATAGTGGGTTCGGTCACAAGCGACCAGGTACGTGCCATCGCGGAAGAGAAGATGAGCGACTTGAACAGCGCAACGGTCGAATCGGCCATGCGTGTCATCGCTGGAACAGCCCGCTCGATGGGCATTGAAGTGGAGGGCTCGCTCGATGGCTGACGAGAAGACTCCTAAAACTGAGAGTACCTTCCCGGCAAGACTGTACCGAAGGCGTCGCAATCACCGCAGTCGGCGGCAGCGAACAAACCTGGAACAGATCAAGGCAGACAGCAATGGCAACACCCCTGCCAAGGCAGTCAGCCTCCTGAAGTCCTGTTCCCATGCCAAGTTCGACGAAACGGTCGAATGCTGCGTGCACCTTGGCATCGATCCGCGACTAGCCGATCAGCAGTTGCGTGGTGCCCTCTCGATGCCCAAGGGTGTCGGGAAAGCTGCACGCGTCATCTGCTTCTGCCAGAACGACAAGATCGACGACTTGAAGGCTGCCGGGGCTGTTGAAGCAGGGGGCGAGGAACTGGCGAAGAAGATCACCGACGGCTGGTTCGACTTTGATGTCGCCATCGCCTCTCCAGACATGATGAAGGTCGTTGGCGGACTGGGGCGTGTCCTGGGTCCCAAGGGCCTGATGCCCTCACCAAAGGCAGGCACCGTTACGCCCGATCCAGCGACCGCTGTCCAGGAATTCGCTGCGGGCAAGGCTGAATATCGCAATGACGATGGCGGGAATATCCATTGCGTCATCGGGAAGATGAGTTTCACCGAAGTTGATCTGACGGCAAACCTGACCTTCTTCCTGGATACGATCGAGAAACTGCGTCCCGCGTCCGTGAAGGGAATCTACATGAAGAAATGCGTGATTTCCGGCACGATGACGCCCTCAGTGGAGGTGGCAGCATCATGAGCAAGTACATCAAGAAAATGATGGTCGAGAGCTACCGGGATCGCTTCAATGACATTTCGGACGCTCTCCTGATCGATATCAGGGGCATCGAGGCCAATGCGAACAACACCCTTCGACTGGACCTGCACGCGAAGAACATCCGCATCACGGTCCTGCGAAATACGCTTGCCCGCGATGCCTTCGGCGGCACCTCGCTGGAGAACATCCTGCCAGCCCTCGATGGTCCAACGGCACTCTGCTACGGCGGAGAATCGGTCGTCGATGTTGCTCGTGAACTCGTCGACTGGGCGAAGAAGGTTGAACACCTTGACCTGAAGGGCGCCATTCTTGATGGCGAGTACTTCGACGGAGATTCCGGGGTCAAGGAACTCAGCAAGTACCCGACCCTCGATGAGTCGAAGGGGCTGGTCATCCAGCTTGTCCTGTCACCAGGTTCGAAACTCATGAGTATCGCAACGAGCCCAGGCTCGGGCATCGTGGGTATCGTCAAGGAAGTAGAGGAACGACTTGAAAAAGGCGAGGTCATCGAGAAGGTGAACTGAACTCAACAACACATCGTCACCCAACTGGCCCCCCGGGGTTAAAAGTCGCACGGCGGCTCCTCTTGAGTGAAGATACAACGAAGGAAAGTGAGACCAGACATGTCCGAGGAAGCAACGAACAACGCAGAAGAGACGAATGATGCAACAGAAGCATCGGATGCGACTGAAACAACAGAAGCAGCTGAAGCAACTGAAGCACCCGAAGCAACTGAAGCAACAGCAACAGCTGAAGCTCCTGCTCCTGCAGAAGCCAGGTCGTTCGACAAGAAGATCAGCACCATGGGTGATGACATTGCCCAGTTGACCCTCAAGGAAGCGGTCGACCTTGCTGACTACATGAAGGACACCTACAACATCGAACCCGCAGCTGGAGGCGGCGTCATGATGGCCGGCCCGGCTGGAGGTGGTGGCGATGATGATGGCGGAGAACAGACCGAGTTCGATGTCGTGCTCGAGTCAGCCGGCGACAAGAAGATCCAGGTCATCAAGGTCGTCCGTGAGGCGACAGGACTGGGCCTGAAGGAAGCCAAGGGGATCGTTGATGAAGCCCCAACCGCCATCAAGGAAAAGGTCTCCAAGGAGGACGCAGACGAACTGAAGGCCAAGATCGAAGAAGCCGGAGGCGTCGTCAACCTCAAGTAAAGCCAGTATTTACAGACACTTGCAGCAGGCTCCGAGACCCCGGTCTCGGAGCCTGTTCAGTTGGGAGACGTGATAAGGGAAAGTATGTTCGAAATTCGTTGTTCCTGGCCAACCAAGGGCGATTTTGGGCCAAATGGGGCGGGTTCATCGGCCGCATTGTGGCAACGTAGCCAAAAAAAATGGAATAGGGTTTGCGTGGGTGTTGAGAAACCCACCTGACGTCCGTAATATGCGGTGCTCGGCGTATGACAACAACTTTTTTTCCAAGTTCGTTCCCTGCTTTTCGACAAGCTGGGTTAGGCGAAGACGATTTGCCCTTGATGAGGTGAGTGCATGGCGTCCCGGACTGTACGCGACTTCTCCAAGCGCGGTGATGCGATACCCGTACCAGAGTTGACTCAGGTGCAATCGGGCGCATACGAGCGTTTTATCCAAGTTGACAAGGCGTTCGATGAACGCGACAGGACATTGGGTCTTGAAAGCCTCATGAATGAGGTCTTCCCCATTGAATCGTATGACGGCTCGATGAAGCTTGAGTACCTGTACTACAAGCTCGACAAGCCTCGATACACGCCTGATGAATGCAAGGAACTGCGCCTGACCTACGGCATGCCCTTCCGCATCGGTGTGCGCCTGGTACGTGAAGGCATCTCCGAGATACCCGAGGAGGAAATCTACCTTGGCGAGATCCCGATCATGCGCGGCGGAGGTGAGTTCATCGTCAATGGTGCGGAACGTGTCATTGTCAGCCAGCTCCACCGATCACCCGGTGTCGACTTCAACGAGGCCGACAATCTCGGCGACCGTCCCCTGCACGGCGCACGGATCATTCCCGAGCGAGGCTCCTGGATCGAACTTGAAGTAACGAAGAAGGACGTACTGGCGATGAAGATCGACCAGTCACCCAAGATTGCAGCGACGATCTTCCTTCGTGCACTCGAGGAGGAGTTCAGTTCCACGGAAAAGATCCTGGAATTGTTCTACGACGTCACGGAAGTGAATGTTGCCAACCTCCTCCCGGAGCACTACTCCGCTGAGTTGATTCTCAACGAGGAAGGCGAGGAGCTCTGCCGCGTCGGTGAACCCATCGGCGATGCAATAGACGCCATCCAGAGTTCCTCGATCAAGAAGATCCGCATTGTCCAGGACCCGAGTGATCCACTGATTCTCAACACCCTTGCAATGGAACGCCTTGATTTCATGGCGGAGGCCACGGAGCACGAGGCCGCGCTGCTTCGCATCTACGGGCGGCTCCGTCCCGGCAATCCGCCCCAGGTCGAGAAGGCCCGCAGTCTCTTCAAGGAGAAGTTCTTCGACGAGAACAGGTATCGCCTCGGCAAGGTCGGTCGATTCCGCATCAACCGGAAGTTCGACATGGACGTCCCCGAGGATGTCATGTCGATCCGTGCTGAGGACTTCCTCTCAGTGATGCGATACATCCTCGACCTGCGTTCCAAGAAGAACAAGGCCCACATCGATGACATCGATCACCTCGGCAACCGCCGGCTTCGAACGCTCGATGAGCTTGCCGTCGAGGAGATGCGCAAGGGTTTCCTGAAACTCCGCCGCACCGTCCAGGAGCGCATGAGTGTGAAGGATGCCGATGAATTGAGCAAGATCGCGGACCTGGTGAACTCCAAGTCCATCAGCAGCGCCATCGACTTCTTCTTCGGCCGAAGTGAACTGTCACAGGTCGTCGACCAGACGAACCCCTTGTCCATGCTCGTACATGAGCGACGCCTCTCTGCACTGGGCCCCGGCGGCCTCAACAGGAAGCGTGCAGGTTTCGAGGTTCGCGATGTGCACATTTCGCACTACGGGCGAATCTGCCCGATCGAAACGCCCGAGGGAACCAACATCGGCCTCATCGCTTCGCTTGGCATCTATGCAAGCATCGACGAGTACGGCTTCATCCTCACTCCCTACCAGGAAGTCCAGGGTGGCAGCACGACCGGCAAGGTCTCCTACCTGCGGGCCGACGAGGAAATGAAGTCCGTCCTGGCGACGACCGATGTCGTCGACAAGGATGGCAGGATCAAGGACTCGCAGGTACTCGCTCGCCTCAGTGGCGATCTCTCCATGGTCGAGAAGAACGAGGTCCAGTACATCGACATCTCGCCCAAGCAGATCGTCGGCGTTTCCGCGGCCCTGATTCCCTTCCTTGAACATGATGATGCCAACCGGGCCCTGATGGGTTCGAACATGCAGCGGCAGGCAGTCCCGATGATCACGGCTGAAACCCCGCTGGTAAGCACCGGCATGGAACGAACCGCCGGCGAGTTCTCAGGCATGCTCGTGAAGGCACGTCGTGGGGGAACCATCACCTACGTCGACGCCAAGAAGATCATCATCGACAATGCCGACGAGTACGAGTTGGAGACCTTCAGGAAGCTCAACGAGCGGACCTGCCAGACCCACACTCCACTTGTCACACTTGGCCAGAAGGTCAAGGCTGGACAGATCCTGGCTGATGGCGCCTCCACCCGCGAAGGTGAGCTGGCCATCGGCAAGAACGTCCTTGTCGCCTTCAACACATTCGATGGCTACAACTTCGAGGATGCAATCGTCTGTTCTGAACGACTCGTCAAGGACGACATCTTCACGTCGATCCACATTGAATCCTTCGATGTCGAGGTTCGGGATACGAAACTCGGCCGCGAGGAGTTCACTCCGGACATCCCGAACGTCTCCGAGAAGCAGTTGAAGAACCTCGATGACCGGGGCATCATCCGCCATGGAGCCCGAGTCGGCCCCGGCGACATCCTCGTAGGCAAGGTCAGCCCCAAGAGCAAGTCGGAACTGACCCCCGAGGAAAAACTGCTCCACGCGATCTTCGGTCGTGCCGGCGAGGACGTGAAGAACGACTCACTTGAAGTCCCTGCCGGAAGCAGCGGCATCGTCATCGGGACGCGTCACTTCTCTCGTCGCATGCACCTCAATGACGAGCAGAAGGCCAGTCTCAAGGACGACATCGTGGTCTACGAGGAAGAGATGAACGACCGCATGATCTCCCTCTTCCGCCAGATGATCGTTGCAATCAACGAGCAGATCGGCACGGAGATGGTCGACCCCGCCACCCGCCAGAAGGTGGGTGTCTCGGACATCCCCGAGGTCATCCTCGAGCAGATCGAGAACTTCAACGAGAAGTGGATCAAGGGTTCCAAGGACGCGAAGGAAACCGCCACGACGACCTGGGGCCAGTTCTGGCCTCGGATCAATGCACTGGAAGAGGAGAAGCAGCGAAAACTCGCGCACATGAAGCGTGGTGACGAACTGCCCAGCGGCGTCCTGGAAATGACCAAGGTCTACCTGGCGAACAAGCGACAGATCGCCGTTGGTGACAAGATGGCCGGCCGCCACGGCAACAAGGGCGTCGTATCCCGGATCGTTCCCGAGGAGGACATGCCGCACCTGGAAGACGGAACACCCGTCGACATCCTGCTGAACCCGCTTGGCGTTCCCTCAAGGATGAACGTCGGTCAGCTGCTTGAACTGCACCTTGGCTGGGCCGCGCAGGTCCTTGGCTTCCAGGCAATCACCCCGGTATTCGACGGGGCGACCGAGGAAGAGGTACTCGAGGCGATCCAGGAAGCCAACGAACACGTCAAGAATCGACTGGACGAGTTTGAACAGACTGGCCAGAACCCCGGCGAACCGCGTGAACTGCTTGCCCACATCCCATTCGGGGGCAAGGTACAGCTCTACGACGGTCGAACGGGCGAAGCCTTCCACCAGCCCACCTCGGTTGGCTACATGTACATGCTCAAACTCCACCACCTCGTGGAAGACAAGATCCATGCCCGCGCAACGGGCCCCTACTCGCTCATCACGCAGCAGCCACTGGGCGGCAAGGCCCGCACGGGTGGTCAGCGATTCGGCGAGATGGAGGTCTGGGCCCTGGAAGGCTATGGCGCAGCCTACGTCCTCCAGGAACTGCTGACGGTCAAGAGTGATGATGTCGAGGGTCGCACGAAGATCTACGACTCGATGGTCAAGGGCACCAATGCCCTTGAAGCCGGCATGCCCGTGGTGTTCGATGTCCTCTGCCACGAGATCCGTGGACTGGGCATGAACATCGAACTGGAGAAGGAACACGTTGAAGGAGGCAGCCTCCTCTGACGTTGAATTGCCGCATCCACGCGGCGTCCACGCACGAGTGAGACGGGATTCACCATGGTTGAAAACGTCTACGATCAGGTCAACGACTTCAGTTCCGTCCGCATCACCCTTGCAAGCCCCAACGACATCCGGAGTTGGAGTTTCGGCGAGGTCAAGAAGCCGGAAACGATCAACTACCGGACCTACCGTCCCGAGAAGGACGGCCTGTTCTGTGAACGGATCTTCGGTCCCGAGCGCGACTACGAATGCGCCTGCGGCAAGTACAAGGGCACCAAGTTCAAGGGCATCATCTGCGATCGCTGTGGCGTGAAGGTCACGCACTCCCGCGTGCGGCGCAAGCGGATGGGGCACATCAACCTTGCGGCCCCGGTCGTGCACATCTGGTTCTTCAAGGCGCTGCCAAGTCGCCTGGGCACCCTGCTGAAGATGAAGACCGCCGACATGGAAAAGGTCATCTACTTCCAGGATTACGTGGTAATCGATCCCGGGAACACCGACCTGGAATACAAGCAGGTCCTCGACGAGGATTCCTACCGCGCCGCCGTCCAGCAGCACGGTTCCGGCTCATTCCGGGCCCTCATGGGCGCCGATGCCGTCATGGAACTGCTTGCCGAGCTTGATCTCCACGGCCTGGCCATCGAGTTGCGGGATGACCTGAACAACACGCGATCCAAGCAGAAGACCAAGGACCTCGCCAAGCGGCTGAAGCTCGTCGAGCAGCTTCGCCACAGCGGCAATGATGTCTCCTGGATGGTGCTCGACGTCGTTCCGGTGATACCACCCGACCTTCGCCCACTGGTCCTGCTGGAATCAGGCAACTTCGCCACCAGCGACCTCAATGATCTCTACCGGCGAATCATCAACCGGAACAACCGACTCAAGAAGTTGATGGACCTCAATGCTCCCGAGGTCATCATCCGGAACGAGAAGCGGATGCTGCAGCAGGCCGTCGATGCCCTGTTCGACAACGGCCGCTGCCGTCGCCCGGTGCTCGGCTCGTCCAACCGCCCTCTCAAGTCGCTGACCGACATGATCAAGGGCAAGCAGGGTCGCTTCCGCGAGAACCTGCTTGGCAAGCGAGTGGACTACTCGGCCCGGTCCGTCATCGTGGTCGGCCCGAACCTGAAACTGCACCAGTGTGGTCTGCCAAAGAAGATCGCCCTGGAACTCTTCCAGCCCTTCATCATTCGCAAGCTCAAGGAACACGGCCTGGCCGACACCATCAAGTCCGCCAAGCGCATGCTCGAGCGACGGGATCCGGAAGTGTGGGACATCCTGGAGCAGGTCATCGACCAGCACCCGGTGCTCCTGAACCGCGCACCGACCCTGCACCGGATGGGCATCCAGGCCTTCGAGCCGGTCCTTGTCGAGGGCCATGCCATCACGCTGCATCCACTGGTCTGCACCGGCTACAACGCCGACTTCGATGGCGACCAGATGGCTGTCCACCTGCCGCTGTCCATCGAGGCACAGGTCGAGAGCCACGTCCTGATGCTCTCGACGCACAACATCTTCTCGCCGGCCAACGGCAACCCGATCGTCTCCCCCAGCCAGGACATCCTGATGGGCGTGTACTTCCTGACCTTCATGGACCAGGATGATGCAAGGAAGCCGGAGGAACTCCGCTGCTTCAAGGATTCGACCGAGGCCCTGCTGGCCCACGCCCATGGACAGATCGGTCTTCACGAGCGAATTCATGTCCGGCTGCCTCGCTTCAACACCATCGTCAACTCCGAGACGGGTGTCATCGAGAACCTCGAATCCCAGCGACTGCTGACCACGGTTGGCCGCGTACAGTTCAGCGCCATCCTTGCCGACGGCATGCCCTACTACAACACCACCCTCGGCAAGAAGGGCTGCAGCCGCGTCATCGACGACACCTACGCGATTCTCGGTCGCCCCGATACGCTGACGCTCCTTGATGACATGAAGGAAATCGGCTTCAAGACCGCCACGACATCCGGCCTGTCGATCGCGATCACGGACCTGAGAATTCCCGCTGCCAAGCAGGACCTCATCGACAAGTCACAGAAGAAGGTCGACACCGTCGAGCGTGCCTACAACGCCGGTGCCATCACCGAGCGTGAACGACACAACCAGCTGCTGGACATCTGGGCCCATTGCCGCGAGGAACTGACCAAGGAACTGGTCAGCACGCTCGAGAATGATCGCAGGGCACCGGACACCCTCAAGGAGGTTCCTTCCGATGGCTCCGAGGGCATCAGGTATCTCAACCCGGTCTACCTCATGTCCATCTCCGGTGCACGTGGCAACGTAAGCCAGATGCAGCAGCTTGCCGGCATGCGTGGCCTGATGGCCAAGCCCAACGGCGAGATCATCGAAACACCCATTCGTGCCAACTTCCGCGAAGGCCTCAACGTCCTGGAGTACTTCTCCTCGACGCACGGTGCACGAAAGGGACTGGCCGATACCGCATTGAAGACGGCCGACTCGGGCTACCTCACGAGAAAGCTCTACGACGTCGCCCAGGCCGTGGTCATCACCGAGCCGAACTGTGGAACGAAGCGTGGACTTCCCAAGCGAGCCATCTACAAGGGCGAGGAAGTCGATGTCCCGCTGCGAGAGATCATCGAGGGTCGCACGAGCCGCCAGACGATCATCAACCCGATGACGGACGAAACCATCATCAAGGATGGCGAGATCATCACCGACGTGATTGCGGGCAAGCTCGAGCAACTCAACATCGATTCAGTCCAGGTCCGCAGCCCGTTGACCTGTGACACGACCAACGGCATCTGCGCCACCTGCTACGGGCAGGACATGTCCACGGGCATGGAAGTCGAGCGAGGACTTGCCGTGGGCACGATCGCGGCCCAGTCCATCGGTGAACCTGGTACGCAGTTGACCATGCGTACCTTCCATACGGGCGGCATCGCTTCCCGTGGCCTGACGGAAACCAGTTACCGCGCCACCAATGGCGGCACGGTGGAACTGCGTGAATGCCGGGCTGTTCCCGTTCCCGATGCCGACGACGGCAGCCAGATCGCGCTGAAGCGAAATGGCGAAGTTGCCCTGCTGGACGGCAAGGGTCGTGAACTTGAGAAGTACAAGATTCCCTACGGTGGCGTCATTCGCGTCACTGCTGGCGACAAGGTCCGCAAGGGCCAGTTGCTCTGCGACTGGGACCCCCACCGCACGCCCATCCTCGCCGAGGAGACGGGCGTGGTCCGCTTCAAGGACATCGAGGTCGGCAAGACCATTCGAGAGGAAGAGGTCAAGGGTTCGGGCGGGACCGAGTTGATCGTCATCGAGCACACGGGCGAGATGCATCCGCAGATCCTCGTGGAGGATGCCGACGGCAAGATTCTCGACTTCCACCACCTGCCGGCCAAGGCCCGCATCGAGGTGGCCGAGGGTCAGAAGATCGTCCAGGGCCAGATGCTTGCACGGCAGCCCAAGGATGTCGCCGGTTCGGCTGACATCACCGGCGGCCTGCCGCGTGTCACCGAGATCTTCGAGGCACGGACCCCCAAGGACCCGGCTGTCATGTCGAAGGTCGGTGGTCGCGTCGAGCTGCATGATGACCTCCGCAAGGGCAAGATGACCATCCGCGTCGTCACCGACACGGGCGTCGAGATTGATCACCACGTGCCGCAGGGCAAGCACCTGCTGGTGCACCGTGATGATTTCGTCGAAGCCGGTGACTCGCTGACCGAAGGCCCGCTTGTTCCGCAGGAGATCCTCGAGATTCTCGGCGAGGAGGCCGTCTTCAACTACATGCTCGACGAGGTCCAGAATGTCTACCGGGCCCAGGGCGTACCCATCTCCGACAAGCACATCGAGGTCATCCTCGCGTGCATGCTCAGCAAGACACTGGTGAAGAAGCCCGGTGACACGCCGCTGCTTCCCGAGGAGATCGTCGGCCGCCACACCTTCAAACGACACAATGCCGAGGCCCAGGCACGGGTCAAGATCGCCGATGCCGGCGACACGGGCCTGGTCGTCGGCGACATGGTCGAGAAGTCGGTCGTGAAGGAAGCCAATGCACTGGCCGAGGCCGAGGGCAAGGCGAAGGCCAAGACGAAGAAGTCACAGCCTGCCACGGGCCAGACGTTGCTCCTTGGCATCACCAAGGCATCGCTGCAGTCCGAGTCCTTCCTTTCGGGCGCCTCCTTCCAGGAGACGACGAAGGTACTCACCGAGGCATCCCTGAAGGGCGCCGTCGACGAGTTGAAGGGCCTGAAGGAGAATGTCCTGCTGGGTCACCTGATCCCGGCCGGTACCGGCTTCGACGAGTACACCTCGATGCGGGTCAATCGCCTGGCCGAACCACCCTCGACCAACGAGGAAGACGAGGCCTACATGCTTGCCGAAGCAGCCGAGGCTGCCGAAGCCATCGGTGCCGAGCGTGCCCCGGTCCTTGTTGAAGTTCCTGTTGGCGGTGGTGAAGAGGAACAGGCCGTGGGCGAGAAATCACCACTCCTTGGCGAAGGCCTGCCTGGGATCGGCGAGGAATCACCGCTTCTCGGCGAGGAGTTGCCCGACTTCGGCGGCGAGGACATCGCCAAGGACTGATTTCGACCGCGTAGACCACGAAACCCCCACAGCCCCCGCTGCCTGCAGCGGGGGCTGTTTCATGGCCATTTGGGCTGAATTCGGCCTTTCCATGCACATGTAAGGTTCCAATTTGTTTTTCATTGCCCCCTGCCGCTGGGCGCGGTGTAATAGCGGGTCCGCATCCACCTTCCTCCCGGGGGCTTGTAACGGGTTGGAGCGTGCTGGACGGGAGAAGGAGAGAGGGACGATGCGGATCGTTCGGCTTGTCGTATTCGGGTTGCTTGCCGCAATCCTCCTGGCTGCTACCAGCAGCCCGGTGGATGTCGTGCACGATGTCGTGCACAAGGCTGCGCTGAGTGGTGGTGTGAACAGCGCCCCTGTCTCCGTCATCGGCAAGGCAGCCATGGTCGGCCCGGCCAACAGTACATCGATATCCGTGATCAGCAGGTCCGTCCTGGGCGGTCCCCTCGAGGACCTGATCAGCGCGGTGATTGCGGCGACGCGAGGGCGCAGACTCAGCTGGTGGAACATCGAGCATACGTTTGCTGATGGTTCTGCAAATCATGGATTTGGCGGAAGCGTTTCGGTTGACGGCG
>JAYZBD010000004.1:0-34919 GCA_036339395.1 Planctomycetota bacterium | reverse complement strand
CGATAGGCGATTTCATCAACCGCCTCGCGCTCTTCTTCCTCGGCCTGCTGCTTTGCCGCGTGGTAGAAATATTCCACGAGGGTCGTTCCATGGTGTGATTCGATGAAGTGCAGGATGTCTCGTGGAAGCCCGTATTCCCGGCCCAGTTCAACACCATCCTTCACGTGCCCGATGATCACGAGGAGACTCATGGCAGGGGAGAGGCTCTCATGCTTGTTGGGGCCTTCGCCACGATTCTCGACGAAGTACTCCGGCTTGTTCATCTTCCCGATGTCATGGTAGAGAGCCCCCACGTAGGCAAGCAGGCTGTCGGCACCCACTGCATCGGCTGCGGCTTCGGCGATGTTCGCCACCTGCAACGAGTGGTTGTAGGTGCCCGGTGCTCTCAACTGGAGTTGCTGAAGAAGTGGCCTGCGAGGATCACGCAGTTCTGCCAGCGTCATGCCGGTCGTGATGTTGAATGCACGCTCGATGCTTGGAAGCATGCCAAGCACCAGGAAGCCGACGCCGATGCTGCTGGCTGCAGCCAGGATGGCCCTGCCGATGATCTCGCCCCAGGCCGCCGTGACCATGGGCAGTTCCACCAGTCCCAGGATGATCGTGCCAAAGGCCAGTACAACGGCTCCAAGCAGGGATGAGTGCAACAGGCTGTTTCGATTTCGGACCTCGCTGAGCTGGGCAACCGATGCCCCACACCCGGCCATGATCATGATGAACCAGCCGATGCCCAGTCCGAGTGTCATCGCGGTGATGGCGGCCTGTACGCCGGCGAGGAAGACAGCCAGTTTCTGGTCATAGGCCAGGCGGACTACGTAGCCCGTCAGCAGGATCGGAGCTACTGCCGATGCATACAGGAAGATCGGGGCCTCGGCCGTGATGAAGATCGATGCACTGAGCATGCATGTCAGGAGCATGCACAGTGCAATCAGGCGCCAGGGATTACGCGCAATCTTCTTGTAGGACATCGTTGTATAGGCTGCAAAGAGAACCGTCAGTACTACCAACAGTCCAAGCAGACCAAGTCGTGGACCCCACCTCTGGTGAAGTGGCGCGGTCAATGCGAACTCCTCCGCCTCTCGAAGGGTCATCTCGTACTGGGCTGCGGAAAGTCGATCGCCACGTCGGTAGATGACCATGCCTGCCTTGTGGGGTTCGAGGACCGGATCGACGGCATCGATCGCCTGCTGGGCGGTGGCTTCCGTCAACTCCTTGTCCAGCACGAATGTCGGCAGTCCATCCGCGGCAATGCGGGCTGCGATGGTCGAAAAGAGCGAGGAAGGAAAGCCTGCGGACGAGATCATCGCGATGATCTCCGGGTTCTGTGGATCTTCCTTGAGTGATTCAAGAGGGATCGCTTCCGCCCGGAGCAGGTCACGCTTTCCATCGGGAAGCAGGAGAACCCGGTTGGGAATCCTCGTGGTTGCATAGACCTGGGCCTCCTGGTCATCGAGGATCGGGGCGCGTTGCAGGTCCTTGTTGACAAGGCGGTCGACCCAGCTCTTCCATTGCTCGGTGACTTCACCTTCAACCGACATGTCCTGGAGCGCTGCAAGTCCAGCGGTATCAAGCTGGAACTGCGACTTGATTTCATCGGCCAGTTCATCGATCGAGGTCTTGCCCTCGACAGCCATGGGCAGACCAAGCAGGGCGCCTTCGAGTTCTTCCAGCGCCGTTCGATTCAAGTCGTAGATGCGTGGGGATGAAAGCTCGGCTTCCTTCTTCGCCTGCTGCGTCGCTTCCACGTTGATGTCATCCCAATCCAGTCGTGCAAGACGAGTCTTGCTCATCAACTGGCCATTGGTGACAATCACCTGGTCGTGGCCCCAGGCAACCATCAGGCCGGTGATCACCAGGAAGATGAACACGATGATGCTCGAGCGGATGAACTCCGGTCGGAGCATGGCCGTCTTCAGGGTCATGGCCGGCTTGGGCAGGTTGCGGCGGATTTCCTGTCGCCGATGTCCTGTCCTGGCGGGTCCGGTCTTCTGATTGCCTTGCTTCGACATGGGACTCTCCCGGGAGCATCCTGATCAGCAGACTTTCCTATCGGCGTTCCAGCCCTGCAAGGGCAAGATGACTGGACCCTGTGCCCAAGGCGACATGGTATGGTCTGGGACATGAAGTTCGACCCTCGAAGCCATGAAATCGGCCTTGCAGGCATTCCCTGCATTGTTCTGGCCCTCGGGATGCTGCCTGGATGTGGTTCCAGCAACTCGAATGTCAGGATGGCTCCCCCCTCGACGCATGAACTCTCGGCAGCCCAGGAAGACTCGATGATGGCCATTCTCAGGGAAGCGGCCATGGCGACACCACCAGGAGAAGAGCCGGTTCAACTGCTTCCTCCAACCGGGATCCGCTGGTCTGACAACTCCATGGCCATGGACAAGGCTGCGGGGGAGAACAGCCTTGCCGTCCTTCGGATGGAAGAGGTTGACGAGGATCACGAGGTGTACACATTGATCTCGATAGAAGGCTGGATCGCAAACGTGAAGGTGACGCGCCTCCATGAGGCTCCATGGGTGTGGGCGGATGCGCGGGTGGGACCCTATCCGGATGAACCAGGCTCCATGTCAAGGGCTGCCAAGGTGCAGGCTTCGTTCATGAATTGGATTGCCAAGTACGGTCGCATGAAACGAGTTCCGCCGATCAACTGATCAGCAAGATCGGTTCAGGTCTTGTCGGATGCGAGCATTGCCGCTCCAACCAGTCCAGCATCCGCTTCCAGTGCTGTCCGTACGATGCTGCACCATTCACCGGCCTGCGGTGGGAAGACATCTTCCTTGAACTTCGCACGTACCAGGTCAAGCCATGGTTCACCGAGTTCCTCGGTCATGCCACCCCCGACGACGATGGTGTCGAGCGAGAGGAGTGTGACGCAGTTGGCCAGGGCTGATCCAAGTACCGAGGCGGCAATGGAGGCAATCTCCATCGCCAGGGGATCGCCCGACGTGAAGGCTTCTGCAATGTGATGGGTTCCGATCGAATCAACATCTCCACCGACTGCTTCAAGCAGGGATGACCCGGGGTGATCGCCTGCTCCCTGGGCAGCCAGGTTGCGCATTCCGGTCCTGGAGGCGATCGCCTCGAGAATGCGAGGTTCGGCACCGGTCGTATCGGCCATGGTCTGCCCAAGTTCACCGGCAGTTCCACGCGGCCCGTGGAAGAGGCGGCCATCAAGCACGATGCCGCCGCCGATTCCGGTTCCAACCCAGGCGGCGAGCATTCCCGTGGCGCCCTGGCCGGCTCCATGTCGGTACTCGCCCCAGGCGGCTGCATTCACATCATTCTCAAGCACGACAGGTCGGCCCAGTCGCTGGTGAAGTCCCTCGGACAGTGGGATGTCCGTCCAGTCGAGTGCTCCCGTCTTCAGGACGATGCCGGCCTCGTGATCAACGGCTCCGCAGACGGCGACTCCCATGGCGGTGATCGATTCCAGGTCGACACACGCCTCCTCGCACACGGTTCGCGATGCCTCGGCGATGGTATCCATGACGGCATCAGGTCCGCGCTGAGCTTCGGTTTCCCTGTGCGTACGTGCAACCAGTTCCCCCGTTGCATCCATCACGCACGCGAGCGTGTTGGTTCCTCCCAGGTCGATGCCGATGACGGGCCCACTCATGATGCTGCCACCGTCTTCTCCAGGTCGGGCAGGTGATCTTCGTGTCCTGCTGCGGCTTCGAACATCCGTGCCGCTCGCAGCAGCGTGGGTTCACACAGGGCCGGCGCCTGCAACTGGATGCCGATGGGGAGTTCATGACCATCGACGTCCATGGTTCCAGCTGGTAGAGAGATGCCACAGATCCCGGCGATGTTCGCATTGACGGTGTAGCGGTCACAGAGGTACATGGAGAGCGGGTCGTTCTTGGAACCAAGTGCAAATGCAGGCCCGTTTGTCGTCGGGCCAAGCAGGACGTCGCATTGCTCGAAAACCGAGTTGAACTCATCGCGGATCAGTCGACGTACCTGCAGTGCGCGCTTGTAGTACGCGTCGTAATAGCCGGCGCTCAGTACATAGGTCCCCAGCATGATGCGTCGCTTGACCTCGTCCCCGAAGCCCTCGGAACGGCTTCGGGCGTAGAGGTCGAAGAGAACCTCTCCAGGTTCAAGAGTCGCGCGTCGTCCGTAGCGGATCCCGTCGTACCGGGCGAGGTTGCTCGAGGCCTCCGCAGGACCGATGACGTAGTAGGTGGCGATGCCGACGTCGGTCAGGGGCAACTGGACATCGACGATCTCCGCGCCCAGTGACCGGTAGACATCCATGGCGGCATGGACCCGCTCGTTGACCGCTGGATCATTCCCCTCGACGAGATACTCGGAGGGAACGCCGACGCGTAGTTTCTCAAGAGGCGTATGAAGTTCGCCAAGAAGGTCGGGAACAGGTGTATCAATGGTCGTCGAGTCATGCACATCCTCTCCTGCAATGACCTGGAGGATGGCTGCTGCGTCTTCGACCGATCGTGCAAAGGGGCCGACCTGGTCGAGGCTCGGGCCGAAGCCCACCAGCCCGTACCTGGAGACGCGGCCATAGGTCGGCTTGATGCCCACGACACCACAGAGGGCCGCCGGCTGGCGGATCGATCCGCCCGTATCGCTTCCAAGGGCAGCGGGACAGAACCCGGCGGCAACGGCTGCTGCACTGCCCCCCGAGGAACCCCCTGGAACACGGGACGTATCCCATGGATTCCGGACAGGACCGAAGGCACAGTGCTCCGTCGAGGACCCCATTGCGAATTCGTCGCACCGGGTCTTGCCGAATGGAACGGCGCCTGCAGCAAGCAGGCGAGTGTAGACCGTGGCGTCGTACGGGCTCACGAAGTTCTCGAGGATACGTGAGCCGCATGTCGTGATCTCGTTTCGAGAGACGATGGTGTCCTTGACTGCAACGGGAACCCCGGCAAGTAGACCTGGGTCCTTTCCATCATTGACGAGTCGGTCAACCTCGCGAGCTCGTTCCCGGGCCACGTCGGCAAAGGTGTCCTGGAAACAACCAAGGACCGGGTCGTAGCAATCGATGCGTTCAAGGCAGGAGTCGAGGACCGACTCGGCAGTGGCCTGGCCACTGCGAACCTGCTCGGACAACTGCAGGATGCCACCATCATTGCTCATTGGTCAATTGTTCCCATCCTCGTCGAGCACCTTCGGGACGGCGATGTACCGGTCCTCAAGTGCGGGTGCATTGGCGAGCACCTCCTCGACCGGCAGGGACTCGTGGACCTCGTCAGGGGAGAGCCTGTTGGTCATCTCGATTGCCGCTGCAAGTGGTTCGATGCCCTCGACGTTGATCGCATTGATGGTCTCGATATGTCCCAGGATGGATTCGAGATCACCTCGGCAGGACTCGATCTGCTCCTCGGTCATCTGGAGCCGAGCCAGGTCGGCGACATGCCTGGCTTCGTCAATCGAAATCGTGTGCTCTGATTCGTGTGCCATGGGCCCGGCAGGGTACTCAAAGTGGGGATTGAAATGCAATGATGATCAATACCAGCCTGATCATCCGATCTTCAGGGGCTAGAATAGGTGTTCTGCCGGGAACAAGACACATGCACGAGTCGAATCCGAGAACGAATGTCGCCCTGAAATGGACCAGCCGGTTCCTGGTGGGTGTCATTACCATTTCCCTGGCCTCCTACAGCCTCTACTGGATGACGATGACTGCACCACGGGCCGAAGTGGACCCTTCGGCGGGACCAGCCAGGTCGGTGATCACGGTCCAGGCAAGCTCATCGGACGTTCGCCGTCACTTCACCGGATATGGGATTGCCGATGCAATCAATCACGCGGATGTGCCCTCCCGCGTGACGAGTACCGTCATCGAGGTCCCTCTTGCATCCAGGCCGGGCAGCCCCGTCGTTGAAGGCCAGGTCCTCGTCCTGCTGGATGATGCCGACTTTCGCGAGGAGGAGATGATTGCGCAGCAGGGCATCGTCGATATCGAGGCCCAACTGGCATCCCTGGGAGTCGAGCAGGAAGCAGCTGACCAGCGAGTGCTGCTGGTCGTGCAGGAAGTGGATCTTGCTGCAGCGGATATTGAACGAATCAAGGAACTCTTTGAACGTGAAGCAGCCCACCAGCGCGAGGTCGATCAACTCACGCAGCAGTTGCTTGCGAAGCAGACATCCCTGGTCAATGTCAGGCAGGAAGCCGACATGCTCAAGACCCAGCGTACGAGACTGCTTTCAACCCAGCGATCACAGGAGGCGAACCTGCGACTGGCAAAGCAGAGGATCGAGCGTTGCCGGATTACGAGTCCGAACACGGGTTTCATCGAGACCATCGATGTGACCGAAGGCGAACGTATTTCTGCAGGGATGCGTATTGCGCGTGTGGTTGATCCATCCCGCATCGAGATTCCACTTCGTCTTCCATCATCTGCGCGTTCCCACCTGTCCATCGGTGACAGTGTCGAAATTCATGCAACTGGTCAGTCGAGCAGTACCTGGAATGGCCGACTTGCCCGCATCTCGCCGGAAGATGATCCTGAAACCCGCACGATTGCCGCGTACATCGAGTACGAGCAGGGGGGGGCGGAGGCGCCCTACCTCGCACCAGGACTCTTCGTACGCGGTGAAGTCACCGGGGCTTTGGAGCAGAGTCGCTGGATCGTCCCTCGCCGTGCCGTGAAGAATGACCGCCTGCTGCTCGTCGAGGAGGGACAGGTCGTCAGTCGACCCGTCGATGTAGCTCACTTCGTTACGGGTTCCTTCGACCAGTTCGGCCTTCCCGACAGTGATTGGATCGTTCTTGAGACGCCACTCCAGGAGGGAGACTCGGTCATCCTGAACCCGACGCGGGCACTCTTCGACGGGCTCCCGGTGAGGGAGATTTCCGCTGCAGATGCCATGGCGGCTGCTCGCCGTGCTCTTGACGAAGAGGAACAGGTCCAGTGAACCTGCCCCGTTTCAGCGTCAGGAATCCCGTACCCATCAACCTGGTCATGGTGGCGGTGCTCCTGTTCGGCACCTGGTCTGCCATTACGCTCAGGCGGGAGTTCTTCCCCGAGACCCAGCCAGACATGGCGACTGTTTCGCTTCCATACCCGGGAGCGTCTCCCGAGGAGGTCGAGGATGGGCTGGCCATCAAGGTCGAGGATGCCCTTGCCGAGTTGAAGGAAGTCGACGAGATCCGCACGAACCTCATGGAAGGTGGGGGGAGCATCACCGTCACCTTCAGGGAGGAAGTCACTGACATCGATGTGGCTGTCTCTGAAGTCGAACGTGCCATCGACTCCCTGCAGGATCTGCCCGAAGACGCTGATGAGCTGCATGTCACCAAGCTCGAAAACCAGATGCCGGTCATCATGGTCGAGATCTTCGGGGACGTGGATGAGGGGACATTGAAACGAACGGCACTGCAGGTACGCGAAGACCTCAGATCGCTTCCGGGCATGGGGCAGTTGAGCCTCGGCAGTACACGGCAATCCGAATTGCGCATCGAGGTCGACCCCGATGCCATGGTTCGCCATGGTGTCTCATTGCCTTTTATCGCTGATGCGGTTTCCCGGTGGATGAGCGAGATACCAGGCGGTTCGGTACGCAACTCCGGAGGAACGATCGGGATCCGAACGCTCGGTGTCGTCGAAGATCCCCAGGCCATACGCGAGATCGTTGTTGATGCCAGGCAGGGGGGTGACATCCTCCGGCTGGGGGACATTGCAACGGTCCAACGTACCTTCAGGGACATACCCGTACACGTCCGGTTCAATGGCGCACCATCGGTGAGCCTGACGGCGACTCGTATCGGACAGCAGGACATCGTCAAGATGGCCCGGATGGTTCGTTCCTATGTCGATGGGCGAAACAACGAGCCGCTGACGATGTCGACGGCAGATATTCTCATGAACCCCGGGGTGAAGCAGGCATGGGAACTCGGTTCCACCTCGGTGGCTGCACTGCCGCTTGGAGTGCAGATGACGACCTTCACCGACCTGGCCCGCTTTGTCGAAGGTCGCTTGAACCTCCTGGCAGCGAATGCGGTCTACGGGGCGATCCTCGTCTTCCTGACCTTGCTCGTCTTCCTGAACTGGCGGGCAGCATTCTGGGTAGGGATGGGCCTGATCATCGCCTTTTCAGGAACATTGATCCTGATGAGTTGGACGGATACGACCTTGAATCTCCTGACGATGTTCGGCCTGATCGTCGTCATCGGGCTCCTTGTCGATGACGCCATCGTGGTGTGTGAGAGCATCCAGGCATCGCACGACAAGGGGATGGATCCTCTTGAAGCAGCGGAGCGTGGGGCGAATCGCGTGCAGTGGCCGGTCGTAGCAACCGTGTTGACGAGCATCGTGGCCTTCCTTCCGCTGACGTTCATCAAGGGAACCATCGGTGACCTGATGGGTGCGCTGCCGATAGTCATTGCCCTTGCACTGTTCATGAGCCTGGTCGAGTGCCTTCTCATGCTGCCGGGCCACATGGGACACAGCCTCAAGCGACGTGGCCGCAAGGTGCCGGGTGGTATTCCTGGTCTCTTCCGTCGGTACGAGCAGGGGAGGGATCGCTTCATCTTCAATCGAATCGTGCCGGCGTATCGCAGGCTGCTGGGCCTCCTGATCCGTCATCGGTACCTGACCTTGACCGTGTCGTGTTCCGTCCTGGTGTTCTCATTGGGAATGCTTGCCGGTGGGCGGCTTCCCTACACCTTTCTCCCCAGCGATGATGCCGAAAGCGTCATGATCAAGTTCGAGCTGCCTGTCGGGACTCCCATCGAGCAGACGCGTGCCATGGCTCAACTCGTGGAGAACACCGCTGTTTCACTCGAAGAGGTGCGTACCGTGAACTCCATCGTGGGTGCATCCATGAGCATGGATTCCAGGATGGGCTCGAACTACTCGACGAACGTTGCGCAGTTCTTCCTTGAATTGCAGCCAGCCGAGCAGCGTGAACGCAATGCTGCGGCAGTCATGACGAGCCTCCGGGACATGCTCAAGGGCCAGATGCACGGGGTCCAGAGTTTCTCGGTGGAAGAGCTTTCAGGTGGCCCGGGGGGGAAGGACATCACGATCTTCATCACGGGTGATGACATGGGCCGGATGCTGGAGATGGCCGAGCAGATGAAGACCGACCTCTCCCGGTTCACCGGCGTGCATGACATCAGCGATGATCTCTTTGACGGTCAGCGGGAGTTGCAGATCACCCTGAAGCCTTCCGGAGCCGCCATCGGATTTACTGTTGCCGATGTTGCCCAGCAGGTTCGAACAGCCGTGTTCGGTCGAGAAGCTCATGTCTTCGCTGACGAAGGTGAGGACATTGATGTTCGTGTCAGCGCTGCAGGTGTAAGCAGTGGTTCGCTGGATGCGATCGAATCAATGTGGGTCATTGCGCCCGATGGACGCTCTGTTCCACTTGCTGAAATTGCATCCATCAATGACGGGGATGGATATGCCGGAATCCGGAGACGAAATCGATCCAGGTCGATGTCAGTTACGGCGGAGACTGCCGAGGGATTGAGCCCCGAACTCGTGATGGCATCCCTGCCTGTTGCCGAGTGGAAATCGAATTATCCAGAACTGGACATCAAGTTCGGTGGGCGGCAGCAGAGCCAGGCTCGTGCCTTCGCTTCCCTGCCGATGGGGTACCTGGCCGCGATCTGCATGATCTACGCGATTCTTGCCTGGCTCTTTCGAAGTTACACGCTTCCATTCACCGTCCTGCTGGGGATTCCATTCGCCATCATCGGTGTCATCTGGGGGCATGTTCTTCTTGGTTTCACCCTGACATTCCTGAGCATCATTGGATTCGTCGCATTGAGCGGCATCGTTGTGAATGACTCGCTGATCTTCGTTCACTACTACCAGGAGGAGTTGGAACGGGGAGTGCCACTGAGAAAGGCCCTGCTCTCCGCCGGTTCAGAGCGGCTCCGGCCGATCTTTCTCACGACGATCACGACCGTGCTTGGACTGACTCCACTGATGCTCGAGGAGTCCTTCCAGGCCCGGTTCCTCATTCCCATGGCCATCGCCATCTCCTTCGGGCTCATGAGTGCCACCGTACTGATCCTGCTCCTGATGCCATGCCTGATCGTCATCCTCGATGACATCAAGAGGTTTGCATTCCATTGCTGGAACGGTCGATCTCGACCTCCAGCGACCGGCTTGAGGGACCAGGCTGCCGCTGGTCACTCATCGCAGGGCATGGCATGAACACCGTTATAGACCTGTACAACCCTTGATCCTGCAGTGGGTTAGGCGTCTTGCCCGGCCTCCTCGGCTTCGAGACGTATAATGGGGCTTCTCCAGGCCAACCCCTGAAGCCTCACCATGCAAAGAATCCAGGGAATCGCAGTTTCCCCCGGGATCGTGATTGCAAGGGCATTCGTCCTTGAACAGTTCCGGGAACGCATACCGCACCACAGGGTGGCGGAGACGGAAGTTGCGCGCGAACTGGAAACGCTCGACCAGGCCGTCACCGATGCCCATGACTCCATTCGTGCCGATCGGGACAGGGCCGAGGCCGACCTGGGCTCCGAGCCGGCGAAGATCTTCGAGTTTCACCTCGGGCTCCTGAAGGACCCGACCCTCATGGAACCGGTCCGGAACAGGATCGAATCCGAGTTCGTTACAGCGGCATTTTCGGTCTCTGAAGCATTCAGCAGTCTTGCCGACAAGTTCAGGGCCATGGGCTCCAGCGTATTCCGTGACAAGGCGAGGGATATTCTCGACCTGGAACGTCGACTGATTGACAGCCTCCTAGGGCGTACCGAGGATCGACTTTCAACACTCTCCGACCCGGTCATCATCGTCGGTCACGAGATGACCCCGATGCAGGCCGCTTCTCTCAGCGAAGAATCCGTCATTGGTCTTGCAACGGACTTCGGCGGTCGAACGGACCATACATCGATTGTCGCCGCTGCGCTGGGCATGCCGGTTGTCGTTGGATGCCAGTCCTTGACCGAGCACGTTGATGATGGTGACCTGCTCATCCTGGACGGCATGTCTGGCGAAGTCATTGTTGATCCCGGGGAGGACGTTCTTCAAAAGTATCATGAGCGCATCGAGGCGATCGAGAAGGCCAGGTCGATCGTGGCCGTGTCGGCCGACGATGAAGCAGTCACCTTGGATGGAACACGCATCCAGTTGCTGGGCAACATCGAGTTCCCACGGGAGATTCCCTCCCTCCTGGAACACGGTGGTGAAGGAGTCGGCTTGTACAGGACCGAGTTCCTCTACCTCACCAGTACGACCGAACCGACCGAGGAAGAACTCTACGAACAGTATGTCCATTGCATCCGGAACCTGGATGGACGTACCCTGACCGTCCGCACCCTGGACCTGGGCGCAGACAAGCACACGCAGTCGCAGGCCCTGGAACCAGAGCGAAACCCCTTCCTTGGCCTGAGGAGCATTCGATACAGCCTCCAGCATCTTCCCCAGTTCAAGAGACAACTCAGGGCCATTCTCAGGGCTGGCGCCCATGGACCCCTGAAGATCATGTTCCCGCTGATCACCACGATGACCGAGCTGAAACAGGCCAAGATGATCCTTGGTGATGTACGCGAAGAACTTGAGGACGAGGGTGTCGAACTGGCCGGCCCGGTTCCCGTTGGAATGATGATCGAGGTTCCAAGTGCAGCACTGATGGCCTCGACGTTTGCCAGGGAGGTCGATTTCTTCTCCATAGGAACCAATGATCTCATCCAGTACACCGTGGCCGTAGACCGGGGAAATCAACGCGTCGCCAGCCTGTATACGGCGACAAATCCCGCGGTTATCAGACTTGTAAAGGCCGTCATACGGGCTGGAAAGCGACGAAACGTCGAAACCAGCCTTTGTGGGGAAATCGCGGGGGATATCAACTACACTATGCTTCTGATAGGACTCGGACTGCGAATCCTGTCCCTCGTCCCCTCCCAGATACCACGCGTCAAGCAGGTAATCAGGAGGGTCGATGTAGGAAGTTGTGAGCGGCTGGCCAGGAAGGTCGGCTCATTTGATTCGGAGCGCAGGACGCTGAAATGTCTCCAGGATGAACTGAAATTGATCATGCCGGATCTGGATGGTGGATGGTCCACCGGGTAACCGGGTCCCGGATAGCAATACGAAACACGCTGATTGAGAAATCGAGCCCGACGTACGAGGCCTTTCCAATCGGCAACCGACGAACCACGCGAAACGTGGATGAGATGATGGACACACGAGCAAGTACGCACGACATGACCGATGAGCGCCCAGATCGACTGATGTCGATCAGGCGGCCCGGTCCTGTCAACCTGCGTACCCATGAGCCCATGCTCTCAGGAGCAATGGCTGCACTTGCCCGCCTGTGCTTCTCCATGCACGAACGCTGGAACGCCGGATCCACTGGAAAGGGATCCAATCGTGGCACCAAGAAAAAAGACGGACCAACCGGACGAACTCATGATCGTCAACGATGTGCCCGGCGAAGAATGCCGGATCGCAATCGTGCAGGATGGACATCTCGAGGAGCTCTATGCTGAGCGAGTTACAGCAGCGAGCAACGTCGGGAACATCTACAAGGGACGCGTAACCAATGTCGAATCCGCCATCCAGGCGGCATTCGTCGATTTCGGTCATGCACAGCGTGGATTCCTGCACATCTCCGACCTGCACCCCCAGTACTTTCCCGGTGGGGACAAGACCGAGAAGGTCGGACGCAAGACGACACGACGTGACCGGCCACCCATCCAGAACTGCCTGAAGCGTGGACAGGAAATACTCGTCCAGGTTCTCAAGGAGGGGATCGGCACGAAGGGGCCGACCCTGACAAGCTACCTGTCTATACCGGGTCGACTCATGGTGATGATGCCCAACATGGACCGGGTCGGCGTAAGCCGAAAGGTCGAGGATGATGACCAGCGTCGAATCATGCGGGAAGTGCTGGACAAGCTCGACCTGCCCGATGACTTCGGGTTCATCCTGAGGACAGCCGGCATCGGACGAACGAAACTGGAACTCAAGCGTGACGTGGCCTATCTCACCCGGCTGTGGAAGGTCATGAAGAAACGACAGGACACGGTTGGGACTCCATGTGAACTCTATACCGAGTCCGATCTCTTCATTCGAACGATCCGTGATGTGCTCCGCCCCTCGATCAAGGCGATCGTCGTCGACTCGGATCCCGCCTACCAGCGATGCATGGCGTTCCTTCGCGTGATAGCCCCACGATCCGCCCCCGAGATCATCCAGTATCGTCGCGGCCTTCCCGTCTTCCATGCCTTTGACGTGGAACGGCAGATCGACTCCATTCACCAGCGGGAAGTGACACTGCCGTCCGGTGGTCGACTGGTCATCGATCAGACCGAGGCCCTTGTGGCGATTGATGTCAACTCGGGTCGAAGCCGTTCAGCCAAGGACAGTGAAACGAACGCATTCCAGACCAACATGGAAGCCGCCGACGAAATCTGTCGGCAACTTCGACTTCGTGACCTGGGCGGACTCATCATCCATGACCTGATCGACATGCGCATGCAGCGGCACAGGCGTACCGTCGAGGATCGTTTTGCCGAGAACCTGGAACGTGACCGTGCCAGGACGACCATCCTCAAGATCAGCGAGTTCGGTATTCTCGAGATGACACGACAACGCATGCGACCAAGCATGCGGATGAGTCACTTCATCAGCTGCAACTCGTGCGATGGCCAGGGCGAGATCAAGTCCCCCGACTCGGTCAGCACGGATGTGCTGCGAAACGTCGGATACCTGCTGCAGCATGACCAGGTGGCTCGCGTAGAAGTCGTCGTTTCACCGAAAGTCGCTTCTGTCCTGCTCTCCACGCGACGACATCACCTCAACTCCATGGAAGACCAGCTCAAGAAGCAGGTCGATGTCCGGGTCAGTGAGACGATTGCCGCCGATCGAGTGAGTTTCTACGCCTATGACGATTCGAATACCGACCTGGAACTCTCTTCACTCAGGAAGCCGTCGCTGCCGACGATCAAGGAGTTGTCCGATGAAGCGGCCTCCTGGACCGGGGTCGATGTCCAGGTCGATCTACCCGAGGAGCCAGACACGGAAGGACGCCGCCGTCGACGACGGAAGGCACCACCTGCGGATGCGGCAGCCATCGCGCTTTCAGGTGAACTGATGAAGGAACTCGATGAACTCGATGAGGAAGCGGAAAACGAGGTCGACGAGGTCGTTGTCGAGGAGGTCGAGGTCGAAGCCGAGGAGACAACCGCGGGTCGCAAGAAACGTCGACGTTCCAGGGGAGGACGGGGCCGTCGAGGTCGTGGCAGGAAACCAGCAGTCGAACCACCGATCGATTCTGCTGCTCGACTCTATATCCTCGCGAAGAAACTCAACTCGTCTTCGAAGGAGATCCTTGCGAGGATTGCAGCAGCGGAACCTGCCGAGGTAGAGGATTGGTCGATCAAGAACCACATGTCAACGGTGTCGCCTGAACAGGCCACGGTCATCGCCGGATGGCTCGCCACACCAGAGGACTCCGAGAAGGGTGACGCCGATGAGGACACGCCCAAGCGCACTGGCCGCAGGCGACGCAGGCGACGAAGGCGTGGAGGCGGGGGAGGGGAAGCATCTGCCACGTCTCCAGAGCAGTCGGAGACCGGTTCCAAGGAAGACAGCGAAGAGTCTGCCTCGAACAAGAAGCGTCGATCTCGCCGAGGATCCCGGGGAGGACGAGGACGACGCAAGAAACCGGCAGGGGACAGTGGAAGCGAACAGGTCGAGTCGGAAGCGTCTGAAGGCACGAAGAAGAAGCGAAGTCGCCGGGGCGGCCGTGGAAGAAAGAAGAAGAGCACCACGACCGAGGCGACCAGCAGCACGGAGTCGCAATCGCCGGATTCGACATCGGAAGCCAAGCCGAAGCCGAAGCGTCGGACGCTCTATGGAGGTTCCAGGAGAGATATTTCAAAGAGCGAAGTTGACAAGGCACATGCTGGAGACGGTGTTGCATGAGCAGTGCTCGTCGGATCATCCTGCTTGGATCGACGGGTTCCATTGGGACAAGCACGATCGAGGTGATTGAGCATCTCAATGCAGGGTGTGATCGTTTCGAAGTCGTCGGTCTTGCCGCGGGAAGCAACGGCCGGCTGCTTGCCGAGCAGGCGGCACGACTGGGTGTTTCCGACCTGGCCTTGCGGGATGAAGCAGCTGCAGGAGAGCTCGGTCCATCGACATCAGTCCGTACCGGCGAAGATTCCGCCTGCCGACTGGTCAGTGAAGTAGCTCGAACTGGTGACCTCCTTGTTGCAGCGATCGTTGGCGCAGCAGGACTCAAGGCCGTCCTTGAAGGCATTCGCCTCGGTTGTGACATAGCTCTTGCAAACAAGGAGACCCTTGTTGCAGGAGGAAGTCTTGTCATTCCCATGGCCCGTGAACACGGAGTCGAATTGATACCCATCGATTCCGAACACAGTGCCATCGCCCAGTGCCTGCGGAGCAGTCGCAGCAAGGACGAAGTCGACCGGATCGTCATCACGGCTTCTGGTGGCCCGTTTCGTACATGGACCAGGCATGCGATCGACAACGCCACGATCGACGAGGCATTGGCTCATCCAACATGGACGATGGGTCGGAAGATCACCATTGATTCAGCATCGTTGATGAACAAGGCACTTGAAGTGATCGAGGCGCATTGGCTCTTCGGCCTGCCGGCATCGAAGATCGATGTCATCGTGCATCCACAGTCCATCGTGCACAGTTTCGTTGAATACGTCGATGGCTCCATCATCGCCCAGTGCGGCACCCCCAGCATGAAGACCCCGATCCAATATGCGCTGACCTGGCCGGATCGCCTCGAGGGTTGCAGTCCCCGGCTCGACTGGCAGGCATTGCAATCGCTTGATTTCCAGCAACTGGATCATGAAGTCTTCCCTTCCGTTTCACGGGCATGGGACGTCATCGATGCCGGGGGTACTTCTGGAGCCATCTTCAACGCCGCCAATGAAGTCGCCGTCGAGGCCTTTCTCGATGGACGAACCAGGTTCGGTGGTATTTTCAGCCTGGTTGCACATGCAATGGACACGATCAACTCGACCGAAGTGACCTCCCTTGACGATGTACTCGAGGCGGACAGGCGTTCCAGGGCCGTGGTGTCCGAGATGATCGCCTCGCAGGATACGGCTGCTGCAGGAACCTGAAATGTCACTCTTCTCCTCGGGCTTCAACATACTGCTCATCATCCTTGGTTTCGGCCTGTTGATCTTCGTGCACGAATTGGGACATTTCCTTGCCGCGAAGTGGGCAGGCATCAGGACACTTGGTTTCTCGATCGGATTCGGTCCTCCCATCTGCTCCTGGAGGAAGGGCATCGGATTCCGTGCAGGTTCGACCTACGAGGAGGTTCACAAGCGAACCGGGTCGCATCCTGGCGAGCTCTCGGACGAGGACCTGGCGGCACATGGCCTGGGCGAGACCGAGTATTCACTTCGCTGGCTGCCACTGGGTGGGTTCGTGAAGATGCTTGGACAGGATGATGTTGATCCATCTGCATCCAGTTCACATCCTCGCAGTTTCAACATGCAGACCATCGGCGCCCGGATGGTCGTGATTTCCGCTGGAGTGGTGATGAACCTGCTCCTTGCCGCGGTGCTCTTCGTCGTGGCCTTCTCGGTCGGGGTTCGTTTCGAATCGCCGATCGTAGGTGTTGTCGCCCCCTCTTCACCTGCCGCACTTGCAGTACCCAACGAGACGAAATCGCTCGGCATCGATGTCATCGGGCTCCAGGCTGGAGATCGGATCCTTTCGATCGATGGGGAACACACGAACACGTTCGGCGACATCCTCATCGCAACAGCCATGGGTCGACCGGATGTCGATCTTGAAGTCGTTGTTGAGCGGGATGGTATCGACGAACCAATTTCCTTCGAGATAGCGCCGGTCAAGAGCGAGGTGACCGGACTCCTGGGGATCGGCGTACTGCCAGCCTCATCAACCCGGCTCATCGATGACAAGGAAGCAGTGGAGTACGTGTCAGCTGAACTGGCCAGGATTGGGCTGTTGGAACAGGGCGTGAAGCCGGGCATGACACTCGAGTCCGTGGATGGAACGGCGATCTGGAACTGGGAGGCATTCGATTCGATCAGCAGTGCCTCGGATGGCCGAACCCTGGAGACCTCCTGGGTGATGTTGGAACCAGGAGACAGTGAGGACCTCCGCGTTTCTGCTCAACTCAGGCCGACGCCGGAGTGGGAACAGCTCACGTATGTCGGTGCTTCTCCGTCAATGAGCGTGGGCTATGAACAGGGAATTCTTGGACTGGTTCCACTGGTCCAGATTGCCACCTTGGCCGCAGGCAGCCCCAATGCCGGCATCCTTGAACCAGGTGATGTCGTACTCCGCATCGGCAGCGACCAGGCTCCCCGGATGAGAACATTCCGTGAGGCCATACCAGCCCATGGTGCGGGCATGCTGGACATGTCCGTTCTCCGTGATGGCAAACGAGTCGATGTGAAGGTTCGAATCGTGGAATCAGGCATCCTGGATCCAAGACCCATCATTGGTGTCAACCCCGTCTATGCATGGGGTGTGCCTCGCATTGCAAGGCCGATGGATTCCACTGAGCGGAACGTCAAGTCAGATGTGGGATCACCCACACCCCTGGCAGGACTGGATGTGATGGGAGGATCGGTACTTCGATCAATCGATGGCCGGCCCATAGAGAATTGGTCCGATTTCTGGGTGGGTCTTCATGAAGCCGCTGAAGCTGGTCATCACTCCGCATCGATCGAGGTCCAGAGCCCGACGCCCGGCGGGGAACTCCAGGTCGTACAACTGCCGCTGGATGAACAATCCCGAAGCAGGATCCTCGAGTTGGGTTGGTCAACCCCGATCCCTCTCTACTACTTCGAGCCCCTGTACGTCCTCCGCAGTGCCGGTGGCAATCCATTGAACGCCATCAGCATGGGCCTCCAGGAAACGAGCAAACTGGTCGTTCTGACCTACCTGACCATCGATCGACTCTTCAGGGGAACCGTTGGAGTCGAGCAGCTCCATGGTCCACTTGGGATCGTCCATCTCGGAACCAAGGTTGCTGACCGCGGATTCACCTACCTGCTGTTCTTTCTCGGCCTGATCTCCGTCAACCTGGCGGTCATCAACTTCCTCCCGCTTCCCATCGTCGACGGGGGGCTCTTTCTCTACCTTGTCTACGAGAAGATCAAGGGACGTCCTCCATCGATCGGCTTCCAGAATGGTGCTGCAATCGCGGGCCTGCTCCTGATTGCCACGGCATTCGTCGTGACTTTCTACAACGACATTGCAAGAATCGTCGGTTAACAGATCCACGGGGAGTACACCTTTCCCATGTCATCACCAGTCGCACTTGTCACGGGAGCTTCTTCCGGTATCGGCCGGGCTGTTGCTTCGATGTTGTGCAAGGAGGGTCTTGACCTCGCGATCTGTGCACGGCGTGAGGATGAACTCGATGAACTGGCGGTGCAACTTCGCGAACTGCATGGAAGGGACGTGATGGTTCGCAAGGTCGACCTGGTCGATCTCAACGATGTCGCCACCATTGTTCCTGAAGTGCTCGACCACTTCGGACGGCTGGATGTACTCATCAACAACGCCGGAATGCTTGAGAAGTCGCTGCTCTCCGACCTGCCGATGGGATTCATTCAACGTGCCATGGCGGTACACGCAATCGCGCCGGCAGTTCTTGTTCGCGAAGCCTGGGAAGCCTTGGCCAAAGCCGATCGTGGGGTGGTGATCAACGTATCAAGCGTTTCGACCCTGAGCCCGTTTCCAGGCCTGGCTGCCTACGGGATGAGCAAGCATGCCATCGAGGGCCTGACACGATCGATTCACGCAGAAGCGATGGATACGGGCAATGGCGTTGTTTCATTCGCCCTGGCCCCAGGCGCCGTCGATACTGCAGCCCTGCGGTGCGCTCTCGAGGGTGCCGAACCTCCAGGACATGCGATCGTTCCCATGGAGGAGGTGACCTCGCTCTTCCTGGCCTGCATTCGTGGTGAATACGACCAGGATGCCGGCGGCGTGGTCTATATCCCCACCCCGGGGCTTGTGACAGCTGATGCCGAAGAGGCCTTGGCGGCCCTGGAAGCCTGTTGGGGAGGGGCTGCAGGGGGATGACCTGTACGGGTCATGCAGGCTGTAGCAATCTCAACGGGCATATATCAGCAAGGTTGACTGGTTCAGGGGCCTCTTGTTTTCGACACTCTATGAGGCTCGTGGTGCGGGAAGGAGCATCACGGAGGGGCAGTCAGCATGGGTACACACAATCAGAGAGCAACAGGCTCACACCACGCGAGGAGGACCTTGCGCGTCCTCTTCATTGAACCGGACGCTGGAGTTGCAGCCGGGTTCAAGACATCCCTCCATGCCCGCGCTGGTTCAGGTGTGGGTTGGGATACTGTCAGCTCGAGATCGCTTCCATCGCTGGGCGCATTGCACGAAGCGGATCTCTCGCTCGTTGATGTCATTGTTACGGCTTCGACACTCCCGGATGCCTGTGGCCTGGATCTCCTTGCCTACGTACAAGGTGCGGCACCGGATATCCCGGTGATCCTGACCGGTGATGCCTCTGATTCGGCAATCGCCGTCGAAGCAATCCGTGGAGGCGCCGTCGAGTTCGTACTGCAGACAGGGCACGAATCGATCACCATGCCGTTGGCGATCGAGAAGGCATTCGTACACAGGCAGCTTCGATATGAGAATGAATGCCTTCATGCAGACCTCGGACGATCAGTTGCCGAACTTGCCATGGTCAATCGGAAACTCAAGAAGTCGATTCGCAGGCTTGAAGTGACAGCCAGGACCGATGAGTTGACCGGGTTGACGAACCGCCGCTGGCTGAACCTGATGCTCGAAGGTCGATGGGCGGAAGTTGAACGTCACGACCTATCACTGGCGTTCGTGATGCTCGACCTTGACGGCTTCAAGCAGCTCAATGACCGACTTGGTCACCAGCGAGGCGATGATTTGCTTCGAGTGATGGGAGAAGTCATCAGGGACAACTGTCGTTCCATCGATGTTGCTGCTCGCTACGGCGGGGATGAGTTCTGCCTGTTGATGCCACATACGAGCGTCGATTCCGCGATGCAGGTTGCATTGCGAATCGTCGAGGCATTCCGTGACCGACTCTCGGAGCATGAACTGGGTGATGTGAACCTCGATGTTTCGATAGGCATCAGCCACAGCGAACTTTCGAATCCCTCCTGCGCAGAGGAACTCGTTCACCATGCCGATGAAGCGATGTATGCGGCCAAGTCATCGGGCGCCGAGGGACCGCGCGTTATGCTGCGGGGTGCAACCGGCAGCATGGGACGACTTGCGGCCTGAACCGGCCGTCGAGGTTGTCACTTCTTCATGGCCCGATCCATGTCACGACGCGCATCGCGTTCTCGAATGTCCTGCCGACGATCACGCTGCTTCTTGCCCTGGCCGATTCCGATGAGGACCTTTGCACGTCCGTTGACGAAGTACATCTTCAATGGAACGATGGCGAACCCCTTCGCACGCGCTGCAACGGCGAGCTTCTTGATTTCCCGCTTGTGGGCAAGCAGCACGCGTGCACGGTCGGGCTGGTGTTGTCGAACTGGTCCCGCCGGGGGGTACTCCGCGATATGGACGCCGTGGAGCACGAGGGACACCGGCACATCCTCAGCCCGTACATATCCCTCGGCCAGGCTGACCTGTCCAGCCCGGACCGACTTGGTCTCCGTTCCGGTGAGCTTGATTCCGCATTCAAGCGTGTCGGTGATGGTGTAGGAATAGCGTGCCTTCCTGTTCTGGATGACTGGCTGATTCGCTCCGCCTTTGTCGTGCCTGTTCTGTGCCATTGCCGGTCCCATGCTATGGAAACGGCCCCACAGCGTGTACTGCAGGGCCGAAAATGCGCGAGAGAGGACTCGAACCTCCACGGGATATAAATCCCACCAGCACCTCAAGCTGGCGCGTCTGCCAATTCCGCCACTCGCGCCGAGTCGGGAAGGGGGTCAGGATACCCCAGCAGGGCGGGTTCTGGAAGCCCTCGAAGCCCGTCGAATCCGTCGATCGGGGGGGACCGTGAGTACCATGAAGGGTCATGACTGGATCATCGCTTCTCATCAACGAGATCTTCCATTCGATCCAGGGCGAATCCTCTCGAGCAGGGGAGCCCTGTGTTTTCGTACGACTTCGTGGATGCCACCTCAGGTGCCGGTACTGCGATACCGGGTATGCCTTCAACGAAGGAGACCGGAGGGACATCACCTCGATCGTAGAGGAGGTCCAGGGCCATGGATGCGGCCTTGTTCAGATCACCGGCGGAGAGCCGCTTCTGCAGGAACCGGTACACGAGTTGATGGAGGAACTGTGCAACCTGGACATGACCGTGCTCCTCGAGACTTCGGGCGCGTGTGACATCGGGCCGTGTGATCCTCGCGTCATTCGAATACTCGATCTGAAGACACCCGGCAGCGGGGAGAGTGATCGAAACGACTGGTCGAACATCTCGAAGCTCAGGTGTACTGACGAGGTCAAGTTCGTACTCGTGGACCGTGCGGATTACGATTGGATGAAGAAGATCATCACCAAGCATGAACTGCCTGCGAAGGTTGGCACGATTCTCGCCTCACCAGTCCATGAGCAGCCGGCGGATTCTGAGATTGCAGGTGCTGCTGCCCTTCCTCCACGCGAGTTGGCGGAGTGGGTTCTTGAAGACTCGCTCCCGGTGCGAATCCAATTGCAACTCCACAAGTTCATCTGGGATCCACAGGCTCGAGGTGTGTGATGTCGAGAACACGTGCATGGATGAACCTCGAGCCAGTCTGTCCAGGGGCATGGTGTACCGGGTCGGTTTCATTTGAAGGAAGTACGTTCCTGCTCGAAGATCGGTCGCTGCTTGTTGACGGGCCGTCTCCGGTTCCATGCTGCTGTTGGACGGGGACACTGGCCGAATCCGGCGACCCACCCTTGACGTGGATCAGTGAGGGTTGGGACCAACTCGAAAAAATCCTGCCTGCCTGTACATCCCGATGCCTGCTCCGGCCACATGCCTGCCACCTGGCAAGTGATGTTCCATCAACCAGGCTTCTCCTGGAGAAGACAGCCCCGTTGGGGATCGGCGTGGCTCTCGGGCCTGCCTCCATGCTGGTCCCGTCGATGCTCGAGGATGCATCTGACCACCTCGTTCGTCTTCTTGAGGGGCTCGGACCTGCATGCCGGATGGTGATCCTCGAGGATCTCGACGAGGCGGGCATTCCCAGGCCGGCAGGGGAGGGGATTCTTCCCGGGAAGCTTCTTGGTCGGGTGATTGCCGACCATGTTCCGGCTGCGGTTCCCGTCATAGCATCGGCGCATTCGATTGAGCACGTCATCGAGTGGCTCGAGGGCTGACTTCGCTACAATCAGTATTCATGTCTTCGACTTCCATCGAACATCCAGCCCTGCAGCGTGTGAAGGAAGCCTTTCCCGAGGGGTCCTTTGCCGCTTCCCGTTTCAGGGGGCAGGTGACCCTGGTGCTTGATTCATCAGAGGCCCACAACGTCCTTCGTTTCCTTCGAGAGGATCCGGAGTGCAGTTACGAACTGCTCAGTGATGTCACTGCAGTGGATTACCTGGACTACCCCGCCCGTACTACGAAGCGATTTGCGGTCGTCTGGGTACTGCGGAGCTTCAGCCGCGACGATCTGCTGCTGGTCAAGTGCTGGCTCGATCCCAGCATCGAGACGGATGGAAACGAAGATGATCCCGCGCTCGAGGTTCCATCCGTCTGTGACATCTGGCCCGGAGCCGAGTGGAGGGAACGCGAAGTCTATGACATGTTCGGGATCCGGTTCTCCGGACATCCCGACCTTCGCCGCATCCTCATGTGGAAGGACTTTCCGGTCTTTCCGCTTCGGAAGGACTATCCGCTTCGAGGTCGAGGAGAACGCGAGAACCTGGACGTCATCGACCGCGAGGCGACCTGAGGCTCAGGGGTTGACCCCGCCACCCCTGGCATTCGTGATGGTGATGGTGTCGATTGCCGGGTCCATGTTCCACAACACGCTGCCCGCCCTGACCGGGGTCGGGGATCCCTCGGTCAGGATCGAGACGGTACGACCAGGGGCCGAATCGATCTTCGCCAGGCCGGTTGAAAGGTTGTAGTCGAAGAAGTTGCAGTCGACCCGTCTCCTGGGAGTGCTGATGTAGACGCTTCCCTCGGCGAAGAGCCTCTGGATCTCCATGTCACGCCCGAGATCCAGGACCCCGTCGTTGCGATCGGAGTTCTGCTGGTCATTGCCCTTCTCTGTCGGGAATGTCACGGCCTTGACTTGTTGGGCGGTGATGGTCGCGGTGTCATCCTCTTCCAGGCCCTTGTACAGTCCCTCGACATCTCCATCCATGTCGATGTTGAATCCCCCCGACTCATCCTGGACCATGTCCAGCCGCCTTGTCCAGATGAACCGGGAGACTCCCGGTCCCTTGAAGAGACCCGACTCGGGAGGTGTGCCATCGACCGGAGGAGCTTCACGCAGGACAAGTTCGCCGTTGCCGATCACCTCGGCGCTGGTTTCGAGGTCGTTCCAGGTGATGTGCTTTGCCGCAATGTAGAACACGTTTGGAATACTGTCCCTGTGTTCATCGGGCCATGTCCGCTGTTCGAGTTTCGCATCGCCACGGGCTATGAGGGTTTCGAGAACCCGCGAACTGCTCTCGATGTCGAACGGATCGTCTTCCTGGTTCTGCTTGAGGCTCGAGGACAGTGAATCCGAGTCGACCTTTCGTGCCTTGGCGAACTGGAGAACCATGTTCTGCCCCTCGAGTCGATCGAGTTCATGGGGCTTGGGTTGCGCTACGACCGCAACATCTCCGTCAAGTTCAATGGCTCCGGCGCCTTCGTTGAACCTGCTGTCGTACTCCATGGCCGTGTTCCACCTCGCCCGCATCGTGACGGAGGAATCTTCTCCGGGCACCGGTCGTGGTACCTCGGGGCGTTCGATGCGCTGATCCGCGGACAGGTCAAGAGGGCGGGTCAGGAGCCTGGCCTGTCCGGGGCCGATCCAGGTCGCTGTGCCATTCCGACGTTCCAGTTCAACATGGCGGCCGTGGTCGATGAGCATGTCATCGCGGGCGATCACGACGTCCTCACCAGTAAGGACAACCTGTTCCTGCTTGGCATCGGCGACCAGGTGATCGGCGAACACGCGAGCCCCATCGGACATGAGCACCTGGACATCTCCGTTGGCGAGAACATCCTTTACCCGCGTTCCACTTCCCATGAGTGAACGTGAACCGGTTTCCTCCTCGCCCGGCTCCTCTTCAACGTCTTCGACATCGAAAGTCACCTCGAGGTCATCGGCCCAGATGGTCTGGTCATCATTTTCAGCCCTGACTTTTTCACGTGCAAGGAGACGGGCTGGGACCGCCTTCTGGTTCCCATCCTTCTCGAAGAACATCTGCATCCAGTTGCTTGAAAAGAAACCGTCGGGTGATACGACATCCACATCACCCCTGAAGATGATGTCCTGGATCGATGGATCATCGGAGGTATCGGAGGAATCGAAGGAAATGTCCACGCCCTCCGTCCATGAGATGTCCAGATCGCTCCTTGGTGGAGTGGTCTCGATCTGATCTTCAAGGTTGATGGATGTATTTGCTGCAGGGGGGAGAACGGAGACGTTGGCCAGGGCGACCTGTTCACGATCAAGAACCGAGATGGTTCCTCCATGTACGAAACCTCCGTGGCCTGTTTCCTGTGTCAGCCACATGTGCGTACCACGGGCGAGGAGCCGTGGATCCTCCAGGATGACCTCGCGACCCTCATCGGCGTACAGGTCGAAGCGATCCTCGAGGCCGCGGTGCTGGAGACGGTCGCATCTGATCTCCATCTGTTCTCCTGCATCGATGATGGAGACGGGGCCCTGCAATTCGGCCAAGGTGTCGTCGGGATCGTCAAGGACCATGTCGGACTCGCTGATGGGAATCATGGTCAGCCCGTCGTCACATGTGATCCAGGTGTCCTCTGGACCAATGGAAGGAGCATTGCCATGGCCCAACGTTGATGCCGCCACCAGTTCGACCCAGTGTGGCTGTGGGTGGAGGAGTGAACGAGGCTCGGCGAACGGAGATGCCATGACCATCGTTTGATTGTCCCTGGACTGCTCGAAGGAAAATGTCACGTCCAGTTGACTGCCCGTGACGATTCGACCACTTCGTGCGTCTCCTTGCCGAATACGGACATTTTCACGAAGCGTCAGCCTGAAGAAATCAATGTCCTGGCTGGCACTTGCAGTGCCCTGGCCCCGAAACCGCATGGCAACAGGGATGAAGGAGGAAGGTTGATTCCTGTCGTGCATGGGAGGGTTCGCCATCGCGGTGCGTCGTGGCCATCCCGGAGTGGTCTGCAATGCCAGGGCCTGTGAATCCGGGTGGATGATGAGATGCTTGAGTTCCTTGATCCGCATGTACTTCACCTGGTCCGTGGCATCATCCATGAGCACTTCCATGTCGAATCCAACCATCTCCTCGGTGTCGGTCTCCACCTCGATCCGTCCGGTGCAGGTGATCTTGCCAAGGTAGTTGTCGAATCTGACTCGCTCGGGTCTCATTCTCATGGTCGGGTGATGCAAAGAAGGAACAGCTGTCTTGCCATCAACGGGTTCGTAGAGGTTGATCTGAACATTGCCTTCGATCCAGCCCTCCTCCAGTGCCCTGTTGGGTGCGTAGGCCATCGACTCATCTCCCTCGATGGTCATCAGCCGGCCATTGCCAAGGAACAGTTCCACCTTTGGCTGTGTCATGTGGATCCAATGTGGTTCGTATTCGGGAGGATTCGGGTCCAGGTGTTTGCAGCGATATTGTTGAGACGGATTCCCCTGCTTGTCTGCAATCTGGATCCAGCCTCCTTCAGGGAGGTCCAGTTCCATTTTCGGATCGAGCATGTCAGAGGAGCCACCGTCCTTGAGGGCAGTGGGTCCGATGAGATCGGTGACATCGATCTCGCCCCCCTCCCTTGTTTCAACAGGGCGGTCCGAGTCGAGGACGAGGACGATGCCAAGGAGCAGTCCAGCCACGACAACCCCTATGAGTGTCAGTCGAATGGGGAGTGCTGCCCCTCGTTCTCCCTTGTCTCCAAGGAGTATTCGTCGCAATCGTCCCTGGTCGGCCATTGTTCAGTGCTCCTGGAGTGGTAGTGCCTTGTTCATTCGAGCCTCGACGAGGGCATCCCATCGACCCTGGGTTCGCAGGAGATCCTCGATGAGTTCACGAATGGCACCTTCACCGCCACTGTTCATTGTTACGTGTACTGCAGTCGACTTGACCTCTGCCACCGCATTCGCAACGGCCACTGGAAAGCCGACGGATGCAAGCATGGGAAGATCGGCAAGGTCATCACCGACAGCTGCTGTTTCAGAGGACGACATCCCGGTGTCCTTGAGGACCTGTTGCAGGGCCTCGTGCTTGTTTTTGACTCCCTGGTGGAGATGGGTGATGCCCAGTTCAGTCGCACGGACGCTGACAGCCTGGCTGCTTCTGCTGGTAATGATTGCAACGGCATGGCCGGCATCCTGCCAGAGTCGAATGCCCATGCCGTCATGGACATGAAAGACCTTCGATTCGCAACCATCTCCATCAAGAATGATGCGTCCGTCTGTCAAGACTCCATCAACATCAAGGCAGAGCAGCCGAATTGAGGCAGCACGTTCAGGATCCATCCCGGGGGGCCTCCAGTCAGTTGGTGAACAGTGTACGCGAGGGTTGAAATACGGGCATCAAGGGGGCCTGCTACTCCTGCACGATCTTCATCGTGATCAGGTCCTGGACGTCCACGAGGCCCACGGGGTGACCCTCGGCATCAACAACGGGAATCTCGTCGATCCGGTGCTCCGCGACAAGTTGCCTGGCATCTCGTACACGGTCAGTTTCGAGCAGGCTCCTCGGGTGCCTCGTCATGACGTTGCTGATTGGTTGTGCAAGTGCCTCCCGGTCATTCATGACCAGGCGACGAAGATCCCCATCGGTAAAGATGCCGCTCAGCAGACCCTGTTCATCGATGAGGATGATGGCACCTGCCCGCCTGAGATCACTGCTTTCATTCCATGCAACCGCCAGGGCTTCCTCGACGGTGAGATCATGTGAAACGACGGGAAGTTCTTCTCCTGCCCGGAATCGCATCACATCCGAGACAAGACGAAGCCCGGCGCCGAGCATCCCGCCGGGATGGTGGCGATGGAAGTCATCCTCGGAAAAATCCAGTCGCTTTGATGCGGCCAGTGCCAAGGCGTCGCCGCAGGCGAGGGTTGCCGTGGTTGATGTGGTTGGCGCAAGCCCGACAGGCCCCGCTTCCTCCAGGTCGCCGAGGGCCAGATGAGCATCACATAGTTTTGCAAGGTGCGTGTCGTGATTGCATGAGATCCCGATACGACCGACTCCATCAGCTTTCAGTATTGCCGCGAGGTTCAGAACTTCGTCAGTCGTTCCCGAGTAACTCAGGAGGAGCACGACATCATCCTTTCGAATGCGACCAAGGTCTCCATGGACGGCTTCCGCTGGGTGTACTACGTGCGAAGGAAGGCCAAGGCTGCTGAACGTCGCCGAGATCTTTGCACCGATGAGTCCGGATTTGCCCATTCCGCTGACGACGACGTGCCCGGTGCAGTCGGCGATCAACGTGACCGCCTGGCACCAGTGAGCTGCTTCTCCTCCAGGTGTCGAGGCCGTGATCCGGTTGGCGATATGATCGATCGCTTCCGCCTCGCAACGGAGGACTTCCGCAAGGAAGCGAGCCTCTTCGCCTCCAGGGGAGTCTGCCTTGCCTTGCGACGTCGATTTGGATGGTTGGACGCTCATGGTGAGGTATGATGCTGTTGAGGGAATGCCGCACCAGCGTGCATATTGTACCCCCGCAGGCCGACTTCGACGATGCAAGCCCCGGATATGACCACATCCCGCCGTGCAGCACAGGACGACTATGTAATCAGCCTTGAGGCCTTCGAGGGCCCCTTGGATCTCCTCCTGTTCCTCATTCGCCGGGCGGAAGTGGACATCCAGGATATCCCGATATCCGCCATCACCGACCAGTACCTCCTGGTGCTTCAGCAGGTTGATGATGTGGACATCGAGCAGGCCGGCGAGTTTCTCGTCATGGCGGCAAGCCTCATCGAGTTGAAGTCCCGGACCCTGGCCCCTCCCGTCGAATCCGATGGGGAAGAGGGTGCTGACCAGGATGAACCCATGGCCGATCCTCGGCAGGAACTGGTGAGGCAACTGCTGACATACCAGCGGATCCGAACGGCGGGGGAGGATCTCGACGATGCGAGGGAGGCCTTTGCAAGGCGTGCAAGGGCAAGGATCCATCCATCGGATGACGTCTTCCAGTCGGAGGAGGAGGGACTGGAACTCGACGATCTTCACCTGATGGACCTGGTCGAGTCCTGGGAACGCGTCGCAGCGGCAATCGACTTCGATCAACTCGGTTCCCACATGATTTCGGTCGATGACGCACCCATCGCGCTCTACCAGGAAGACCTGATGGACAGGCTGGAACGTCGCAAGGGGATGCCGGTCGTGCTCCAGGAGACATTTGCAGGGAAGACACCGGCCCAGCGCGTGGGACTCTTCCTTGCCGTGCTGGAACTGGTCAAGACCAGCCGTGTCAACTGCATCCAGGAAGGGTGGGGTGAGCCGATTACGATCGAGCTCACTTCTGCTTCGGATTCTTCCGAGGACGAACTTGCCGAGGTTCCCGGTTCAACACGGCCTGAAGCTGTTCAACTTCCCACGGTGTCAGATCCCTCCACTGCCCCGGGCGAAGCCCCTTCAGGTTCAGGGGTCCGATCCGAAGACGGCGAAGCTTCCTGACTGGATGGCCCAGGCGGGCCATCATTCTCCGCACCTGTCGATTTCTCCCTTCAGACAGAACGATATTCAATCGAGTTCGATCACGGTCGCGGTGGAGGACTTCCACCTTGCTGGCGACAGCCTTCTTGACGTGGACGCGGCCACGTGCTCGTCGGTCGGCGAGCATCATCCCTCGACGCAGTCGCTTCAGTTCCTTGTCGGTGAGTTCTCCACGAACGGTGACCTCGTATTCCTTCTTGATTCCATAGCGAGGATGCGTAAGTCGAGCAGCAAGTGCGCCGTCGTTCGTCAAGACGAGAAGCCCGGAGGAATCGACGTCAAGTCGTCCCACGGGGAAGAGCCGAACCCCCTTTGGGTGGGCTACCAGGTCGATGGCGCGTCGGCGATCCTCCTGGGGTGCATTCGTACAGATCACGCCTCGCGGCTTGAACAGCAGAACGTATACGAGAGGGGCATTGGTTCGCACGCTCTGACCGGAGACGACAATGTGATCCCTGGCGGGATCGACCCATGCAGGGAGTGTCTTGACGATGTGGCCATTGACAAGGACCTCGCCTGCAAGAATCAGTTCTTCGCATGCCCTGCGTGACCCGACACCGGCACTGGAAAGAACCTTCTGCAGTCGATCACCCCTGGCTGCATCCTGGAATGAATCGGACGAGACGGGTTCCGCATCGGGTTCCGTCGACCAGCCGCCAGCGATTGGAGGAGGAGGAGATGGCGGAATCCCGGGATCCGGGGCCTGGTTTGGATCGTCATGAGGCATGGTGAATCGGATAGGCTACCTTGGCATGGTTCCCACGAACAGGGGCCCCTGCATCCATGCCCTGTATTGAACCGATAACAGGTAGCAAGGCGGCTTTCCAAGCCGTGTACAGGGTCCTGGATGAAAGACAAATTCATGAAGGCACCACTTCGACAACGCCTGCGTGACCTGATCCATCGACTTGAAGCCATGCCCATGGCAGAACTGACACGGGGCCAGCGTTTCATTCGCTTCCTCTGGCAACTCTGGGTGACTGCCTACCACCAACTTCGTCGAGACAGGGCAGGCTCCAATGCCGCGGCCCTGACCTTCCGTACGCTCTTCTCCCTGCTGCCGATCCTTGTTCTCACGGTTGTCGTGACGCGATCCTTCATCAGCGAAGAGACCTTCATGAAAAGCATCGACGAGGTCATGGAGTGGCTCCACATGGATGAAGTGGGGATGTCGATTCCGGGCGAGGGAGAGGGTGAGTCAATCGACCTTGAAGAGTGGGTGTCCGATCGGGCCAGGGAGGCCATGGCAACAGACCTCACGGGCCTCACCTGGCTGGGCATCATCATCGTGATCTATGCGGCATTCCGGCTTATCGAGGAGGTCGATACGACCTTCAACTTCATAACTCGATCCACACCCGGGGGCTGGATTCGCAAGCGGATATGGGTCTACCTTGGCGTGCTCCTCCTGGCGCCGGCCTTGGTCGTCGTCGCTGGGTGGTTCCTTGAACGAGGAGTGCATGAACTTGGTGTACTCGTCGGTACCTGGCCATGGGTCGTTCCCACGTTGCAGACCTTGATCACGCTCGTTCTCCTGTGGTGGCTTCTGCGTCTCTGCTACCGCGCAATACCTGCACGGGACATCAGGAAGCGACCTGCGAGTCTTGGCGCGGCATCGGCGACGATCCTGCTCGTACTCGGGCAGTGGGTGCTTGTTCTCTACGTTGATCGCGCCGTCAGGTCGAGCCCACTGGGAGGAAGCCTTGGTTTCGTGCCGGTCTTCATGTTCTGGGTCTACATGATGTGGTTGTCCGTGCTCTATGGACTCGAGATAACGATGGTTGCCCAGCAACTTGGAGATCTCAGGTCGAAGGAACAGGCGACCATGGATGTGGACGGGTCGCCAGCCTAGCGCCGGCTCCACCATTCATCCTCTTCGTCCCTGAGCCAACGCCGCTCGAGTTTCTCGACGGGACCGAATGCATCTTCGAACGCCCTGAGTTGATCCCGGGGAAAGACGTAGTCGGGATCTTCCCGCAAGGATCGAATGTAGCCATTGAGCTGTGTTCGACGAAACCTCCAGAGCCATCGAACCAGGGCATAACTCTGTGCATAGACCACGTTCAATCGGTCCGGCTCGATGCCCTCGAGGTCCTTGATTGCAAGCAGTTCCTGGAGTGGAATCAACTGACCATCATTCATCGACTGCACGAATTGTTCTCGCCTGAAGGGTGATTCGTGCGTGGGTCCGAAGGCACGAGAGGTGTCATGCGTCTCAAAGGAAGTTGCAAAGCCCTCGTGCAACCAGAGATTCCAGCCTCCACGGTGATCAGTGAACTCCGTGATCCAGGCAAGTTGGTGGGTGGCCTCATGCACCGCCAGGGAAGTCCGAAGGCCCACCTCGAGATCTTCGAGTGCATCTCGTCGCTCGTTGATGCGACGTGCCTGTTCCTGCGCCTCCTCCTCGTCATCCGGAAGGGAATCTTCGTGTTCATCCAGTTCCCTGCGAGCGGATTCCAGTTCCGGAAGTCCACGAGGTTCGTAGAAGAGAATCCATTCCGAGTCGGGTGAGAAGTAGCCGCCGATCTGATCCGGGTCGATCTCGAGTGCATCCCCTGCACGTGCAAACGAACTGAATGCTTCCGGGTCGCTGAACACGATGCAGAGCATGCGGTCCGAGGGCATGGGTCGTGTTGCGCCCAGCAGCCTGCAGACCCGGGAGAATTGGTGCAACGCCGCTTCCAGGTGCTTGCCAACGTGATCAATCGTATCCCACCGTGCGTCGGAGAGAATGACCCAGTGACGGGTGTGGTGCTCGCTGAACCCGGATGGAAGCAGTGAACGAGCCTTCTCGATCGGGGTGTCCGGCAGTTCCTGTGCGGCCTCGGGTTCCGTTGGAGGTGGAGTGGTCGGTGCCGGGGCCAGCACCAGGAGGATGCCCAGGAGCAGTGGGGTCATGGCCTGATTCTAGACTCCCCGGACGCACTGGTATCCAGTTCGACCGATAACGGGTCTCCATGATCCACCTGGGTGGGTTGGAGGGTTTGGCAGGCCCATGCTCGCAGCCTGGGCCGCTTCCTGGATGCCCGGTGCCGTACAGGGAGCTTCACCGAGACGATGGTCCAGGGGGGGAGTACAGGAACACGGTTACGGGGAGTACCAGGAATGAAACAGCAGAACCAGGGGCGAATGAGCCCGTACGTCAGGATGTCGGTCGAGGGTGGGGTTCTTACGGTCCACATGACGGCTCGACGCGTTGGGGAAAAGGAAGTCTCGATCATCGCTGCAGCAGCACATCGCGTGCTGCATCGCCAAGGCGATTCCATCCAGGCACTGGTCCTGGATGTCGGCAGTGTCGAGATGATGAAGAGCATCGGACTTGGGATGTGCATCGACCTGCGGAACAGGGCGCAGGCATTTGGAATTCGAACCTCCATTGAGGGACTGGCAGGGGGGCTCGAAGATCTCTTCAGCATGTTGAAGATCGATCGATTGTTCGATCTGGAATCGCAAAGAGCAGCCTGAAGGATACTTCCTGCTGGAACGATGACTGCCATGAGTCTACAATGCCCTGTACGTGGCAAAGACGCCCCCCGCTGGAGCAGACCATGGGTCTCGAAACGGCACTCCCTGTAGACGGAATCCTGACAACGCAGTTGAACCGTGTCATCAACTGGGCACGCCGTTCCAGCCTGTGGCCGATGCCATTTGCAACGGCATGCTGCGGCATCGAACTGATGGCGACGGCTTCAAGCCGATTCGACCTGTCCCGGTTCGGAGCGGAAGTCTTCCGGTTCAGCCCTCGCCAGGCCGATCTCCTGATCGTTGCGGGAAGAGTGAGTGTCAAGATGCTCCCTGTCCTCCAGCACATCTACATGCAGATGACGGAGCCCAAGTGGGTCATTTCGATGGGGGCCTGTGCTTCCACCGGCGGTGTCTTCGACACCTACGCCGTCGTCCAGGGGATCGACCAGTACGTGCCCGTGGACGTCTATGTCCCGGGTTGTCCTCCGAGGCCCGAGATGCTCATCGAGGGCATCATGGCAATCCAACGGATCGTCGACGAGGACAACATCCCACATGACGGCCAGGGCCGTCGACTCCCGCTGAATGTCGCCATTGAGCCGACGCATGTTCCCGGAACGCAGCCGATCGATGTCAGCATCGGCGCAACTGGTTGACTCGACTTCCGGTCAGTGCCTGAAATGACGTGTGCCCGTAAAGAGCAGGGTGATTCCCCGTTCTTCACAGAGCTTGATGGTGTCATCGTCACGCCGTGATCCACCGGGTTGGACGATGCAGTTGATACCAGCATCCGCGAGAATTGCCGGGCCGTCGTCGAAGGGGAAGAAGGCATCGGAGGCTGCAACGATCCGCGGAAGCGACTCCAGGGCATCACCGGCACGTTCAATGGCCAATCGACATGCGCCGACCCGGTCAACCTGTCCTGTGCCTGCTCCACGCAGCGCTCCGCCTCCGCCGACGGCGATGGCGTTCGAGGACAGGTGCTTGCAGGTTATCCACAGCAGTCGTGCATCATCGAGCATCGCCTCGTCGGGCTCGGGGCCTGCAACCAGGGTCCAGCGGTCCGGATCCGCCAGTTCCGAGTCAGCGTCCTGGACAAGGAGGCCCCCGGGGATCGAGCGTATTGAACTTCCATCCGTTTTACTGGCACCGATTCCACCTACCTCGAGGAGCCGGACATTCGCCCAGCGTGCGGCCAGGCAGTCGACTGCCTCCTGCGAGAACGATGGAGCAATGATGACTTCAAGGAATCGCTCCCCCTCGGCCATGTATTCGGCGAGAGACTGCTCCACGGACTTCGTGGAGACCACGATGCCGCCGAAGGCGGCGCGAGGATCTCCCTCCCATGCTCGCTGGAATGCCTCTTGTGGCGTGCTGCCGATTGCTGCGCCACATGCATTGGTGTGCTTGATGACCGTGGCGACGCACTGCTCGGGAAAGACCGTCGCCAGTTCGGATGCCAGTTGCAGTGCGGCAGCCGCATCATTGAGATTGTTGTAACTCAGCGGCTTGCCGCTCCGCATCTGCGCACTTGCCAACTGCATGGAATCATTGGAGTCCGTCGTGTACAGGGCGGCATGCTGGTGAGGGTTTTCTCCGTAGCGAAGCAGGCGTTCTCGTCGTCCCACGACCTGGAGGATGGGTGGGAACCGGTCGTTGCCGCCGGCAGTCATCCAGGAACTTATGGCGGTGTCATAAGCAGCCGTACGTGCGAAGGCCTGTGCTGCAAGCCCGCGTCTCAATGGCAGATCAGTGCAGCCATCATGCTTCTTCAACTCGTTGATGACACTGTCGTACTGGGTGGGAGAAGTGATCGTGCAGACGGAGGCATGGTTCTTCGAAGCTGAACGGAGCATTGCCGGTCCGCCGATGTCGATCTGCTCGATGGCCTCTTCCTGGGGGACTCCCTTCTTCTGGATCGTCTGTTCGAACGGGTAGAGATTGATGCAGACCAGTTGAATCGGAATGATGCCATGTTCTTCCATGGCGTCGACATGTTCCGGTCGATCAGGGCACCCCAGCAGGGCACCATGAACCAGTGGATGGAGTGTCTTGATTCGACCATCCATCATTTCAGGAAACCCGGTGACGTCCTGCACGTGGGTCACGCTCAAACCGGCTGACTCGAGTGCCTCGGCCGTACCACCTGTCGAAATCAACTCGATGCCCAGCTCGGACAGGGATTGTGCAAAGGGCACGAGATCGGTCTTGTTGCTGACCGAAAGAAGAGCTCGCTTTACTTCAACGAGGGACATGGTTGTTCTGCTGGTGAGCCTGTTCAGTTCGAGGGAGTCAGGCAGGTCAGGCGCCCGTCGTATCCCAGGGCGAAGAGCGTGCCGTTTTCCAGGTCATCCGCGATGACCCGCACGACATCGGGTACATGCAGGAGCGTGTCGGTGGTGCCCAGGGACGCGGATATGGTCCCAAGAACGTGGTTGGCACTGTCCCAGACAACCAGTGAACGTCCATGTCTTGTCAGGACATTGCCATTGATGTTCTTGTTGATCCAGTACTGGTGACCGTTGAAGTCATCCTTCGGTCGGGCTGCAAATGCGGCAAGCCCCTGTCCCGGGATCTGCTGGTAGACCTTGTCACCGATCAGGACGGGAGAGTCCACGAGCGGCGTGTTCGTAAGAACACGCCAGCGTGTATTGCCGTTGAACAGGTCAAAGGCCCGAAGGTGTTGATCAAGTCCGGCGATGTAGGCCGT
>JAYZBD010000003.1:0-9569 GCA_036339395.1 Planctomycetota bacterium | reverse complement strand
CGAAGACACCAGTTGGAGAATGTACGCATGCTCCTTGGAGATGCGACGGAGTTCATCACCCATTGGTGCCCCGATTCCTTCGTCGATGTCGTGCATCTCTATTTCTCCGATCCCTGGCCCAAGAAAAGACATCACAAGAGGCGGGTGATCCAGGATTCGACCCTCGCCCAGTTTGAACGAGTTCTGGTTCCCGGGGGTGAACTTCGGATGGTCACGGATCACGCGGACCTGTGGGAGTGGTACGAGGAACATGCCACTCGACATGCGAACCTGTTTGAACGCAACGAGTTCAACGCACCAGGATCTGCGGGGCCTGCCGAACTGGTTGGCACGAACTACGAGCGAAAGTTCCAACCGGAAGGCCGGGCATTCCGAGCCATGACTCTCAGGAAGCAGGCGTGATCACATGTACCGTGAAGGCGTTGATACTGAAAACGTGCAACCGGAGGACATTCTCTGTGATTTCTGTCACCGGGCAGCATGGTCCATGGGCCTGCCATGCATCGAGGGGCACCATGGTTCGGTCATCTGCGGTGATTGCCTGAAGGTCGCCTGGATGGAGATCGTGGAACTTGAAGGCGGTGAGATGCAGGATGGTCGTGACTGCACGATGTGCCTCTCGAACCACGATGTGTCGACCTGGTCGAGCCCGATGGGCGAGGCACTCATCTGCCGTCGCTGCGTGAAGATGGGGGGGGTGACGCTGCGTCGTGACGAGGATCACCAATGGGATACCCCCGGGTAGGGCGAAGCCATCGATTCAGTTCATCAGCGATGGAGCTTTCGGTGGTGTGTACGTAACAGGAATGGTTACGGAGAAGGTGGATCCGCGGCCAGGTGTGGAATCGACGGCAAGTTCGCATTGAAGCAGTTCGGCAAGTTCCCTGCAGATGGCGAGCCCCAATCCGGTCCCGGTGAACTCGCGTGTATGGCTGGCATCCGCTTGCCGGAACTTCTCGAAGATCAGATCCTGCATGTCGGGTGCTATTCCCGGCCCTGTATCCGAGACGCTCAGGAGTACATGCTTGCCGGCACCCTCGGCCATGATCGTCACCTGCCCGTTGTCGGGCGTGAACTTGATGGCATTGCTCAGGAAGTTGTACAGGATCTGCTGCAGTTTTCCCGGGTCGGTTTCAAGCTGGGGAAGTTCATCCTCGACCTGGCAGTCAAGCTCGATGGATTTTGCCGTGGCCTGCGGCGTCATGATTCCTGTCAGTCCTTCGAGGAGGTCCTCGATGCAGATCGGCTCGAGGTTGACTTCCATTCGACCGGCTTCGATCTTTGCCATGTCGAGCAGGTCGTTGATCAACTCGAGAAGTGATCGACCGCTGGCAAGTATGTTCGAGAGGTGCCGAATCCGCTTGGGATCCGCATCATTTCCGGCATCCGCGAGAAGCAGTTCGGCAAACCCGATGATCGAGTTCAGCGGTGTCCTCAGTTCATGGCTGACATTCGCGAGGAACTCCGTCTTGAAGTTGGTCGATTCCCAGAGACCGACATTCGCCTCGGCCAGTTCGGCAACCTTCAGGTCACGGTTCTCGTTCATGCGTTGCAGGCGGGACTGCGTCTCCTCGACCTGGTCGAGCATGACATTGAAATTGCTTGATAGTTCCTCGAATTCATCGCCGGTCCTGATCGTCGATCGTGCCGTGATGTCACCGCTGCTGACACGTTCAGCCGTGTCTCGCAGGCGGCGAACGGGCGAGAAGATGAGTTTCGTCAGGATGAAGTAGAACACGATGACTGCCAGGAGGCCTGCCACGATTCCCGTGATGATGATGTATGACCTCGACAACTGGAGCTGGGTTTCACCGAAATGCGTCGCTCGTTCAACGACTAGAATTGCACGGAGTGGATCGGAAACGGCAGGTTCGATCACGCCGGGCTTGAAGGTCGTTGCTGATGGATTGCGAAGCCGTTGCAGTCGAAGTGCGCGTATCGGCATGGCGTAGCGGAAGATCTCCTGCTCGTCCTTGACGGAGGTCGTTTCGAAGTAGGCCAGGTCCGGGTCAGCCTGGAATTCCGAGATTGCAGACGAGATGAACGGAGTCGTATTCGGATCACCGAGCATGTAGAAGGAGATCGCCAGTCCCGGGAACTCATCCTGGACCACGTCTGCCGCGGGATCTGGATTCTGTGTGAATCGTGCTTCGAGCCACGCCTCAGTGATCTGGTCGGCGACTTCAACCTGGTACTCACGAACGAGTGAATAGGTTCTGAACCATGGAACGGACAGCGCAAGAATGAGAATGATGACGATTGCGCACCCGAAGAGAATGAGACACTTGTTCGCCAGGCTGATCCTGCGTGATTCGTGATTCAGATCACTGTGGGTCATGTATCTTCGCCATGGAGATCATCGAGCGTGTCGATGATCTCCTCAAGCAGTTTCAATGAACGTTGTACCTGTTGACGAACCTGGGTCCAATTTTCCCGTGAAGGCCAGCGTTCCTCGTCCCATTCCAGTGCAAGAAATCCTGAATCCATCGACATGACCCCCGCAATGATCCGTCGAATGGCTGCTGTATCTGCAACCGGGAAGCGTTCTATGGTTCGATCGACCCCGGCTGTCTGGAGCGAGGAACGAAGGGCGTTCCCAGCGGCATTCGAGGCTGCCAGGAGGGGCCGGTCAACGACGGTTCCCGGATCATTGATCAGGAGCGAGCAATGGTCGAACCAGGCATCACAGGCCCACCAGAGGGCATCACCCTGGTCTCGTGTCAGTTCTATGAAGTCGGTTGGCAGAGTCTTCATGAATCCCTACAGCCTACCTCTTTTCGAGCCGGCTACTCGTGGCGAAGCGCAACGATCGGATCCTGCCTGGAGGCCACGATGGCTGGATAGATGCCGAAGACGAGCCCGGTCATTGAAGCTACAAGGAACGAGGCGATGATCGACCAGCCCGTGATCTGGGTTTCAAAGCTGATATCGGTTTCGATGATGTTCTGGATTGCTGGCTGACTCATCAGCCATGGAAGAAATTCGGCGACCGAGATTGACAGGCTGACGCCGAGCAGGATGCCCAGGAGACCACCGACAGCGGACAGGGTCCCGGTTTCGACAAGGAACTGGGAAATGATGTGTTTCCGCGTGGCACCGAGAGCTCGTCGGATGCCGATTTCCCTCGTCCGCTCGATGACTGAGGCGAGCATGATGTTCATGATTCCGATACCACCCACAAGCAGGCTGATGGCAGCGATGCTTGTCAGGAGCAGGTTCATCGCAAACGTCGTTCGCTTGACGTTTTCGAGCAGTTCCCAGGGCACGATCAGGGCGACATCATTGTCTTCGGAGTGTCCGACAGCGATGATCTTCTCGATCTGCTGCGCAACCTTGATGACCTCGTCCGTTGAAGCAACGGTGATGTACAACTCGGAGAATCGAATCTCTTCACCGGAGAAAGAGCCTGAAACACGGCGTACGACGACGTCACCGAATTGCATCTCTGCGGTCGAAAGGGGAATGTGCACATCCTGGTTCAGGTCCCGGCCAACGAGTGCTCCCCCGGCACCACCAGAGAGACCTACGGGATCAAGAACACCGACGATCGTGAACACGCTTCGATCGATGCGTAATTCCTTGCCCACGGGTGTTTCAAGAGGAAAGAGTTGATCAGCAACACCCTGCCCAATGACCGCTACTGGCCGACGGAGTTCCAGGTCCTGATCCGTGAGGTACCTCCCGCCTTTTTCAATCTTCAGATTGAGCACTTCTCTCAACGCGGGAAGAGTCCCATAGGTCTGGCTGGTGACCCTTTTGTGCTTGTACGAGACCTCGGATCCCACTGTTTTCAAGGGGATGATACGTTCAGCTTCCGGCACGAAGGCGGCCAGCCGTTCAATGTCCGCATCAAGAAGACCGTATGAAACGAGAAACGACCGACGTTGAGATCCAAACGAGCTGGACTCGGGTGGTTTCCTGGAGCGCACGATGATGTTGTTTGCTCCCAGTTGCTTGATGTCACGCAGCGCAGTCTGCTTGTTTCCTTCACCGATCGACACCATGAGAATCACGGCTGCGACACCGAGGATGATGCCGAGGCTTGTCAGGGTCGATCGGAGCAGGTGAAGCCGCAGGTTCCAGAGACCCAATCGAAGTGTTTCAAGGAGAAAATTCATCGTAGTGCTAGTCTGTGTCGGTCAAGGACACGGGTTTGTCCATCAGGCTAACGTGTTTACCTCCATTCTGCGCACAGGAGCCATGCATGCGGGTCGAGGTCATTTCGGAACGGGAAGAGGAGAACGGCTGGAAGTTCTCCGTCACGTTCGGTAAACAGGAGTGTGAATTGTCCTTGTCGTGGGCTGACTACAACCTCTGGTCACCGGATGGAACACTTCCACCGGCGAACATCGCTGATGCGGTGATCAGGGTCATGCTTGACCATGGCCCACCGGAGGTACCGGTTCGTCTTGACGCATCGCTTCTCCGTCGCCTGATCGACGGGGGAGATCAACTGGTGCATCAACAACTCGGCAGTGGGCGACCCTGAACATTCGATTGCTAGGGTTTCTTCAGGTCTTCCAGGTCACGTTCCCGCTTCAGTCGTTCGGACAGTGGAACGATGACGGAGATTCCATCCTGTTCGTAACTGAGACCTCTACTCGAAGTGGAACCTGCAGGGCGAATCGGCTCAAAGGGATAGCCTTCAAGTTGGCGTTGTACGAAATCCGGCGCACGGATGATGAGTGAACCTCGGTATTCACGAATACTGCCCCAGGACCCCCCGTTGCGATTCCATGCTGTAGGTTCAACGAAATCCACGATGATCTGGATCAATTTCTCGATGCGTTCTTCCTCGTCGGTTGGACTGAGTGATCCGCCACCACCACCACCGCCGCCGCCGCCGCCACCACCGCCGCCGCCAACACCGCCGCCCCCGCCGCCAACTCCGCCACCTCCTCCAAATCCGCCACCGCCCAGGCCGCCGCCACCCCCCCCGAAGTTCCCGAGGTCAAGGGTCGGTGCATTGTCGAAGTCGGGTATCTCGAAGATGAGGTTCTCGATGTCGTACGTCCTGATGTACTGAGCGGATTTGCGACCCAGCCATTCCTTCGGGCCGATCTCAAGGATGCCATGGTGAAGCTGCCAGGAGAATTCCTCTCCATCCAATGAACCGGAATCGAGAATACGTTCCAGGACATCAAGGGCAGGCTGGTGGTCGATGCTCATCGTGACGGGGAATTCCGGGTCGAGCCCGGTCATCGACGAATCGGACAGCCACTTGATGGTCATGTTGATTCCTGTGGAGTCCTTCAGGAACTGCATGACGACCCGGAGTTCGGTGTTGTTGAATTCAGCGGTGAGATCGGTGTAGACGAGCGAACCAAGAATCCTGGCCTCGGCCTCGTGCATTCGAGTTCGATCCTGGAACTGTCCTCGCATCTGGGCATCGGTTGTTCCGGCAAGCGATGCGACAGCCATGAATGAACACAGGCAGAGTCGAAGAAGCCTGGAGCAGGCATGTGTCATCACGTGAACCTCCATCAACCTGGGGCCAGGCCCGAGGCTGCTTCAGTATAGTTCGTGATCATCCTCTGGAAACATGGTTTGTGCATCTTCCATGGAGAGCAGTTCTTCAAGGGTAAGAAGAGCCATGACCTGTGCAGCGGGTGGCATTCGATTGTCCCAGAATGCCATCCTGATCCCGCCTGCACCGCGTTCAGGATGTCGAATCAAGGCTGCGCCTTCGCTGCTCATCTGCAGTCTCAGGAGAAAGCCTGCAAGTGCATTCAACCTGTTCATCATTTCCATGCGTTCACCAGGGGCCGTCAAGTGGGGAGACAGCATCATTGAAGCCATCGCGGCTGCTGGTCGAAGCGACTGCGAATGGACGTCATCAGGGTTCTGGCCAAACACGAATCCGCCGGCCAATTCAGGGCCAAACTGATCATCGCCCGAGGGGACCTGCCGTTCATGGAGCAGCGTTCGTATTTCGACCAGTTCCTTGGCATGTGCCGGGGCACCTCCACCAGCCAGTTCAAGTTCAGTCCAGGCGATCCATGGCATCAGTGACACATGGCGCTCTGGTGGAAGGGTTTCCCACGCCTTGTCGGCAAGCAATCGTGCATCTCTATGATTTCCTGTCCTGGCCATTGCAAGTGAAGCCATGCCCAGTCCATGGGAGTCATCAGGAATGGTCCCGGCGGAAACACCCTGCTGCAGTTCCTGGAAGTGGCTGATCGCATCGTCCTTGTGTCGGGCGATGGCATCAGTTTCCTCGAGGTCCGGCATCGCGCTCAGTGCAAGGAGGAAGGACGCGTGCTCGGACGATGACTTCCCGGTACTGTCGCTTTCAGCAAGGATTCCAAGGAGCGTTGCCGCGACACGTGCCGCTTGATCATTCCTGGCGGGATCGAGCTGTCGATCGTTCGCAGCCCGGGCAAGAGCATATGCAGTCAATGCCTGGTCAAGGTTCGATGCGATCAGGGGCTTGTATCGATCACTTGCCGGTTCGTAGCCGCCCATCACTCCAACGGGTTCTTCTCCTGGCCAGAGCGTTCCGATGACATGATCGAGCAGCGCCACCCTGGCATCTGCAAGTGACTGCTGGTTTGGAATATCACGCACACCGATCGTTCCAGCGACAACTTCCATTGGCGGGTCGGAGGGGGTTGCCTGGGCAAGTCCGAGTACTTCGAATCGATAGGCACCGACATCTCCCCTTTGCATCCCTTCGACTGCTGCACGTGGCGTAAGCCCAAGCCCGAGTCCCATGCTTTCCAGAGTGGAAGCTTCCGGCCAATTGTTCACGAGTCGCAATCGGCTTGGATATCGATAGGACCACTTGTTGCCCCAGCGAAGTGCAAGCCCGTGACGGAGTGGATGGATATCCGATTCGAAATCGACCAGGGAGTTTCCAATGAGGGGTTCCAGAACTCCTGCCACCTCCAGTTCAAGTGTCAATCTTTTCCCCGCGCTACCCTGGAGATCTTCCGGCAGGGCCGCAATGGTCGGGTCATCAAGGGCATCTTCCAGTGCATGGTCGGTCGCCATGCGAACCATGCTTCCTGCATCACCTTCGGCAGTACCTATCCCGACAAGGCGGCCATCGAAACGGAGGATGACACAGCAGGCCGCCGCACCTTCGATACCAGTTGCGTTGGCACCAGCCTCTTCGCTGCCAGTTGTCGTTGCATCAACCCAACTTCGTGCCGCATACCAGGCAGACACCGTATCGCCGGCGTCCGGCATTCCCGAAGCTGACGTGTGCAACATGCCTGCCACGAGCAGTGGGCCTGCAATCGCCTTGAGCGGGCTGGTTCGGATTGTGCGGCTTGGAATCATCATCAGTGTCCGAGAATACACAGTAGCCAGGTTGATTTGCTTCTGATTCCTGCGCTTCTCTTCGACAAGACCCTGCATCGTGTCATTGTTGTGATATGAGGCACGAAAGTGCCGTGTTCCGGGATTTGGAGAATAACCATGAGAAGAGCAGGGGGGGGAAGCCAGGCGTACGGCGGCATGGCCATCAGTCGGTTCATGCCTTTCACGAGCCATCGACGCAAGATGGCCCTGTTGACGCTGTTGACGTTCCTGGTTCTCTGCTGAAGAACACGTGGGGAGAGAGCAAGGTGACAGCCCGCGACGCTATGCGTCGCGGGCTGTATTCATGTTCATGCAGGAGCATCCTCCCAAGGGTTACAGCTCGATCTTGTCTGTACCGAGGGCACCGTGGTCATCCATGCCACCCTTGGTCGGGGCGTCGGAATCTTCCTCGCCACTGTCTTCCTGGGCCTGAACGTCACCTTGCGGGCCTTCGCCTTCTCCCCACTTGGCACGCTTGAGACTGAGACCGATTTTTCGGTCAGCAGTGTCCACCCTGAGGATCTTGACATCGACCTTCTCATCGGGTTTGACGATGTCCTGGGGATCTTCAACCTTCTCATCTGAAAGTTCAGAGATGTGCAGCAGACCTTCAAGGCCGTCTTCGAGTTCCACGAAGACACCGAAGTTGGTGATCTTCGTGACCGTGCCATGCACCACCATTCCAGGCTTGTAGGCTTCCGGAATGGCCGTGTCCCAGGGATCCTCGGTGAGTTGCTTGATGCCGAGGCCGACCCGCTGCTTCTCCTGGTCGATTTCCAGGACGACACACTCGACGGTCTCGCTCTTCTGAAACTTTTCGTTCGCATGTGAAATCTTCTCTGTCCACGACATGTCCGAGACATGCAGCAGGCCGTCGATTCCAGGTTCGATCTCGATGAATGCACCATAGTTGGTGAGGTTCCTGACCTGGCCTTCGATGATCGTTCCCGGCGGATATCGCTCGGAGACGAGTTCCCAGGGATTCACCTCGGTCTGCTTGATTCCAAGTGAGATCTCATGTTTTTCAGGATTGATATCGAGGACGATGACCTCGATTTCCTCCCCGACCTCGACAAGTTCACTGGGATGGTTGATCCGCTTGGTCCAGGACATCTCGGAAATATGAACAAGCCCCTCGATGCCATCATCCAGTTCGATGAAGGAACCGTAACTGACCAGGCTGACCACCTTGCCCTTGATCCGGCTGTTGAGTGGGAAACGTTCCTCGATCTTGTCCCAGGGAGATGGTTGCATCTGTTTCAAACCAAGCGCGATCTTCTCCTTCTCGCGATCGATCTTCAGGATCTTGACCTCGAGTTCCTCTGCCACCTTGCAGATTTCACTTGGGTGATTGACGCGACCCCAACTCATGTCCGTGATGTGCAGAAGGCCGTCAATTCCACCAAGGTCGACGAAGACGCCGAAGTCGGCGATGTTCGTGACGGTGCCCTTGATCGAATCGCCCTCCGAGATCGACTCCATGAGCTTGTCCTTCTTCTCATTCCGTTCGCGTTCGATCAACTTCCGTCGACTGATGACGATGTTGCGTCGTTCTTCATCTATCTTCAGGATTTCAGCCCTGATCATCTTGCCGATGTAGACGCCGATGTCACTCGGGCGGCGGATGTCGACCTGCGAGGCGGGAAGGAAGACGGGGACGCCGATGTCGACGAGCAGTCCACCCTTGATCTTTCGAGTGGCCTTGCCTTCGATGATGTCGCCCTCGTTGTTGGATTCGAGAATTCGCTCCCAGCCCCGGATGCGGTCGGCCTTTCTCTTCGAGAGCTTGATGATCCCGGTCTCGTCCTCAAGGTCTTCAAGAAGGACTTCCACGGTATCGCCCATCTTGAGGCTGTCGTAATTGTCGAACTCGTTCTTGTTGACAAGTCCCTCCGACTTGAGGCCTACGTCGATGACAGCGTCATCACCGGCCTTGCCGACGATCCGTCCTTCCAGGATCCTTCCGCGGCGGAGGTTCTGCTGAACTTCGCCTCCAAGAAGGGCGTCCATGTCGCCATCGGCAACCTGGTCGCCCAGTTGTGTACGAATAAGTGCATCAGCTTCGGCTTCATCGAATCCGATGTCCGCGATGAGATTGTGATCAACCATGATGTTCAGGGGCAGCTCAGCGGAAGGCTACTGCGTGCTGCATGACGCAGTGTTGTAGGTTCGCTGCTCCAGCCGGTCGGTCGACACGCCGTCGACGAGTACCGGCGGGAACCCGCGGGTCCGCCGTCAATCGAACCGACAAGTATATCGAGAAG
>JAYZBD010000002.1:0-10331 GCA_036339395.1 Planctomycetota bacterium | reverse complement strand
CGGGTGGCAGGCAAGTGAATTCGATTCAGGACTGCTTGATTGCATCCTCGATGCGGTGCAAGGTGTCCCGTATGTCACTCAACACCTCGTGATCGCTCGGGGCCGTGGGGCTCGCAGCCTGTGCCTGTGCATCGCCCGAGTTGAGCAGATCACGCTGAGCCAGGACCTGGTTTCGGAATCCGATCGTGTCCTTGATGCCGATGAGCGATACGAGTGCTCCACCAGCGCCGCCACCCGAAGAGCCTGCCGTCTCCACGGTCAAGGCGTGGAGATCCATGGCACGCATGATGGGGCCCTGCTTCAAACCCAGGTCCGTGATCTTCTCGAGGGGGATGGTCTTCTCGATCCGGTTGAACATGCCTTTCCGGACGATCAGTGTTTTTTCAGTGAGGGTGCAGCCCATGTGCTCGAGGTATTTCCCCGTGATCATCATGCCGAAGATGAACCAGAAGGGCAGCAGGGGGATCGTGACGACGCAGATGAGAAGAATGACCCCGCCACTGAGCAGCCAGTAGGTGCATGCCTTCTTCGTGAATTCAGCTTCAGCCAGAATCTTGTGTTCCACCATGGAGGCAGAGGATATACTCAAGGTGCATTTGATGCGTTGAAACCGCGGTCCAGCCAGGTGGACCAGCGGATCCCCCCTTCCTGGCAGCCAGTTCACTTCATGCGACACCCGGCAACGTCGGGAGTGTCGCGACGCATCCATCAATGCCCATTACCCCACTGCCCGTCTTTGAAGCGGATGCCGATCCGGCGAACCGCGATGCCCTGACTCTCGAGGAGCAGCACGCTGCCATCGAGACGCCCGAGAGCATCGTCGTCCGGTTCGGGAGCATGAAGATGATCGGGGAATACAGGAATACCCTCGATCTGAAACCCGGGTGTGGTTCGAAACTCGTCGTACGGACACACAGGGGCATGGAACTGGCCGAAGCCGTGACGACAAGTTGTGCAAACGCCGGGTGTGGCAAATCGATATCCCGCCAGGAAATGCTGGACTACATCGACCGATCCGGCGGCAAGGACTACCCGTTTCATACGAAGGGCCGCGTACTTCGAATCGCGACGCCCGAGGACCTTCATTCCCACGAGGAACTTCAATCCGACCTGCAGCGATACGAACGAGTCTTCAAGGAACTGGTCACCTTCTACAACATCGAGTTGAAGTTCGTTTCGGCCGAACCGATTCTCGGGGGCGAAGTCGTCACCTTCTACTACATGGCCGAAGAACGAGTCGACTTCCGTGAACTGGTTCGTGACCTTGCGGCCGAGTTCACGGCTCGAATAGAGATGCGACAGGTTGGAGCACGCGACGAGGCGCGCCTGACAGCTGACTACGAGCGGTGTGGCCAGCACTGTTGCTGCCAGAATTTCCTCAAGGTGCTCAAGCCGGTTTCGATGCGATCAGCGAAGGTGCAGAAGGCCACGCTTGATCCCTTGAAGATCTCCGGACGATGCGGGCGTCTCATGTGCTGCCTTCGATATGAAGATGAAACCTACAGGGACCTCAAGAAGAACCTGCCGCACAGGAAGACCAGGGTCGGAACGCTTGAAGGCCCCGGGCTTGTCAAGGACACGAAGATCCTGACGCAGCTTGTTCTCGTGCAACTCGAACACGACAACTCGGAGATCGCGGTCCCCCTCGAGGAACTGCTTGACCCCGAGACCTGTCCACGGCCGGGAGAAACTGCTCGTCGGCTTGCCGAGGAGGCGGCCATCGACCCCCTGCGTGGAATGGATGAGGATGAAGTGCGGCGACGGACCGGTCAGGATGAGCAGGGGGGTGGGAAGAAGAAGCGACGGCGACGTCGCAGGAAGAAGCAGAAAGACAAGGGTCGGGGGGAATCCTCGAAGGCTGGTGCAGGCTCTGCCGAGGCAGCAGATGAAAAGAAACCACGGAAGAAACGCCGCCGCCGCCGTCGTCGGAAGGGCGGGGGTGGCTCCAAGGGTTCCAAGCCCGCCGAGTGACCCAAGCCTGCTAGGATTCCCCCGTCAATGACACAGGGTGATCCAACACGAACAGCTGGTTCCGGGTCCAGGGAAGGTGGCTTTGTCGACACCATCCAGTCCCTGATTGTTGCATTCGTTCTTGCCATGATGTTCCGGGGCTTCGTCGTGGAGGGGTTCGTCATTCCCACGGGGTCCATGGCTCCAACCCTGCTTGGTGAGCATTGGCTTGTTCGCTCGGTCCAGACTGGAACCGAGGTTCCCGTCGGTCTTGACGGCTCGAGCCGTGGACGGCCAGAGCCGGGTCGTCTCGAGGATCATGCCCTGGGCCGGGGCCAACCGCTGGATGGAGCTGGTGTGCTCAGGCGTCGCCTTGGTGACCGCATTCTCGTCTGCAAGTACATCTGGCCGTTCTTCCAGCCGGATCGATTCGACATCTCGGTCTTCAAGAATCCGACACTTCCCGATGGACCATCGGCGAATTACATCAAGCGTGTCGTCGGCCTGCCCAATGAAACCCTCTGGATCGTCGATGGTGACATATTCGTCAAGGGCCAGGGGGAGGACGAGTTCATCGTGCAACGAAAGCCCGAACACGTGCAGCGGGAATCCTGGCAGGAAGTCTGGACGTCGACATCCCTGCCGGTCGCACCTGAGCGGCGAACGCGTCGATGGAGTGGACCACCATGGATCGGGACACCATCCGGGGACTGGAAGATCGGGCCGCATGGTTCCTGGACGAAAGCAGGCTCCGGCAAGGCGGTGCTGACCTGGGATAGCGACCGGTACCCGATTGATGACTGGTCTGATTACAACATGATCTCGCCGATGGGCCAGCGAGGCCTGACTCCTGTACGGGATATTCGTCTCGCCTTCACGATGACACCCGAGCAAGCCGGTTTTTCGACCACCCTTGAACTGAAGGCGGACAGTCATGTCTTCGAGTTCACGATCGATGACGGAAGTGCTTCCGTCTCGATGTGGCCCACCGGGGATCCGTCGAAGGCCGAGCGTCGTACTTCTGATATCAACTCCTTGCATGCGGGCCAGGCAAGTGCCATCGTCTTTCAACGCATGGATCAATCCATGTCGATTTCCATCAACGGGAAGGAAGTCGACCACCTCGAGTGGAACTGGTCTCCCATTGAGCGTCTGGCCAATGTGGGTGGGAAGGGAACCGAATCAACATCCACCCGGGTTCTGCTCGATGCAGCATCGCGCCCGACTCCTCCGGGGTTGACGTGGACCTTTGATGGTGCCCCTGTTCAACTGTCACGCATCCAGGTCGACCGTGACCTGTACTACCAGAGGCCGGTTCTGAACCAGCGTTCCATGAAAAATGCTCCTGTTGCCGGGCAGGAAGCACTCGTACAACCTGGCACTCCCGGCTTTGGAACACACCCGGACAAGCTGGCGGTGCTCGGCCCCGGTGAGTACTTCGTACTGGGTGACAATACCGCCCGCTCCCTGGACTCACGTTTGTGGGGCCCACCGAGCCCGATGGTTGCAACGCAGTTGAACCCCAATCCATTCGTCGTGGATCGACGACTGCTCATCGGGAAGGCATGGCTGGTCTATTTCCCGGCGCCATATGCGCCGAGAAAGGGCGGCATGGGGTTCATTCCCGATTTCGGACGCATCCGGTTCATTCGCTGAACGTTACTGGCCGAGGCGACGTTTCCATTCCCTGAGCATCGTGGCCGCTTCCTGCCGTCGTTCCTTGATCGTGGGCAGGGCGATGTTCCGAACCGGTTCAAGATCAAGCATGACATCGAGCTTGGCCGCTTCCCTCGCGTCGACTCCATGGGAACGGGCAGCGAGGACTGCATTGCCATCAACCCGCCCTTCAAGAACCTGCCAGTCGATGACCAGTGGCCAGCAGAACGAATAGGGAGACCAGGGTTCGACCGCATCTTCGGACCAGGCCAGCACGTACAGGACATCATCGGGGTCCGTGGGGAAGGAAGCGGCATGCTTCTCGAGTGGGTCGTAGTACCCGACGTAGGTCGAGACAAGCCTGCGGGACGCATCGGCTGCCTGCATGTACCCGAATGGATCACGGGCCGGGATGCTTCGAATCGCCTCGAGCAGCAGTCGACGCTGGTTGGCATCAAGCTGATCCGAGGTGTCCAGTTCGTCGACGATGGCGAGGCTCCGTACGACGGCATCCTGCGCGATGATCGAATCCACGAGACTTGGATTGCCGGAGAGATCCGCGGCCATCTCCAGTCCGACGACCAGTTGGGAGATGCAGTTGTCGATCTGTCCGGCCTCGAGTTCTTCCCGTGCCTGGTCAAGCAGGAGATCGAAGCATCGACTGAGGCCAGTCGACCATGGCGGAACGACGGGTTGTGGGTAGTGACCTTCGTCGAACCCCGGGAAGGTGCATTCGTCGATCAGGGTTGCAACAAGCAGTTCATCGAGGATTGCGGATCGTGCAGTCTCGCTGATGTCCTCGGGCGACAGGTGCTCCACCTTTCTCGCGGTCTTGATGTACCACCATGCTGCGTTCGCCCCATCCATCGGGTCAATGGTTCCATCTGCAATGGCCTTGAGCTGTACAACCCTGTCCGAGATCGCTTTCTCGTTCTTGTGCGTCGTTTCCATGACCTTTCCCAGTGTCGGCGCAAGGAGCCTGGCGAAGTCGCCGTACTCACCTTCGACGAGGGCCTCTTCGATCCCGGCCTGCTTCGCTTTCGCAGCGGTGGGGTCATCCATCTCGAAGACTTCGATGGACTCGTCCATGTACCGGTAGTAGCCCTCCATGTCCTGGCTGCGGAATCCTTCAAGCCAATCTTCCACCGGGCCCATCTCGAAGGTGGAAAAAACGTCTTTCATTTCATCGGTGAGTTCGATGGAACCATCTGGCTGTACAGACTTCTCGATCTGCTTCTCAACCCAGCCCCCGAAATACTCCTTCTCGTTTCGCACGCTCTGGATGGTTCCGAACGTGTCATCCTCCTCAGCACCATCCAGGCTGGAAAGCAGCATGCGTGCTTCGTCCGGACCGATGGTTCCCGCCTCTATTCCTGTTTCAACGGATTCGTCACACCTCGTGAAAATCGACTGTGCCACGAGCGAGCCGATGAGCGTGCCGTCCTGGCCCATGTGCAGGCTGAGCGTGTAGAGCCCGGCAAGTCTCCTGGCAGCCTCGGTGTCGTGTCCCTGCATTCGCTGCCAGTGGATTCGCGAGATGGTGTGGCGTGCGAGGCCCATCATCGGGCCCAGGTGAGGAAGCAGCACGCCGGGCCCTTCCGAGAAATCGATCCCGAAATCGCAGACGTCCTTGCCAGCAGCTTGCAGCAGCAGCCTGTCCATCCCGTCGAGTTTTCGCATTGCGGCGAGGGCGTCCTGGCACGGTTCCAGGTGTGGCGGAAGATCATCGAGCAGCATCTGCTCCTGCCCATCAAGTTCTTCCCAGGACTCCATGATCCGCATGTACTCATCGGCTGCATTCTGCCCGGCAAGAGTCACATTGACGCCAATGAGCAACAGGAGGAAGGACAGGAGAAGTTCTTTCATTCAATCAGAGTAGTAGCGATTACCTCTCAACTCCACCAGTTCGCCTGGACGGTACCCTGTGAGGATATGAAGGACACCCCGGACTTCATCCCGCTCCAGCCCATTGAGCCACCGGAGAGCCCGGTCGCTGCCGCTGCGGCGTTTCATGAGTTCATGGACCAACGCCCCTCCGTACGTGAGTTCTCCACCAAGCCCGTTCCAGCTGAACTGATCGAACATGTGATCAGTGCTGCCGGTACAGCACCCAGCGGGGCAAACAAGCAACCCTGGCGTTTCGTGGCTGTACAGGATCCCGGAATCAAGAAGGAGATTCGCGAAGCTGCAGAGGCGGAAGAACACGAGTTCTATACCCATCGAGCACCACAGACCTGGATCGATGACCTGCATCCCTTCGGTACCGACAAGAACAAGCCCTTCCTGGAAATCGCTCCATGGCTGATCGTGGTGTTCAAGTGCATGAAAGATGATTCCCCCCAGACCGAGTCGGACAGGGTCTACTACGTCAATGAATCTGTTGGCATCGCAGTAGGCTTCCTGCTTGCAGCCATTCACCATGCGGGTCTTGTTGCACTGACGCATACACCCAGCCCGATGAAGTTCCTCACCACCATCCTGCAGCGACCGACGCATGAGCGGCCCTTCCTCCTGATCCCGGTGGGTTGGCCGGCGGAAGACTGCCAGGTTCCCGACCTGGAACGCAAGGCACTTGAAGACATCATGATTGTTGACCGGCCAGGAACAGCTTCATGATGGACATCGTCTACTACGTCGTGGGAAGCCTGTTCGTCATCATTGGATTCGCCTGCGTTGTACTGGTGGTCTTCCAGATGCCCGGCACGTGGATCATGCTCATCATCGCCATGTTGGCGCACCTGGCCGATGTCTTCTGGATCATGCCCGGCATGGGGAGCAGCGCGAATCCCGCCTGGGGCTGGTGGGCCATTGCCATTGGGTGTGCCCTTGCCCTGGTCGGGGAGGGCATCGAGTTCGTCGCTGGAGCCCTTGGTGCGAAGGCCGGCGGCGGATCAAAGCGAGCTGCCTGGGGTGCGATCTTCGGTGGTTTCCTCGGAGCGATCATCGGTAGCCTGCTGCTTCCCATCATCGGCACCCTTGTTGGCGCCATCCTGGGCTGCTTCCTGGGGGCATTTGTCGGCGAGACGACAGGGAAGGATCCACGCAGTGCCGCTGAGTCAGTCAAGCCGGCAATCGGTGCGACGATAGGACGCGTTCTCGGGACCACCTGCAAGGTGCTGATCGCGGTCGTGGTCTGGGTGGTTCTCGGTACCGGCCTGCTTACTGGGTGAATCGCCTGATCAGCCCAGTGCATCCGTGACGCGAAGGACCTCTTCGATGGTGGTTGTTCCGTCAAGGACCCGGGCAATCCCTTCTTCACGAAGTGTCGACATGCCCTGTGCCCTGCACAATGCGCGGAACTCGGTCACGGTGGGATTCCCCGCCACCTTGTCACGCAGGGTGTCATTCATCCGAAGAAACTCGTAGAGACCGAGGCGGCCCGTGTACCCGCTGCCCCTGCAGGCCCGGCACCCTGATCCATGGGCCAGCATGTCCGGTACATCTCCGTGGCCCTTGAGAAACTCCCGGGCCTCGTCAGTCGTTGCTTCGCTTGTCCGGCAGGAAGGACAGATCCGCCTTGCCAGGCGTTGGGCAAGTACGGCGTTGACCGCACCGGAGACGAGGAATGGCTCGATCCCGATGTTGATCAGCCTGGTAATCGATGAAGGTGCATCATTCGTGTGCAGCGTCGAGAGTACGAGGTGCCCCGTGAGTGCAGCCTGTGTCGCGATGGTTGCCGTCTCCATGTCACGGATCTCGCCGACCATGATGACGTCCGGATCCTGGCGAAGAAGGCTGCGAAGCGTTGTCGCGAAGGTCAGGTTGATGCGTTCATGAACCTGTATCTGCGTGATGCCCTCAAGGCGGTATTCCACCGGATCCTCGACGGTGGAGACATTCAATCGCTGCAGGTCCATCTGCTGGAGTGATGCATACAGGGTCGTGGTCTTGCCCGAACCCGTCGGCCCCGTGACAAGCAGGATGCCATGTGGCCTGTCGATCTCGTGCCGCCATGCATCGAGGATCGAGTTCGTGAATCCAAGCTTGTCGAGGGGGACATCGATTGATCGATTGTCGAGGAGTCGCATGACGGTCTTCTCCCCGTGCGGTGTCGGTACGGTGCTGATCCTGAGATCCAGTGGCCGGCCAAGGACCGTTGCCTGGATTCGACCATCCTGGGGGAGGCGACGCTCGGCGATATCGAGTGCCGCCATGATCTTCAGGCGTGACGTGATGGCGGCGTGCATCTTGTGAGGAGGATTCATGACGTCGTAGAGAACACCGTCAACTCGGAATCGCACCTTCAGCCCGTTCGACGATGGCTCGATGTGGATATCCGAAGCACCTTCTCGAACAGCCGACTGGATGATGTGATTGACATATCGCACGACCGGCGATGATTCCGCTTCGGCAAGGTCCACTTCCGAGTCAACCTGCCGGACGATCTCGATGTCCTCGATCTCGGCATCTGCAAGAATCGCCTCGACGTCGACGTCATCGTGCAGTTCCGAAGCCAGGGAATCCAGGACGGCCTCGATATCACTCCCCGTGACGAGGACCTGCCTGATCGACTGGGCTGACAGTCGGCGTTTTACCTCGTCAAGTCGAACCATGTCGCAGGGAACCGTGGTTCCGACGATGATCCGCTGTTTTTCGCGGCGGATCGGGAGCACGTGGTTCGAGCGACAGTACTGGCTTCCAAGCTGCTCGATGAGATCGGTCTCGATCGCGTCTGCATCCAGCCGTTCCAGTGAAAGCCCAACGAGGGAGGCAAGTCGTGACATGACCTCGATTTCGTCCAGTCCCTGGTCGACCAGGATGGCGGCAAGCGTTCGCCCAGGTGATTGCCTGTGGATCTGGCGACCCTGCTGAAGTTCATCCTTGGTAATGAGTCCATCACGAACCAGCACGGCACCAAGTGCATGCATCGCCTCCGTGGTTGAATCCTCACCTGGAAGCAGCCTGCAGGTTTGCGGTTCCTGCTTCTTCGATGGAAGCCAGTCGATGTCAGATCGAACCATGTCGTTCTCCATTCATCGTCCGACCTGGAGTGTCCAGGACCCGGTTGTGCCAGTAACAGTGTCGGTTGCCTGCAACTCGATCGAGTGCCGTTGTACGTCGATGAGCATGATGTCCGTGTTTTCAGGTACACCTTCCAGCCGTTCACCTATGCGGAGCACCTGCCCATCGATGCTGGCAAGCCGCGTTCCTCCAGTCATCGTCGACTGCACGGTCAACGTCTCGATGAATGACTCGAGTTTCGAGCGTGCGCGTGCCTCTGCAGACTGGACATTTTCACCGTCACCACCGTTGTTGCTGAGAAGAAACGGGTTCACTGGAAGGTCCGAAAGGGGAACCTGCTCATTCACGTAACTCTGCTGGAGCACATCCAGGATCGATTCGCTCATTCCCATCATCATCAGCTTTCCCTGGGACTCGAGATAGGTTTCAACGACCTCGTCCGCAGTTGAAGCTTCCGCGGCCTGGGGTCCCACTCCAAGGAATCGCATGGACCAGATTGACCCGATCCCGACGGCTACGACGACTGCCAGCAGCCATGCCTGGTGCGTCCGGGCAGAAGCATGCAGTCGATCCAGTTCGCTTCCCTCATCGTTGAAGGCATCGCCTCCATCGAGGTGCGGAATCGTGAAGGGAGTGTTCTCCGCTCCTTCATGTTCATGAATATCCATCAGTGGAGTTCCTTCATTGATGCCTGGAGCAAGTTTTCCGTGGGACTGGCGGCGAAGTAGATGCTCAGGAGGAACTCCGCTTTGACCGATCCCGGTGGAAGCGTCTTTCGGGATGGACCGCTCGTTGACTCGATTCGTTCGACTTTCAGGTTGAAGATGCGAGTGATTCTCGGCAGGTTTTCAAGGTCCAGCAGGAAGGCATAGAACCCTTCGAAGGGTCCTTCCAGTTCGACTGCAAGCGGCTGTTCCATGTAGACCATCGCGGGAACAGGCTGTTCGCTGCGAACGGACTTCACGGTGAGCCCATGCTCCCGGGCGATCGACCATGTCTGTTCCAGGATGCTTTCCACGTCCTGCTGCGTCGGCAACTTTGATTCCACGCGAGCAATGGCCTGCATGCCCTCGTTCACGGCCTGGCCGAGGTCATGTGCCTGCGCGACGATCAGATCGAGCGCCTGGATCTTCTCCTGTCGTTCACTGATGTCCTCGTTGATCTGGTTGATGCGCTCATTCTGGGGTGTAAAGACCAGGTTCCATGAGAGAATCGGCGCAGCAGAGAGCACGGCAAGGAACACGAGTTGCCTTGTGAGTCCATTCATCGTAATTCCTCCTGCGTTGCTGCGGTGAAGGTGGCTCCAGGTGGCATGGATGGCGAGCGGAGACGGACATCGGCGTCTCGCTTGAGGGCGAAGGTGATCTTGAACCGACGCATGGCCAGGTCATCAATCACATCCTCCTCGGTGGATTCGAGACGCACGGACTGGAGGAGATCGTCGGCATTGAGCGAGGCGAGGAATTTCGAGACATGGAGGTCCGTTGGGGCGAATCCCTCGATGGCAAGGCGGACGGAGTACTCGGGTACGACGAAGGCCTGCTCGACGTCTTCGTTCGCGGGGTCTCCGCGTCCTGGTCGGCGGGGTGGTCGACCACTTCGCGTGCCCGTGCCTGTTGGAGGCTGTTGTGTACGCACGAGCGTGGACGTGAGATCGAGTTTCACCAGGGAAAGCCCCTCGGGCATCCGTTCGATGATGTCTGCAAGCAGGACCGAGCGAGGGACACGTTCCACCAGGGCAGAGGCCAGGATGGCGCGAACGA
>JAYZBD010000001.1:0-5558 GCA_036339395.1 Planctomycetota bacterium | reverse complement strand
ATTACGTGGTCTACACGCAGAAGAAGGAAGGCGCCCCCCATCGCTACGCGGGATGGCTCAATGCACCAGATATCGACATGGCAACGAAGTATGCCTGCGAGCACTATGGACAGGATGAATCCTGCGTAAACATCTGGCTGCATGATCGAACCCAGATGCATGAAACACCCGTCTCAGACACCCCCCTGTCCGGCGAGGACACCCCGGATGACCCCGAAGCACCTGCCTGGGCCGTCTTCACACAGAAGCGTCGAGGAGACATCCATGTTGAACGGGGCCATGTCCAGGTTGCAGACCAGGAGGCTGCGCTCTCCGCGGCACTCTCCAGGTTCGGCATGGACATGACACAGGTGCGTGTCGTACCACGCGATTCAATCGTGTCCACGGAAGACAGCAGGGTGATCTGGCGAACCCATGACCAGGGCTACAGGCTTGCCAAGGGATACAGCAAGAGCGTTCGGGCGAAATGGGATGCCTTCAGGAAGACCGAGGACATCGAGGAATACCGCAAGGACGATATCGAGCATCACTTCTAGGCCGAATCAATCCATGACCAACCCGATGAACAACCTGCTCAACGACCTTGAAGCGATCCTCGTCCTGGAGATGGCGGACGACAAGTTGTTCCTCGGACACATGCAGAGTGACTGGACGGGGCTCGGACCAATCCTCGAGGAGGACATCGCATCCTCGTCCATGGCCCAGGATGACCTGAGTCATGCCCTCGTGCTCTACGAGTACCTCGGGAACCGCTTCGGACTCGATCCTGATGTCATCGCCTATGAGCGCGAGCCAGGCCAGTACCTCTGCTGCGACCTCATGACCGTTCCCGATGAGTTCAACTGGGCGACTTCACTGGTACGACGATGGCTCTTCACCCACTATGCCGCCCCGGTCCTTGATCGACTCGCACTGTTCGAAGACAAGGAACTCGTTGAACGAGCACGAAAGCTCCGTGCAGAAGAAGCCCTGCATGTTGAATACCTCGACGACTGGATGCGTCGGCTCGGGAGCGGCTCGGATGAAGCTTGCGACCGAATTCAGAAGGCGATCGGCCTGCTCTCCACCCACGCGGGAATGCTCTTCGAACTTCCAGGTCGAGAGCTCGAAACCGATGAGTCCTTCTGCTGTGGGCGAAGCGAGTTGTTCGAAGAGTGGGTCGGGAATACGAACGGGGTCCTGGAGCAGGCGGGACTGACAATGCAGGTGGAGTTGCCGGACATGGAAACTGTCGGCGGTCGCAGCGGTGTACATGCGGATCACTTCACTGCAACGCACGCCGAGATGGGTGCCGTTCGATCCGCCGATCCCGGCGCAGCATGGTGAGCGACAACCAGCACATCGACGCTGTTCATGCGGTTCTCAAGGGTATTCCTGATCCTGAACTTCCATGCAGCATCGTTGAACTCGGGCTTGTCGAGGAAGTCCGTGTCGAAGAGGACGGCAGGGTGCACATCGTGCTGCTGCCGACCTTCTCCGGATGCCCGGCACTGGACATGATCGGGAAGGACGTGCAGCAGAAGGTCTCTGCCCTGGACTGCGTCTCGAACTGCATTGTCGAGTGGACGTTCGAACCCGCCTGGACTACGGATCGCATCAACGAAGAAGGCCGGGCCTCGTTGGCAAGGCATGGTGTCACCGTTCCCCCGCCGGGCGAACCATTCACCGGCCCTTCAACCACGACCCTTCGCACATCCGCCATTCCCTGCCCATGGTGTGGATCAACGAACACGCGACTGGACAGCCCCTTCGGTCCGACCCGATGCCGAACCATCCAGTACTGCGATGACTGCCAGAACACCTTCGAGGACATGAAGAGGCTTGCACCCGGGGGTGGAGATGACTGACTGCTACACTGGACCAGTCCATGCCAGATGAACTCAATGACAACCCGGATCCGGAAGCACCGACCCCGGCGGCAAAGGGTCAGTTCCCGGAACTCAAGCACGGTGTGAAGTCCAGCAACATGGACACTTCGCCGATTGAACCGGGGAACATCGAGGTGCTCCAGATCCTCGATGAGCATGGGCAACTGGACAAGAGCCTTGATCCCCCGCTGGATGATGAACTGCTTGTCAAGATCCACCGAGGGCTGGTACTGACCCGGGCGTTCGATCACCGCATGCTCACCATGCAGCGACAGGGAGAAATGGGCACCTTTGCGCCCAACCTCGGCCAGGAAGCCTGCCAACTGGGCCAGGTGATTCCGCTTTCAAGGAAGGACTGGTACAGCCCCTCCTACCGTTCATTCGGCGCACAGATCTGGCGAGGCTGGTCCATGGAGCGGCTGCTGCTGCTCTGGGCCGGGTACCACGAGGGCTTTCCTCCGCCAGCAGGTGTCAATGATCTGCCCTTCTCCATCGTCGTCGGATCACATGTACTTCCCGCCGTCGGGGTGGCCATGGGCATGAACTACAAGTCCGATGCCTCGTGCATGGTCGTGAACTTCGGTGACGGGGCATTGTCGCAAGGTGCCGTATCCGAAGCCCTGAACATTGCTGCAGTGGATGCGGCCCCCGTCGTCTTCGTCTGCGAGAACAACGGCTGGGCCATCTCGACGCCGTTGAACAAGCAGGCTGCCACGGAGAACCTGGCCGTACGTGGACTTGGATTCGGCATGCCAAGCATCCGGGTCGATGGCAACGACATCCTTGCCATGACAGTCGCCGTGGACGAAGCCGCTCAGCGCGCCCGGGTCGGTGGTGGCCCGACCTTCATCGAGGCGGTGACCTACCGAATGAGTCTTCACACGACGGCTGATGATCCCACCGTCTACCGGGAAGAGGAACTCGTCGATCCCTGGGAGGAACGATGCCCGATCCGGCGCTTCGAAACCTACATGAAGTACAAGGGACTGCTTACCGGAGAACGCATCCAGCAGATCCACGCCGAATGCGAGCAGGAGGTCATCGAAGCACGTGATCTCTTCCGTTCCACCGCGGCCTCCCATCCCCGGGAGATCTTCGATCATCTCTACGAGCAGTTGCCTGAGGAACTTGAAGCCCAGCGTGATGCCTACCTTCGTCGTCTTGACGAGCGGGGAGGTTCCGATGGCTGAGATGACCATGGTGGAAGCACTGAATCTCGCCCTCGACCAGTGCATGGATCGAGACGCCGATGTCTGCCTCATGGGTGAGGACATCGGGATCAACGGCGGCGTCTTCAGGGTGACCAAGGGCCTGTACGAGAAGTACGGAGCCCGACGTGTCATGGACTCGACGCTGGCCGAATGCGGCATCATCGGAACAGCGGTGGGCATGGCCATCTACGGCCTGAAGCCCGTAACTGAAATCCAGTTCTCCGGTTTCACGATGCAGGCCTTCGACCAGATCGAACAGAACATGGCCAGGATGCGCAACCGGACGCAGGGGCGGTACCCGATCCGGATGGTCATGCGAACTCCCTACGGCGGCGGCATCCGCGCCGTGGAGCACCACAGCGAATCCCGTGAGGCCTACTGGGCACATACCCCGGGGTTGAAGGTCGTCATTCCATCCGGACCCCGCAATGCACGGGCGCTCCTGGCTGCCTCGATCGAGGATCCGGATCCGGTCGTCTTCTATGAACCCAAGGCGGTGTACCGCGCCTTCCGTGAAGACGTCCCGGAAACGCATGAAACCATGCCCCTTGGCAAGGCCCAGGTCGTCCGACCCGGAAGCGACATCTCCATCATCTCCTACGGGGCCATGATGCGCGTATGCAGGGAAGCTGTCGATGATCTCGTTGAACTCAACGGGATCGATGTTGAACTCATCGACCTGCTGTCCATCTCCCCCATGGACACGCAGACCCTGTCCGAGTCGGTATCAAAAACAGGCCGGTGCGTGATCGTCCATGAAGGTCACCAGACCTGCGGGGTCGCCTCCGAGATCATCGCACGCCTCAATGAGCATGCCTTCGAATACCTCTGCGCACCGATTCGAAGAGTCACCTGCCCCGACATACCCTTCCCCTACTTCCAGACCGAGAAGCAGTTCCTGCCTGATGCCGATACCGTGATCGGGGCGGTCCAGGAAACGCTTGCCTGGGAATGAACAGAACGATGTCCACCGACTTCAAGCTTCCTGATCTGGGCGAAGGCGTGCACGAGGGCCAGGTCATCAAGTTGCACGTCCGTGCGGGTGAAACCATCCGCGAGGATGAGCCCCTCATGGAAGTCGAGACCGACAAGGCCGCGGTCGAGATACCCTCCCCCTGCACAGGCAGGGTCGAACGTGTCCATGTCGAGGAAAAACAACTCGTTCATGTCGGGGACGTGATGTTCACCTTCGATACCGGAGAAGATGCAGGCCAATCCTCCACCACTGAACCGACGGTGACGATCGCAGCAGCTCCCTCGACACCGGTTGCAGTTCCTGCTCCCTCGACAAGCCATCGACGCAAGGCCGCATCACCGGCTGTCCGCCGGCTGGCTCGATCATTGAACCTCTCGCTGGATGACATTGCCGGCTCGGGAGCCGGAGGACGCATCACCCGGGCCGACGTCGAAGCGCATGCGGGTACTGCAACAGCAGCGCAAGGTGCAGGCGATTCTGCGGCTCAGATCGATATTCCTGCCACATCGATAACCCCGGTGGCTGCCGCGCCCCATTCTCCACTCGCCGTCGAGGGCATCGAGGATACGGATGAGTACGGGGCCATCGTTCGTCAATCACTCTCGCAGGCTCGAAAGACGATCTCGAGAGTCATGAGCACCGCCTGGCAGACGATTCCCCATGTCACCGATTGCAATGATGCCGACATCACCGAACTTGATTGCATGCGACGCGAGTTCAACGACCCGGACAACCCCGGGCGACGACTGACCATCCTGGCCTTCGTCGTACGAGCCGTCTGCAGATCGCTGCAGGCCATCCCGATCCTGAATGCGTCCCTCGATGAGGACTCCGGCGAGGTGATCTACCGCCGGTACGTCAACATCGGCATCGGTGTTGAAACCGAGCGAGGACTCGTGGCGCCTGTCATCCGCAACGCAGACACCATGAGTGTCGGTGAAATAGCCGACGCCCTGGAGATCATCACGACCAATGCCCGGAGCGCCAGTTTCGGTGTCAATGACACGCGCGGCGGCACGTACACCATTTCCAATGCGGGCGCCATGGGCCCGACCCGCTACTCGACCCCGATCATCCAGCCCGGGCAGGTTGGATGCCTGGCACTTGGAAGGGCACGAAAGATGCCATGGGTCGTCGAAGACCGGGTCGTTCCCAGGCTCATCCTTCCACTGAGCCATTCCATGGACCATCGACTCGTCGATGGTGGACGTGAGATTCCCTTCATCGGGCACCTCATCGAGGATCTCGAGAGCCCGATGCGCTTCATGGTTTGACCATGGACAGGCACCGGGCCTGCAAGGAATCGAATGCAGGGATTTCATGCAATCGAAGCAGACCCTTGCGGGTTCGACTATCGTGTTGGGTCACCATTGGAAGGAACTCCCCATGAAACGAATCATCATTTCCTCGGCAATCCTCTCCCTCTGCTCCGGCTCCGTGCTGGCCCAGACGGTCCCCGCCACACCGATCCAACCTGCTGCAGCCCAACCAGTGGCGCAGACC